>JAKSVY010000061.1 GCA_024413875.1 Bacilli bacterium
ATTCGATTCCTACTACCTTTTCTACTTTATCTTCCGCTTCCTTTAAAGCCTTTTCAAGTTTCTTGATGATTTTTGTGCCTTCTTCATATTGTTTCAAGCTCTCATCAAGGGATAGAGTTTTAGAAGAAATGCTATTTACAATTGCATCAAGTTTCTTCAATTCTTCTTCGAAGTTAATTGTTTCTTTTTCTTCCATATTATTTACTCTCCTTTTCTTCAACTATTGCTGTGATTGTTCCATCTTTCATTTTTGTTTTAATCTTGTCACCTTGTTTTATATCTTCTAAAGAAGAAATAGCTTTTCCCTCACTATCAGTGACAATTGCATATCCTCTTTCAAGAACCTTTAAAGGATTTAACGCTTCCAATTGATTATTGTAAGAATTAATTTCTAAAGAAATTCTTTCACATTTATTTCTTAATTCATCAACAAGATCTTCCTTATACGAAGATATGTTTTCTTTCATTTCATCTAATCTATCATAGATAGAAGCTTTCATATCATCAATTGCATATTGAAATCTTTGTTCAATTTCTCTTCTATCAACAGTAGCAAGTTCAGCGGCACCTGTTGGAGTACTTGCTCTTTTGTCTGCAACATAATCAACTAAAGTTGAGTCAATTTCATGGCCGACAGCAGCTATAACAGGCATTTTACTTTCTGCTATTGCACGGACCAGCTTTTCATCGTTAAACGCGCTTAAATCTTCACTAGCGCCACCACCGCGTCCAATAATTAATGTGTCCAAGTCATATTCTTGTGACTTATAAAATGCTTTAAGAAGTTCCTTTGGGGCATTCTCGCCTTGAACAGAGCTTGGAAAGACATATATGTCACATATTGGATATCTTCGCTTCACGTTAGTGATTATATCTTTAATTGCCGCCCCATTTGGAGCGGTTATAACCCCGATTGCGCGTGGATAGATATTTAGTTCGCGTTTTCTAGAAACGTCAAATAGGCCTTCGCTTTGTAATTGTTTCTTTAATTTTTCTAATTCAACTAGTTGTTGACCTTGTCCAACCGGATTCATTTCATAGACAATAAGCTGATATGTTCCTCTTGCTGGATAGACATCAACAGAAGCCATTACGACAATTTCATCACCGTTTTTTGGTGAAAAAGATATTCTATTTGCATAGGTAGCAAACATCGCTGCATTGATAATGCAATCCTTATCCTTTAAAGAGAAATATAAATGACCATTTGCTCCATACTTAAAATTGGAAAGCTCACCTTTAACGAAAATAAATTTTAAATTTTCATCATTGGACAATACTGCTTTCACATAACGATTGATATCAGTTACTGAGTAAACAGGTCTTTCAATTGGCATCTTTTATTTTAAAACCTCATCAAGAATTGCATGAACAAACTTGCCTTGTTTTTCTTCAACATATTTTTTTGCTAAATCAACAGCAATGCTGATAACAATTCTTTTTTCTATTTTTTCTACATAGTAGAAGTGTGCATATGACATAAGTAAAATTGCTTGAGTAAGAAGAGGAAGTCTATCCCATTTCCAATTCTTAAGGTGTGGTTCATAAGCTTCTTTAATTGCTCCATAGTTATTCAAACAACTAGCAACGGAGATCTTAATATAATCGCTAACAAGTTCATATGGTTGTTCGCATAACTCTGCAATAAGTTCCTTTGCATCTCTAAATGTTTTACCTTCAGAGCATACATAGTCAGTTAATTCGTCATAAACAACCGTCATAATGACATAATTTTGTTGGTTTCTTGATTGTTCCATATTTATTCCCCTTTTGCTTCAATGTTTTCTTCTTCAACTGGTTTATTAACGAATCGTTTTTCGATATTAATTACATTAAAATATTGATAGATAGCATATGCTAAACAACCACTAATAATGATGTGGAAGCCGCATGACATGACAAGATTTTGCCAGTTATCTAATGCTAAGAAATAAGTTACAAGGACAACTATCCAATCCAAGAAATAAATCCCAGTAGCAATAATCAATGGTTTTCTTCTTCCTTGTGAGGCGTAAACACTTAATAGTATTGCTCCAATTGAGAACACCATAGCTATTACAATAACAATTGTAAATTCCCAGAAGATGTTTCCAATTCTCACTATTAGCGAGTTGAATAAAAGGTTTACAACTCCAAAGCAGAAATAGAAAGGAAGAGTGTCACTAACACCTGTTGTGACTTGTACAATACCAATTGCTAGTCCAAGAACATTAAAAATGCCTGCCCAAATTAGAATTCGTGAAGCTTTTCTAAATCTTTCGACAGCACGATTATGTGTTTCAACGTATGATGTTTCTTTTTTTCTAGTTGCCATACTTATTTTTCAATAATTGAAGCTACCTTTACTTGGACGTCAAATGGTACTTGTTCTGTTGCAAGAAGAATTGTGTTGTTGATTTCTTCTTGAATAGATCTAGTAACTTGTTGAAGATTTGTGCCTTTTACTACGTCAACAACGACATTGATATGAACAATACCATTTCTAATGGTAGTATTAACTGGTTTATTGAGTTGGAATACTTTTTGAGCAACATCCTCAAAAATATTCTTGGCTTTCTTTTTCTTGGCTACCTTAACTTCTGTGATATTTTTCAATGCTTCAGAAACTAAACTGTTAAAAGTAGAAATTGAAATACCAAGTTTTCCTTTGTTTGTGTAATTGTCAATGTAAATATAATTTGCCATAAAAATCTCCACACTTACTATATATGAAATATATCTTTCAAGCAATCTAAAATATTATCAAGAATAAATAAAAAGCGATGAAATTAATCATCGCTAATTAGTGTATTAACGAACTATTTAACTAAACTTTCAACTGTTTCTGCCAAATGATCAGCTGTGAAATTGAAGTGCTTAATTACATCTTTTGCTGGGCCAGAAGTTCCAAATCTATCAAGACCCATATGATGCTTAGAATATCTATCCCAACCAAAGGTTGATAGCATTTCAACAGAGATACGTCTATCCCATGGTAGGCATAAAACACTATCTTTATAAGCTTCATCTTGCTCTTCGAATAATTCCCAAGATGGCATAGACACAACTCTAACATCAACGCCTTTCTCTAAAAGTTTCTTTTGAGCATCAACTGCAACAGATACTTCAGAACCAGTAGCAACAAGAATAAATTGAGCTTGGCTTTGTTCTTTACTTACAACATAAGCGCCTTTGTTAACACCTTCAGTGCTACTTCCTGCAATTAATGGCAATCCTTGTCTTGAAAGAATGATTGCTGTTGGATGTAATTGACTCTTAAGAGCGTTGACCCAAGCGGCATATGTTTCTCTTTCATCACATGGTCTAATGACATGCATGTTTGGAATGCTTCTTAGCATAGCTAATTGCTCAATAGGTTGATGAGTTGGACCATCTTCACCTACAGCAATTGAGTCATGTGATAACAAATAAATAGCAGGTAATTCGCTTAATGCAGCCATACGAATTGCTGATTTGAAATAATCGGTAAAGACAAAGAATGAACCAACATAAGTTCTAACACCACCGTGAAGAAGCATGCCATTTTGAGCAGCAGCCATTGCAAATTCACGAATACCCCAGTTGACATTGTGTCCATCTCTACATCCTGGTTCAAAGTTTTTACCACCATCAAGTTTTGTCATAACAGAACCAGCAACGTCAGCAGAACCACCGATAAGATTAGGAACGGATTGCATAAAAGCATTCAATGCTTTACCAGAAGCAACCCTTGTTGATGTTGTGCTTCCTTCAACAAAATCTGGATAAACTTCTGGAACATACTTATCAACATTATTTTCAGAGAGATATTCAAATCTTTCTGCTTCCATAGCATGTGCCTTTTTATATTTTGCAAAAGTTTCTTGATAATCAGCATAAGCTTTTTCACCTCTAGCAACAAAAGTCCTAGCAAATTGTTCTCTGACCTCTTCTGGAATATAGAAGTCTTCATGATCGAAACCATAAACATCAACTTTTGCATGTTTACCATCTTCTACTCCTAAAGGAGCACCATGGACTTTGTTTGTTCCTTGTTTGCCAGAACCATATCCAATAACAGTATGAATAACAATAACTGTTGGTTTTTCTTTAGACTTCTTCGCTTTAGCGATAGCAGCATCAATTGCTTCAATATCATTGCCATCTTCAACTTCTAAGACATCCCATTCGCTAGCAGCAAATCTTCCTTTAACTTGTTCAGAGAAAGATAAATCCAAAGCACCATCAAGAGTAACTTCATTTGCATCATATAAAAGAATGAGTTTATTTAATTTTTGATGTCCTGCTAAAGAAATTGCTTCTTGAGAGATACCTTCTTGCAAACATCCATCGCCACATAATACATATGTATAATGGTTCATAATTTTATCGCCATCAGGGTAATTAGCTTTAATGGACTCTTCAGCCATAGCCATACCAACAGCTTGAGCAATACCTTGACCTAGAGGTCCACTGCCTGCGTCAACACCAGGTGTCCATCTAAATTCTGGATGTCCTGGAGTTAAAGAACCAAGTTGTCTGAACTGTTTAATGTCGTCCATAGAGACGCCATATCCACTTAAATGGAGAAATGCGTATAAAAGAGCAGAAGCATGACCTGCAGAAAGGACGAATCTATCTCTATTTATCCATTTAGGATTTTTTGGATCACTGACTAAATGTCTTGTCCATAATGTGTAAAGAATTGGGGCACTGCCAAGAGCCATACCTGGGTGACCAGAATTAGCTTTGTTAATCTCGTCAATACATAACGAACGGATTGCAGCAACGCTTAATTCATCGATTTTTTTGTTCATGTTGTTCTCCTTTATATTAGTAGTTTTTTAGTATTTATTTAGTTTTTGTATAAATAAAATTTATAATGATTAATCTTCTTTCTTAATTATAAGACCTAAATCATCAATTTGTTGTTGAGTAACTTCGGTTGGAGCGCCACTCATTGGACATACACCAGCAAGGTTCTTAGGGAATGCGATAACATCACGAATATTATCTGTTCCACCAAGGATCATTGCGAGTCTATCAAGGCCGAAAGCCATACCACAGTGTGGAGGTGTGCCATATTGTAAAGCGTCAACGAAGTATCCAAATTTCTTAGCAACTTCCTCATCGGATAAGCCAAGAATATTGAAGATTTTCTTTTGAATATCTTGGTCGTAAATACGAAGTGTTCCACCACCTGCTTCATAACCATTGATAACAATATCATAAGCATAGCTTAATGCTTTAGTTGGATCTTCATCTAACCAATGTAAATCTTCATCCTTAGGACGTGTGAATGGATGGTGAGTTGCAACAATGGCGCCACTTTCAACGTCTCTTTCATACATTGGGAAGTCAACAACCCATAAAATATCATATGTATTTGGTTTAATTAAACCTAAACTACGACCATAATTGATACGAATTGCACCTAATAATGGAGTAACTCTATTGTAATTACCAGCTGAGATAATAATGATATCATTATTGTTTGCTTCAAATGCTTTGATTAAAGCTGCTTTTTCGCCTTCTGAAAGGAATTTAACAAATGATCCGGTTAATTCTCCGTTTTCAACTTTAAGAACTGCGAGACCGCCTAAACCATATTTCTTAGCTTCTAATGTTAATCCATCAATAACTTTTCTTGATGTAACATCAGCAACATTAGGAACACAAATACCTTTAATTGTTTGAGCAGACTTATATCCTTCGAATGTTGTTTCTTTGAAAACTTCCTTTAAATCATGAAGTTCGATGCCAAATCTTGTATCTGGTTTATCACTACCGAAACGTTCCATTGCTTCATAATATGGCATTTGTCTTAATGGGAGTTTGACATCATAGCCAATTGTATTCATGAATATTTCATGAACTAAGCCTTCCATCATTTCTAAGAATTGATTTTGATCAAGGAAAGAAGTTTCGATATCAATTTGTGTGAAATCAGGTTGTCTATCAGCACGTAAATCTTCATCACGGAAGCATCTAGCAATTTGATAATATCTTTCAAAACCGCCAACCATTAAAAGTTGTTTAAACATTTGTGGGGATTGAGGTAAAGCATAAAAGCTGCCATGATGTAATCTAGATGGAACTAAATATTCTTTAGCGCCTTCTGGAGAAGAAGCACATAACATAGGTGTTTCAATTTCAATAAATTTTAATTTATGAAGATAGCTATGAGTTGTGATTTTAATTGTGTCACGAATATCAAAATACTTTTGCATGCATGGACGACGTAAATCGAGGTAACGATATTTAAGTCTTGTGTCTTCTAATGCGTCAGTATCATCTGCGATGATAATTGGAGTTGTTTTTGCAGTATTAACTACTTTAATAGTTTTGGCAATTACTTCAATTTCACCTGTTTTCATCTTAGGATTTGCAACTTCTCTTTTATTTACTGTACCAACTACTTGGATAACATATTCATTACGAATATCAGGTACGTTTTCAGTATCTGGTACCATAATTTGAATAATGCCAGAACGATCTCTAAGATCAATAAAGAGAATGGAACCTAAGTTTCTTCTTTTGCTAACCCATCCAACAAGAGTCACTTCTTGTCCGACGTTAGCGATGGATAATTCTGTATTTCTACATGTTCTTTCCATATTATTCTCCTTTGTTTTGACAGCAACAGCATTCGCATTCACGTTCGCCATCACATTTACATTCTTTATTTCCTTCTGAACCATCAAGTAATTCAATTACTTTGTCAATTAATTCAGAATTGTTAACTTCAATTTGTTCTTGAGTTTCTAAGTTCTTAAGAATTGTTTTTTCTTCTTTAACTTCGTTATCACCAATGATTAAAGCATATTTAGCGTTCTTCTTTTGAGCGCGTTTGAACATATTTCCAAACTTGACATCGTCAAAGCAGTAATCAACTACAACGCCATACATTCTTAATGCATTTGCAGCTTGCATGCCTATCATTTTAGCTTCAGGACCCATTGGCATTACATAGACATCAACTTTTTTAGAAACAGAAGGTAATAAACCATCATCTGTTAAAACAGAAACAAGTCTTTCAACACCAAATGAGAAGCCAACACCTGGAAGATCAGGTCCACCCATCTCGTGAACTAAACGATCATAATGTCCACCAGCTCCAATTGCACCATAGTTATTGCCTTTCGCACTTGTATAATGGAATTCAAAGACTGTATCACTATAATAATCAAGTCCTCTAACTAAAGTATCATCGACTTCATAAGGTATTTCTAATCCTTCTAATGCTTGAAGAACGAAAGCAAATTTTTCTTTTGCTGATTCTGATAAATAGTCAGACATCTTAGGAGCATCTTTAACAATTTCTTGGTCCTCAGGAACCTTACAATCAAGAATTCTTAAAGGATTTATTTCGAAACGTTGTTTGCAATCAGGACACATATTTTCAATATGCTTTCCAAAGTATTCCTTTAATGCAACTTTGTAATTTGTTCTCGATTCATCATCACCTAATGTATTAATTTTGACTTTTACATTTTCAAGTCCTAATGCCATTAACATTGCATAAGCTAAAGAAATAACTTCAACATCATTCATAGGATTTGTACAGCCAACAGATTCAACACCAAATTGATTAAATTGACGGTATCTACCTAATTGAGGTCTTTCATATCTAAATACAGGACCATCATAATAAAGTTTCAAAGGTAATTCGTTAGTAAATAGTAATTTGTTTTGAACAACAAGACGCATAATGCCTGCTGTAAATTCTGGACGAAGAGTATTCATACGACCACCCTTGTCTTCAAATGTGTACATTTCTTTTCTAACAATATCACTTGATTCGCCTACTCCACGAACGAATACTTCGCTATATTCGAGCACAGGAGGTCTAACTTCGCTATAAGCGAATGCTTCTGCACATTCGCGTAATAAACTTTCAACAGCAAAGAAAGCTCTAGCTTCTTCGCCCATGATATCGTGTGTGCCTTTTACGTTATTTACACCCATAACTTTCTCCTTTCCTAATGGATAACTCTTGAGACGTTATAAACGCCTGAAACGTTATGTAATATATTAAATATATCGGATAATCTTTTTGCGTCACTTACAAGAATAGTTGCACTGAACACTGCGTTACCATTACTTGCTAAGCGTGCATGAATAGAATTGATTGAAACTTTAGCGCTTGTTAAACAATTAACAATTTCAACTAATAAGTTAGGTCTATCTAAAGATTCAATTACAATGTCAACTGGATGAGTTGAATATTCTAAATCATCTCTCCAAAAAACATCGATAAGTCTTTCATTTTCTCGTAAGACATTTGGACAACTCCTTCTATGAACTGTAATGCCTTTACCTCTTGTAATATAGCCAATGATGTCATCTCCTGGAATTGGTGTGCAGCAAGGAGCTAAATTCAAAGCAA
>JAKSVY010000062.1 GCA_024413875.1 Bacilli bacterium
CTCATGATAAGTCATTAACTCTTTCTAGTTACGATATCGATGGGAATTTCGCATTATTTATCGATGGAGTTGGAATTGGCATCGATTACAGTTCTGAAAGTGAAGTCCCTTGGGCGCCAATCAAATCAAAAGTTAACCAAATCGAGATTGAAAATGGTATCGAATATATTGGTGATTACTATTTTACTGGCATCGATATGAATTCAATCATTCTTCCTAAGAGCGTTACTTGTGTTAGTAAATGTGCGTTTGATCCAAAGATGACTGTTTATACTTACGGAACAGACATTTCTGATATCTCGAATGATGTTTACTACTATAGTGAATCACAACCAACAACTTCTGGAAATTTCTTTCATATGATTGGTGGTAAGCCAGTTGTTTGGAGTGATTTAAAAGCAAACCCAAATGTTCTATTTATTGGTAATAGTTTTACTTGGAGACAAAACAGTGAGACTGATCCGGCTGTTCCTAAATATTTCAAGGCCATTTCTGATAATTTGAATTATGAAGTTTCTTATGATTTTGTTGTAAGAAGTAGTTATAGATTATCTAGTTATGCTGATCCTAATGATGAATTAGGAAAAGTTGTTGAACAAAAATTAACAACAAATCACTATGATTACGTTATTTTACAAGAACAATCGACAACACCTTTATCTAATTACAACAGTTTCTTATCCGCAGTTACAAAACTTAAAAGCAGAATAGACGAGACTCAAAACGATTGTCAAACAATCCTTTATGAAACATGGGGTTCTCCAGCAAGCGCTTCAACATATGGTGGAAGTGTTGGAGAAATGGAAAATAGATTAAGAACAGCATATACAAATTGTGCAAACGCAACTGGTTGCAGAGTCAATTATGTTGGCAAGGTCTTCACATATGTCTATGAGAATGTTCCTTCAATAACAATTTATGCTGATGATGACCGCCATCAAAGCAGCATTGGTGCTTACTTATCGGCGGCAGCACACGTTAGAAGTGTGTTTGGATTTAAAGTATCTAAATGTACAAATTATTGTGGATTCAACAACGAAAATGCCAAAACATTACTTGGCATCGTTGATGAAATATTATAGGTTTCAATTTTTCTTAAAACTAAAAACTGAAAGGAGTTTATTATGAAAAAGAGAATTATAACTTTAGTGGCTTCGGCTATGCTTATCATGGGTGTAGCAGGCTGTAGCCCAAAGAACAGTGGAGGTAATGGAACAGACACAAACACAACTACTGAAACTGCTCAAAAATTCATGGTATTTTTCAAAGTCGACGGAGAAACTCACAAGACAATCAGAGTTGAAAACGGCTCAAAAATTACTGATGAAATTCCAGAACCATCTAAATCAGGATATGATTTCGAAGGATGGTATGAAGATGGATACGCTGAAGGAAAGACTAAACTTGATTTTGATACTTATGTTGTTACAAAATCCGTTTCTTTCGAAGCACACTTCGTTGAAAGTGAAGACACTAACCTCAACGTTAATGATGTTAGAGATCCAAGCAAAACAAAAGCTGATTATCATTTAGTTCTTGGTTGGTGGGAAGTAAAGGATGAAAAGAATCCGGATAAAGTTACTAGTGGTTTAACAGAAGATTTAGTCAAACGTACTTACAGCAACATTATCAAATTCTTAAAAGCAACAGGCGCAACAAATGAACAAATCGATGCTATTTCATTCAGAAATTATGCTTCTGATACCGTTGCACACATGGGTGATTTAATTGTCGCTGATGATAATCAAGCAGAAGTTCTTATTGGTGTCGGTAACAACTTCTTCAATAAGCAAGATGCTAGTTCTCCAGGTACAGGATTAACACCATATACAGGCGATTCATCTACATCAAAATTTGCTGCTGTTATGGGTGCTTCTGGAGAATCAAGATACGTAACAATTCTTGATGGTGCAAGATCACCAGCTGTTAGCGTATTTGAATGGTTAAAAGAAAATCCAAAAGTATTCACAAAGAAAATGTCTGATGAAGAAGTTGCTAAGACATTACAAGTTAACTTAGCTGTTACAATCCATGGTGATACTGATGTTACAACAACATTAACCGACAAGACTACAACACTTCAATGGCCAGTAATTACAGTTGATGACGGCAAGGAATTTAAAGGCCTTGCAACAACGGCTGGTGGAGAAGTTGCATTAAGAGTTGAAAAAGATGCTGATATCACATATTTAGATGTTAAAGATTTAGCTGATGGCGCAGAAACACTTGATTTATATCCAGTTATTGAAGATATTCCAGTTGTTGACCCATTAAAAGTTTATGTTCAAACATCATCAAACATTCCTACAGCAGAAGCAGAATTATTAGAAGCAAGATTCAGATCTACTTTAGCTGATGATGAATTAGTAGAATTCGTCTTTAATGGCGGAAACGCTTCTACATTTAAATCTGCAGTTGATGACGATGAAACAGCAGACGTTGTTATTGGTGGTAACTCACCACTTAAAGAATGGTTCCCAGACGTAGCATCTGACGCAACAGAACTTGCTAAGGTAGTTAAGAGCGCTGGTGCAAAGCACTTCAAGAACACATCAAGAAAAGTTGCTGTTCTCCCAACTTGTGATAACGCAAATAAGGCTCTTGCTGAAAAACTTTCTGCATTCGTTACAGCTGATGCTATTAGCTATGATGTACATGCTGCATTATGGGCAAGACATGATAATGGTTGGATGACAGCAGACGAAGTAACTTCTGTTACAGCCGCAATCAAGGGTGAAGTTGCAACTCACTTAGCAGTTGCAGATGAAGCAGAATTATTATCAACTTACAACGTAACAGTTACAGTTGAAAATGTTGTTACAGCTGATAATTCTACAAAGGTTGCTGCATTCGTTACTGCAACAAATGCATTAAGAGGTGGTAAGGGTACAGACCTCATTGTTGCTTGTGGTACAAACATCGCAGATAACACAACAGTTGTTGCCTGGAAAAAGGTTGATACAACAGTTCTTTCTAAAGGAAGATGTGTTGCATTAGTTAACGATAATGGCTTAACAAGGGATGTTTATACAACAGTTTTCCCTGAATTAGTTGCCTAATAATATTTAAATAAAGGAAAAAATATGAAAAATAAGAAAGTACTAACTTTAGTTTCTACTATCTTATTAGCTACTCCATTACTCTCAAGTTGTGTCGCTAATCTTTTCGAAAAAGAGATTACGGTCACTCTTGAGTGCTATGGGGATGTGATTGATAGTGGGACAGTTACCCAATTTAAAAACTTCCTAACATCTACTTCAGAAGCTCAATCTACAGCATTTTTAAATAAGTATGTCCCTTCAGACATGGTTATGCTTGGTTGGACTCCTTATACAGAAAACCAATTATCAAAAGATCCTGTAACATTCAAGACTCAATACATTTATTTTGAAGGAATGGTACATTACAAAGATGTTGTTAACTTTGCTGTTGATGGTAAGGTTACATTACATGCACTAATTATGGATCCAGATGAAGTTCCTACTGTTTACCATTATTCAGTATTAGCTTGGTATGATAAGGAAGCCACAAGTGGAATTACAAGTTCTGAAATGAGCAAACTTGAATCAGGATATAAAACATATCTTGCAAATAAAGGAGTTTCACAATCCGATATTGATTCAGTTGATTTCAGAGGATACTCAGGAAACGTCGGTCCTTCTACATCTAAGATTAGAAGAGATATTGATGTTGATGTTATGCTTGGTTGGGGTAGTTTAGATAACATTACTTCAACAGGTACATTTAAACCTGAAGCAGTATATGACTCAGTTGCTTATCCAGTAACTTATAAGGGTGAAACAAAAACTAGATACATTCACCGTATTTCAGAAAAACCAGTTGCTACAGACCTTATGGAATATCTACAACTTCCAGAGGTTAAAGCAATCTTCAATTCATAGGAGGAAATTGATACATGAAATCAAAATATTTACGTCTTGCATCAATTTTCGAATATGTTGCTGCAGGAATCTATGCTGTAATTACAGCGTTATTCTACTCAGTTTCTGAGAAAATCTTTATTTTATTCTTAATCCTTGGTGTTTTATCTTTATGCTTAGGATTATATACAGAATCATTAATCCAAAAGGCACGTAAGAATCAATGCAACAAAATAGAAATGATTGTTGTAACAGTTTTATCTACTCTTGGCGTTGTTTCTTTAGTCTTTATGGTTCTAGCGCTCTTAGACAAGAAGGAAGAACAACCACTTGTTATTGATGAAGTTGTTAAAGAACCAAAAACAAAGAAGTGGTATCAAAAAACTTGCTTTATCGTTGCTGTTGCTTCTTTAGCAGGTATTGTTGCTACAAGTGTATCTGGTCATTTAGTTGAAACATCTGGTGGTGCAGTTGTTGTTAAAGATGGTAGATTAGGAAAGGCTGAAAGTGATGCTTATATCGCTGGTAAGCCAAAATTAGCTTCCACACAAACAACTGATTTTGCTTTAAAAGATCCAACAGTTTCTTACTCATACACATGTTATAGACCAAAAAATGCTTCTGATTCAAATAAACTCCCAGTCGTATTTATCTGCCCTGGTTTTACAAGAACAAAAGCAACAATGACTCAATATGCTGTTGAATTCTCGAGAAGAGGGGCTGTTGCATTTACAATTGACCCAGGATCACAAGGTTCATCAACATATGCTGGATATACTACTAATTCCGATGGAACAAAAACCCAAAATGGTTATGCTTCAAACTATAGCGGAATGGGTACATTATTATCTTACGTCTATAATAATACTGATGAATTCAATTTTATTGATAGAGATAAAATCGGTATTATTGGTCACTCCGCTGGTGGTGGTGACTCTACAAAATTAACAGCAGAATTATCTGGCGCAACATATGAAGAAAGCATTATTAAATCAATCTTCATCAGTGGTTATATTAAAAACTCTGCTATTAATGCATTCTCAAAATTACGCTGTAACGCTGTATTATCATACGGAAAATATGATGAAGGTAGTTATAGATATCAAGATGAAATCGAATCATTTGAAGTTGCTGCTGCAACATTCATTGCTAAATGTTATGGCAACGAAAATAGTAGTGTTACTGCAAATAACTTCGAAATCGATCATGAATATGGAGATATGGCAAATGGTACATATCGTTTAGTATTACATGAAGACATGAACCACTGTTTTGATATGTATTCTCCAAAAGCTATTAAGAGCGCAACAAATTTCTTTAGAAGAACTTTAAGTTTCAATACATCTATCAAAGATGGTAATCAAACTTGGTTTGGCAAAGAAATTTCTAACGGACTTGGTTTGGCATTCGGATTCTCACTTACAATTGCTTTACTTGGCGTTGTTGTTGAATTCGTTCCATTCATGAAATCATTAAAAGTTGCTGCTGCAAAACGTGAAGAAGACGAAAAGGCAGCTGCATACAAATACGATGTTAAACGTGGTGAAGAAAGAGTTGATAGAGGAATCGCTAAGAGATTACTCTTCTGGCTCCCTATGGTCTTAACAGCAATCATTGCATGTTTAGACTTCATTCCTTGTGCAAGACTTGGTATGGATGTCTTCGCAGATGCTGAAGGTAACATCTTTACAACAAACTTCCCAGCAAGAATGATGAACGCTGTTTATCTCTGGGCACTCATTAATGGTAGTATTGGTATTCTTATTTGGGTATTAACTACTGTTGGAGAAAACCTTGTCTATATCTTAATGGGCAAGAAGGATAAAGTTGATTGGTCTAAGTTTAAATCACTTGGCTGCAAGCCATTAGACTTACTTAAATCTTTAGGCTTAGCATTAGTATTATATGGTGTGTTCTATGGTATCATTCAACTCTCATATATGTCACTTCACCAAGACTTCAGATTTATGTTAATCAGTGCAGCTCCATTAAATAAGAGAATGTTCTTAACATGTTTAATGTACATCCCTGGTTTCTATATCTTCTATTTCTCTAACTCATTAAGAGTTAACTTAGGTATTGCTCGTGAAGGATTTAAGGAATGGCAAGTGCTCTTAATTGGCGCGTTAGCTAACTCATTAGGCCTTGTCTTCATCCTTGTTATTAACTATTGGGTTTACTTCAAGACAGGTACAGTCTTCTATGGTGCATATAGCGCGACAGACTCAAGTGATATGTGGCTTTATGTCAACATGGTATTCGGACTTATTGTTATGATGTTTATCCTCCCTATCTTCAATAGACTTGCTTATAAAAAGACAGGCAATATTTATTCAGGTGCATTACTCTGGTGTATGATCTTTATTATGATGAGTATCTCAGCATCAATTTCGCACCTTCCAATGTAGAAAGAGGTTTAATTTAAAATGAATTATAGTGAAAAGGCATTAAAGGCACATAGAGAGTGGAGAGGCAAAATCGAGATGAAGCCTCGCGCACCTCTCACATGTAAGGATGAACTTTCAACAGCATATACTCCTGGTGTTGCTGCAGTTTGTATGGCAATCCACGATGATGTTAACGAAAGCTTCAACTTAACAAGAAGATGGAATACCGTTCCAGTAATTACTGACGGTACTGCTGTCTTAGGTTTAGGTGATATCGGTCCAGAAGCTGGTCTTCCAGTTATGGAAGGTAAGTCTGCTATCTTCAAAACATTTGGTGATATCGACTCTTACCCACTCTGCATCAGAACAAAAGATACAGAAGAAATCATCCAAACAATCAAATTATTAGCAGGATCTTGGGGTGGTATTAACCTTGAAGATATCTCTGCTCCACGTTGTTTCGAAATTGAAACAAGATTAAAAGAAGAATTAGATATCCCAGTATTCCACGATGACCAACACGGTACTGCAATCGTTACATTAGCTGCTACAATCAACGCATTAAAGCTCGCTAATAAGAAGATTGAAGATTGTAAGGTTGTTATTAATGGTGCTGGTGCTGCTGGTATTGCAATCTGTAAGTTCCTTATGGGTTACGGTTGTAAAGAAGTTATTATTTGTAACTCAAAGGGCATCATTTGGGAAGGTAAAGAAGGCCTAAACGCTGCTGCTACTGAAATCTCTAAAGTCACAAACCGCGGTATGGTTAAGGGTGGCTTAAAAGAAGCTATGGTTGGCGCAGATATCTTCGTTGGTGTTTCAGGACCAAACTTAGTTACTAAGGAAATGGTTCAATCAATGAACGAAAAACCAATCGTTTTCCCACTTGCTAACCCAGTTCCAGAAATTCTTCCAGACCTCGCTAAAGAAGCAGGTGCATTCATTGTTGGTACAGGTTCATCAGAATATCCTAACCAAGTTAACAATGCATTAGTCTTCCCAGGCTTATTCAGAGGCGCTATCGATGCTGATGCAAGAACAGTTAACCACGAAATGATGGTTGCTGCTTCTGTTGGTATTGCTAACTGCGTTCCAGCTGAAGAACTCACTGTTGATAACATTCTTCCAAAACCATGGGATGTTCGCGTCCACAAATGTGTTGCAGAAGAAGTTAGAAAAGCATGTATTGCTTCACACGCAACTAAAGCTGACAAGAAGTAATTTAAGCTCCTACTTTTTGTTCGGGGATGAGTGCCGTTACTCATCCCTTTTTTCATTGAAAAAGACATATGCTCACCATATGCCTTTTCTGATCTGTAAATGTTATTGATGTGTTATTTGATTGCTTTTTTAAGCGTTTCAATTGGGAGATAATACGTTAACTTGTTGTTTAATAACTTTTGGAAACCATATTTTTCATAAAAAGTAGCTGATGTTTCTTTTGCGTCAACAACAATCAATCTAATTCCTATTGTTGATGAAACATTTAGGATTCTAAGAAAAGCGAACTTAAGTAATTCTTTTCCAAATCCGTTTCCTTGTTTTCTTTTTTGAACAGCTAATCTTGCTATCCTTATGCATGGTATAGGATATCTAGGTAATTTAGAAGTTCCATCTGATGGGAATTCTTCAAACTTAATGCTTGCACTGCAAAGAGTGAAAAAACCAATCAATTCATTTTTGTCTCTAACAATGAATGTTTTTCCATATCCATTTAAATCATTACCAATCGCATATTTCTTAAAAAAATTATCAAGATCCTTATTTCCACAAGAAAAAGAATCCAATTCTTCTTTCGAAACATTTTGAATTGTATCTAATGTCATTTAAATAAACCTTTCAAAGCCTCGTTAGGTTCAACTGGTTCAGAAAGAGCCTTCATCAAATTATCTCTTTCTTTGTTATTTAGCATAATAACTTCGTTTTGTTCCAAATCTAATTTCGCTTGTTTTAAGACAACAGTAAGAATGTATGATGATAATGATATATTTGCGAGTCTTGCTGCATC
>JAKSVY010000063.1 GCA_024413875.1 Bacilli bacterium
GGCCTTGGATTATCTCTGAAGATGGGCAATCAATGAGACCATCTAACTCTAGACACGCAAATACATTCTCTATTATTTATACATCCGTTACGTTAGGACCTGACCAAGTATTCGCATTTGATTATTTAGCCGATACTGAATATGGTTGTGATGTTCTCTATATCCTTATTGATAGAAAGATTGTTCAACAAATCAGTGGTCAATCACCTGATTGGGAAACTTGTTACTGTTATGTTCCATTAGAACAAGGAACACACGAAGTAGCATTTGCTTACTTTAAAGACAACGCCGCTAATGCTGGAAAAGACACTGTTTATGTTAAAAACTTAAGAGTTATCTCAACTGATAGAATTGATAAACCATCTCTTTTCTATCATGATGCATATTATGGTTATAGTGCTGAACTTAACACATATTTGCACTATGTTGATGTTGTCCTTAATGAAGATGATGGCTACTACCACGTAAATTCAAAAGAAGGACCATATCTTTTAGCGAATGTTCAAAACTCTTCTGGTTTCTCAAACACATCTATTCTTGAATACACTGGTGTTGGTGATCCAAATAATATTGATGCTAGCTGGAGAAACGCATTAAAGGGATACTCAACACTTATCCTTCAATACGCTTCATATCAAAACAACTCAGAAGTTGGGCTTGTTCCAGTTACTGAAGAATTACATTTAGCGTTAGTCAATATTATGAAAACTATTTCTAATAATGGTGAAAATGAGTGGTTAGAAGTATGTGGTTTCTTATCAGCTTATGCTAGAGATAACATCACTGATCCAATTAAAGGACTCGCACCATTCTCAGCTTATGAAGGACAACTTGGCGAAAACTATGTTAACTTCAATAGATTAATCATGCCACGTGGTTTATACACTAGATTTATTCCAGAGACATCTGGTGTCTACACTTTCTATTCAATCACTGACACAAATTATGAAACAATTTGTTGGTTATATGATGAAGACTTAAATCTTATGGCTGAATCAGACTTTGGTGAACGTTATTACATGATGGTTGAAAAACCTGACCCTAACTGTGCAGTTTATGGATACTTAGAAGCTGGAAAACCATATTATATTTCAATGGCGTACGCTAACTTAAACGTCTTTGGTGATTTACCATTTGTTATTGAATTCTTAGATGCTACTGAATACACAATCTTTACTCTTGCCTCACCAAACATCTACACTACTTTATTAGATGAAAATGGTGAAATGACACAAAACGTTATTGCTGGTGGTATTGATGTTGCTTTAGGTGATGATGGATATTATCACCATTTAAAAGAAGATGGTTCATTAGGATCAATTCTTTATTGTGACTTTGAATATGGAACTGGTTTGTTTGATTCTCAAGGCACTGTCTTATCAATCAAAGATATGATTCTTTATGGAGCATTTGATTTATATTTCCGTGATGATGATGGTAATTTAATTAAACACGTAGATAGAACTGAAGATATTAGACCATATATTAGTCAGATGATTACTGAAGGTGATGCTAAAGGAACAGTAATGGTTACTGAAGAATTAGCAGAAATCCTTCAAGAAATGATGGATTGTTACATCTTTAATGGTGTTGAACATCAATGGACTAAATTATGTTATTACTTCAAAACAATTTCAAAATAGGAGGCAGTTTATGAAATACGGAAAATTATTAGTATTAATTCCAACAATCTTTCTTCTTGGTTCATGTGGTTCCAAATCAGTAGATACTTCTGATACAAACCCAACAAATACAAACTCTGAAGAAAAGGATGATTTTGTCGTTGGTGAAAACGATGTCGTTGTTACTGTTTTAAAATCAGATAACACACCTGCTGTAGGCGCTTATGTTCGTTGGTGTGAAGGCGAACGTTGTTTTATGCCTGTCGAAGTAAATAGCGCTGGCAAAGCAAAATTAAGTGCAAAAACTGGCGTTGAATACAATGTTCACTTAACACTACCAGAAGAAGGTTATGGAGCATATGCATATAACCCAAACATCTACACTCAATCACTTACCCATAACAAGAACTTAACAATTAGATTATCAGATGTTTCTACACCAACTAGTGGAGATGGAAATAAATACACTTCTTACGCTGTTAAAGAAGGAACATATAAAGCAGATGTTGACGGCACTAATTACACATATTATGGATTTACACCATCTAGACCAGGCCTTTACAAGGTTGAAACTTGGGTAGAAACTCTTGATTTTGAAGATCCAATTATTGCTGGATGTGGTAATAACCCTGGATACATTCGTGAAATCGAAAAATTTGATAATATTTCTGACACTAATCAAAACGCTTTATATGAATTTGAAGTATATTCAGATGCATTTGGACAAGATTCAAACGGAAACAGTGTTTGTAACGCAACATACTTCTTTGGAATGGGTGCTAAAACAGCTTGTTCATACTTCTTCAATATTTCTTATGTAAGTCCAATTGATGAAGAAGATGAAGATGATATTACAAATGTTTTACCAACATATAACATCACACCTTACGCTAATAGTGATAAAACTTTAGTTGGATTTGATTTAACTGAAAATGATGCTGCTGTATTTAATTCAAGCGATGGAACATATCATTACTTGACTGCTACTGGACCTCAAATTGTTGCTCATATTAAAACCGGTGGAACATACATTATTGGAAGTATCTATGATATGGCAAGCAATCAAAATGTCTTAACTAACAATGGTACTAAAAAATATAATGACTTTATTACTGCTTATGCTGAAGCATCTAATAGTGATGGAGTTTATCCATTAACAGAAGAATTAAAGACATTGTTTGAAGAGTTAGCGGAAGTTCCAAACGGATTATGGTCATTTATTGAATCTGGTCTTGGAAGCGAACTCACAATTGGTTCTCAAGCTAAATTCTTATATGGGTGTTCATATTACAGCGATACTGTAGAATAAAAAATTAACCAGCAAATAAAAAGTTGCTGGTTTTTATTTAAAATAAATAGACCATCGTTTCTGACGGTCTATTTTGTTTAGAGCTTATAAATGCGTTTTAAATTGATGGGTTAAGATCAATATAACCTGTTGGTTCTCCACCCCAGCTACCGTGGATGTAGAAGAGATTGACTTTTTCTGTTGGGTTTGGTGTACCACCATTTTGCTTATTCATTACTGAGAGGACACATGTAACACGAACATATCCATCAGAAAGTTTTGTTACTGTAACCCCATCATAGCTAGATTCAAGCATTCCGTTGGATTTAATTCCGTAATAACCGAAAAATTTATCCCAGCCATCACCAAGCATGAACCATAATGTACCTTCTAAAGAAGTGAATTTAACATCAAATACAAATGTTTGAGATAATGCCATATCATCAAATGCTTTAGAATATCCTTTAACAAATGTATCGCCTCTAAGTGTTGTTGGTGCGTCACTTAAATCAAAATCAATATAACCTGTTGGTTCTCCACCCCAGCTACCGTGGATGTAGAAGAGATTGACTTTTTCTGTTGGGTTTGGTGTACCGCCATTTTGTTTGTTCATTAATGAAAGAACGCAAGTTACACGGATATAATCATCTTCAACTGGAGAGATTGATACACCATTATAGTTATCAACAAGAGTTCCATTGGAATTAATTCCATAGTAGCCAAAGTATTTATCCCAACCATCTCCAAGAAAGAACCACATTGTGCCATCTTCTGATGTGAAGTGGACATCAAATGTTATAGTTTCTGATAAAGGTGTTTCAGGTATACCAAGAGAATATCCTTTTGAGAATTGCGCGCCACGGAATGGGTTACCAATAATGTTGAATGTTGTGCTTACGCTTCCTTTATATGTGTGTGCACCTTTTCCAGAAGGGATTACCACAACCGTTGCTTCACCGATTTCTCTGTGATTAACGTATTTGATGTTATAATCTTCAAATTCAGTTAATGTTCTACCATTAAGTTTTACTTCCACTAATGGTTTGATAACTTTACCTTTTTGATAGTTTTGATCTTCAATTGGAGTAATAACCGCATTGCTTAAATCAGTTTGATTTGTTTCGGTAACATTTTCATAATCGATATGAATATTATTGACCGCAAAATCCATATTGAAGTGATGGAAATAGATGAGTCTTGCTGTTTCATCACCATGAGACTTTTCATTTGCACTTGTATTTAAAGGAAGATTCATTAAATCAAGTTCACAAGTATATAAATTACCTTCAACTTGAGTCATTGTTCCAACAGAGATTGTTTTATTAGTTGCGTCAATCTTAAATTGTTCTGTTAATCTGTTCCAGCTTCCGTATGCCTCATTAATATTTTCGTTGTTTGTATTAGTTCCAAAAATAGCGAATGATGTTGAGCCTGTTTCAGGAAGTCTAATATTAAATCTAAGCTTACCTCCACTGCCTTTCCAGAAAGGAACTTGAGTGAAATGGAAATTAAATCCACTAGAGCCATGAACTTCTTGTCTAATGGTGTAGTCAAAATCAGAATATTGTTTATATTCAATCTTGTCTTCGTTAACACCATCGACAGTTAAAAAGCAACCGCCCATCATGTATTTATATGGTTCACCGCCCTCATCATCACCTTCTGATGATTTCATTGCGTAACCAAGTTTAATACCGTCTAATACTGTATAGTATGAGTTCATATGGTCATGTCCACATAGCATAGTAGTTGTCGAACCGAGTTCTTTAAATTTAGGGAATAATTCTTTAGTGTTATCGTTAATTACTGGACTCATTCCAACAAATCCGTTAACGCTACGGAATTCATCTTCAACCATCTTTGTATATTCACCCTTATATTCTGGAAGTGGGATATGATCAAAGACTGCGCTCTTAACTACTTTTCCGCCATTAAGTTCAGTTGAGTAATTGATTAAATCCTCATAGAACGAAACGTGGGTTGAATTAAGACCGTGTTTTAATGAATCAAGGAAGATTAAAGATTCAACAAGTTTTCCTGTTTCATCTTTAACATTAACCATATAGTTACTTAATCCATCAACATTTTCTGGACCACGAATATATAAACAATGTGGGTACCTTGTTTCATCTTGAAGCATTCTAGATAAATCTTCTGAACCAATAGTTCTCATGGACATTGAAGGATCTTGATATCCTGCTTGGTCATGGTTGCCAAAAACTGGTGCCCATGGAATGTTATAACTTTCAAGTAAATCAAAGATTTGAGGCGCGATTACATCGGCATCATAGTTTTTATTATCGTTAATATTATCGCCTAATACAGCGATCATATCCGGCCTTTTATAGGCAACGCAAGAATCAATAAGCTTTTTAGTAAATGTTAATGTATTACTATTATCTAATTGGATATCAGTTAAATTCAAAATCGTGAACTCATCACCAGACATAGTGAGTGTTCTTGTATATTGTTTTAAAGGATTAGTGTCTTCAATATCACCACCAGAAGTATCTGTGTTTGTGTCAGTAGATGTATCAGTACTTGTTGTATCCTCGCTTGTCGGATTATCAGTTGAAGGGTCTACACTAGTTGGATCATTTGTAGATGGGTCAATGCTTGTACCAGTATCACTAGATGATGGCTTATCAGTTGTTGAACTAGCTTTACATCCGCCCAAAGCAAGTGATGACAAAATTCCAACAAAAACAAGTTTGTATAATAATGGATTTTTCATATTAATCTCCTTTATTTTTTAAACTGGGTTTAATAATTACCTTTATTATAATGGTATATTTTTTTCTTTGCAATATCATAAAATTTAATAAATTTGCATGAATATTTTTAACTAAAAATAAGTTTAATTCACTGCATTGCAAACAGAAAAAGGCCGCCAATTCTGGCAGCCTTATTTCAAAAATATGTTCTGTAGTACTTTCACCAATGGTTGGTGTGATCCTACAATTGGATATGAATGTCATCGTATGACTCGTTTGTCCAAAAATCGTATGAATGGTTCGTCCTGTTCCACCACTCTGTATTTTACCGAGGAATTCCGCTTCACTTCCGCTCTATTTCCGCGTATTTACTATGTAAAGAAAAGACCTCGTTTTCACGAAGCCTTAATCTATGTTTGGAATTGACTTTAATTTGGACAAAGTGTTTATACGATTTTTGGACAAACGAGTCAGTTTTGGATAATGTCGTACTACAAAAGAAAAAGACACATTTATCACAAAATCTTTCTGAAGTCAGCCTGTGTGGAAGACCTTCTGTGGGGGCAGCCCTATATAGACTGGGGGGCAGTCAGTTTCCATACCCACCCGGTGGCTTATTCATCAACATATAGACTTAAAATGAATATCATATGAAATAAAACACTATGGCAAATTTCAATTATGTTAAAATGAATTAAGGAGGAGAAGAATTTTGATTAAAAAGAAATTAACAATATGGATAGTATTTTCATCGCTTTTTCTAATTGAACTTCTATTCATTTTTATGTTTTTCTATAGTATTTTTTCAATTAAATATCCTTTTCCGATATTCTTTTTTGCCTTTTTTGCAACTCTACTTTTAATTTATATTATTTTTTATCTCAAATCTTATAAAAAGAGATTAAATAAATTGTTCCGAGTTTTATCAATTATATGTCTTTCCATATGTTGTGCCATTGAAGCATCATTTTTAATTGTTCTTTTATATGCACTTATCTTTTATGGTGAGATACCAGAAACAGCAGCAATAGTTATAATTCCTATAATTGTATTTTGTTTGATACCCTTATTCCCGTTAATTTATACAGTTTCCAGAAAAGATTATTTTAATTAATAATTTTTGGCTGGTAGTTGTTTTTGAGGAGGCCGTCTGACCTGGACTGAATAACAGCTGACTGGTGAGGTCTGGCTGGCTGGCTGACTATATAAAGAATAAAGAAAAAAGACCACCTGTTCTGGCAGCCTTATTTCAAAAATATGTTCTGTAGCACTTCTACCACTGGCTGGTGTGATCCTACAAGGATAATAAATGTCATCGTATGACTCGTTTGTCCAAAAATCGTATGAATGGTTTGTCCTGTTTCACCACTCTGCTTTTTACCGAGGAATTCCGCTTCACTTCCGCGCTATTTCCGCGTATTTACTATGTAAAGAAAAGACCTCGTTTTCACGAAGCCTTAATCTATGTTTGGAATTGACTCTAATTTGGACACGGTGTTTATACGATTTTTGGACAAACGAGTCAGTTTTGGATAATAAAATTGGTGGACCAAACCGGGATCGAACCGGCGACCTCTAACTTGCGAAGCTAGCGCTCTCCCAACTGAGCTATTGGCCCAAGTGATTATTATTATAATCGCTTTATAAATTATTTAAATGAGAAGTTATCTTAATTGCATATAATCTTCATACCACTTTGTTTGCGGAAGAGGTAAGTTCTTTTCTTCATCAACGCTCACTACTTCACCATTATGGTAATAATTAATAGTTCTTCCATTGGCCTCAAATTTAGTCATCTCTAATCCATTGATGGTAACTGTAAATATCCAGATGTTCCATTCCAATAAACCTTATCAGTGTGCCTTGCGAATGTTTTTAGAACAGATTTATAAGGGTGTTGAGTTTTAATCACACCTTTATCGGTTCTATTCTCTTCAATAATTGCCGCTGACAGTGAACTACTCGGCAATTGAATTACCAAGCATCGATTCAATCATACTTTGCAATATGTTGAAATCAGGGTAGTCCCTACCCAATACTCCTACTTCTTCTTT
>JAKSVY010000064.1 GCA_024413875.1 Bacilli bacterium
AAATTAACGTCACTGACGCTGAAAGTTCATTATTCACATTTGGTATCAAATCAACATCATCTTTTGGCGAATCTACTTTTGATATTCGCATTATGAGAACTAGTGGTGCGTTATAATAAAAAAGTAAATACTAATTACTTTTTAGATACAGGTGTATATAATATTTAAGTTATGTCAGCAACAATTTCAATTATTCTTGTCTTAGGCTTTGCAGTCATCTACATTGGGATGATTGAAATTTTCTCTGTTCTTTTTAGAATTTCTGGTTTAACAAAAGAGAAATCTCTTTTCCAAACAATTTCTCTTATTACAACCGCTGGATTTACAACTTCTGAATCAGAAGTTATTGTTACTAATAAAATGAGAAGAAGAATCGCGATTGCTGCGATGGTTACAGGTAACGTTTTCTCAGTTGTTATTGTCTCTTTAATTATTAACTTATTCATGTCTGTCTCTACCACAACATGGGAGAAAAGATCATTAATCATTACAGGTATTGCTTTTGGTGTCTTCGCTTTATTAATGATTTTATTTAGAATCCCATTTATTCGTAAAATCTTTGATAAGTTAATTGAATCACTTGCAATTACCGCAATGAAGAAAAGAAATCATGAAAACGCAATTACATTCCTTGATAACTATGGACATGGAATGTGTATTGCAGAAATCTTAATTAACTTCGTTCCAGATATGCTTAAAGATAAATCTTTATTCGAATCGAAGATTAAAGATGTCTATAACATGAATGTTCTTCTTATTAAACGTAAAAGAAAAATTATTGAAGTCACAAAAGATACAATGCTTCAAACAGATGATGTTATCGTTGTCTTTGGTTCAAGCCAAAACATTAAAGACTTATTTGGAAAACAAACTAAGAAAGATATTAAAGAAGCATTATCAGTTGAAGATAAGATTAATGAAAACATTATTACATTAATTGATAACTATGGTCCTGATGCAATGGCGGAAGTCACTATTAATAGTGTGCCAGAAATATTCGTGGATAAAACATTATTTGAATCAGGTATTAAAGAGAACTATCAAATTAATGTTATGATGGTTAAACGTGATGATAAACCAATTATGGTTGTAAAAGACACCGTTATCGAAGATAAAGATGTCATTGTAGTATTTGGTCCATACAAATCAATTAAAGAGCTCTTTGGGCCTAAAAACAGATAAATAAAAGCATTGCTAAGTTGGCAATGCTTTTATTGTTTTAATGATTCGATTTCACTTACTAATACAGATTTAGATATTGCTCCATCGTGAGTATATCTAATGATACCTTCTTGATCCACGATAGTAGTGATAGGCCAGTCTTCAAGGCCACCTAATTTATAGAAGTATTGATCATCCACATCATCCATAGCGAAGTGGATAGTGAAGTCTGACCAACGATTTTGAATAAAGGAGTTAACCTTATTTTCAGGATATAACTTTGAACCTTGGTGAATTGCGATTACTTCAACATCAGTTGAATATTCTTTATAAACTTCATCGAATTCAGGAAGTTCATCAACACATGGAGTGCACCAAGTACCCCAGAAGTTAATGACAGAGATTTTACCTCTCCAATCTTCAATCTTCCAAGTACCTTCCTCACCATTGATTAACTTAAGTTCTTTGCTAACACAGAGATCTCCAACGCGATATCCTTCGGTTGGTTCATCGCTAACTTTCTTTTCAAAGAAATTAACATAGATTAGTGTTCCAACTGTAAGAGCAGTAAGAGGAACAAAGATAGCAATATTTGTAATAGCCTTCTTGCTTAATTTCTTTTTTGAAGGCTTATTTTTTACTGGTAGTGTTTGTTCTTCGTTAACAATAGTGATTTGTTCAGGAGATTCAGCGATTTTAGCGTTTGCTAAATCTTCTGCTTTTCTTCTATGGAAGTATTGAACAATATCTTCTCCTCCAAAACTAATAGAGTTAGAGGCACAGACTGTTTTACATTCTCCACAGTTAATACATTCGTGGTCACCGACAACCTTAACATCCATCTTACAATGACTTACACAAGCGTTACAGTGAGTACATGTTGATTTATTAACATGGATTCCTAAGATGGATAATTTATTGAATAATCCATATAACGCTCCAAGAGGACAAAGGAAACGGCAGAATACTCTATAGATGAATATAGCTGCTACAACAAGAACAACCGCAAGAGCGAATTTCCAAGTGAATAATCCACCAAGCATTTCAAATTTTGAAACATTGTTAGCGTTTCCTAAGAGGAGAACTCCTCCACCTAATGTTCCGGCTGGACAAATATATTTACAGAATGCTGGAAGTGGAGTGCCTTTTGCGGTCATACTAAGGGCAAGAGGAACACCAATAACTAGTAGAGCTAATATAAAGTACTTTAAGTAAGATAAGACATAAGTAACTTTATTCTTTTTAAGTTTTGGAGTCTTTATTTTATAAAGTAAGTCCTGAATTAATCCAGTAGGACAAATGTAACCACATATTGTTCTACCAAAGATAATCGCGTATAGAAGGATAATTCCTAAAACATACATTACTGTTTTCTTGTTCTCATCCGCTAAAGTGGCTTGAAGTGAACCAATAGGGCACGCTCCAGTAGCACCAGGACATGAATAACAGTTTAATCCAGGGGTACATACGGATTTAAGTGGTCCTTTATAGAATTTACCTGTTATATAACCTTTGAGATTAGCATTCGTTAATAAAGCAGCATATAACTGAATGATTCGTCTTCTTGAAGGCTTGATTTTTAAGAAGAATTCTTTAACTTTTCCCATATTAACCAAGTCCTACACATTCTGTGCATAAGTTAGCTGCTTTAGCGTATACACTTTCATGACCATTATTAACAACACCTACGATAATGAAGACAATCGCGAGAGTGATGAATAATCCTCTTAAACTCCAAACAATGATTCCTTCATATTTAGGAGCAACATATTCTTTCTTGGATTTTTGACATTCAATTTGTTTTAAGATTTCAATTGATCTAGCGTATGAGAAATCACATACGTATATATTAATTAAGGAATATACAAGAGTAATTCCAAGCCAAGGAGTGAAGTGAACAAAACAATCTATTACTTGTGGAGAAATAGGTTTTAAAACGTCAAACTTCTTAACGAAGAATAAATAATATAAACAAATTAATAATGCAGCCGACGCGATAACGATGTTACCGATAGTCATAACCATTCTTAAAATGTTTTCTCTTTTTAATAAAGCATTATCTTTAACGTCATCTTTGTTAATAAGTCTCATTAAGTTATCAAACTTATCTTTGCTAGTGATTTTTACATTATTCTTAACAGAGATATTTTTAATAACTGCATAGACTCCACCAAAGATAGCCGCTAAAACAAAGAGGATGATACAAGGTAAAATTTGAAGCAAATATTTACCAACTAATTCTCTTGTAAACATTGGATATACATTTGGGTCATAGATTCTAATTACTTGCATAATGAAAAGAAGACCTAGAATGATACTAAGTGACATAGTTACATAGCTTGTAATCGTGTAAATTAAGTCTTTCTTTTTCATATTTTAATGAAAATATTCTAAATGAGCATGACAAAACTCGCAAGACACAATATGTTTTGGAAAATAAAAAATTAAAAAATTATTTACAAGAAAGAATCACAAGAATAAAATATTGAACATTATTTATTAATCGCTAGCGTGATTATTAACATTGATCTTAGAAAACTCCGGAAGAGATTTTACGGAGTTTTTTCCCTTTAAAAACAGGGTAAAGGAGGAAAAGAATATGAAAAAGTATATCTTTGTTACAGGCGGTGTTGTATCTGGATTAGGTAAAGGAATTACCGCTGCATCATTAGGCCGTTTATTAAAAGAAAGAGGACTTAAAGTAGCAGCTCAAAAATTAGACCCATACATCAATGTTGACCCAGGTACTATGTCACCATATCAACATGGTGAAGTTTTCGTAACAGAGGATGGTGCGGAAACCGATCTTGACTTAGGCCACTATGAAAGATTTATTAACACAAGCTTAACAAAATATTCTAACCTCACAACAGGAAAAGTCTTCTGGAACGTTCTTAATAAAGAACGTAGAGGTGAATATTTGGGCTCAACAGTTCAATATATTCCTCATGTTACAAATGAAATAAAAAGCTTCATTTATCGTGCTGGTGAAGAAAAAGAAGCTGATATTGTTATTACTGAAATTGGTGGCACAATCGGCGATATTGAATCACAAGTTTTCATTGAAGCTATTAGACAAGTATCATTAGAAGTTGGACGTGAAAATTGTTTATTTATCCATGTCAGTTATGTCCCATTTTTAAGTGGTAGTGATGAACATAAATCAAAGCCAACTCAACACTCAGTCAAAGAACTTCAAGGCATGGGAATTCACCCAAACATTGTTGTTTTAAGATGTGATGAACCATTAGAAGAAAATATCTTTAGTAAGATTGCTTTATTCTGTAATGTTAAACGTGACTGTGTCATCGAAAATATGACTCTTCCTACACTTTATGAATGTCCATTAATGCTTGAAAAATCTCACTTCTCTGAAGTAGTGTGTAGAGAACTTGATTTAACCACAAAAGAACCAGACTTAACTAACTGGTCAAATATGGTTAATAGAATCAAGAATTTATCTAAAGAAGTTAATATTGCTCTTGTTGGAAAATATGTCGCTCTTCACGATGCATATTTATCAGTTGCAGAAGCTCTTAGACACGCTGGTTATTGGTGTGATGCAAAGGTAAATATTGACTGGGTAGATAGTGAAACTATCACAGAAGAAAATGTTAAAGATATTTTAAAGAACGCTGATGGTATTATTGTCCCAGGCGGATTTGGTTCACGTGGCATTGAAGGAATGATTGTAACTGCGAAGTATGCAAGAGAAAATAATGTCCCATATTTAGGCATTTGTTTGGGTATGCAAATTTCTGTTATTGAATACGCTAGAAATGTTCTTGGCTATAAGGATGCAAACTCAGGTGAATTTGACTCAGATAGCAAACACAAAGTTATCGATTTCTTACCTGATCAAAGTGATGAGGTCGCTAAAGGTGGAACTCTCCGTTTAGGAGCATATCCATGCAAAGTTAATGAGGGCACAAAACTTTATGAATGCTATAAATCTTATGAAATCTCAGAACGTCATAGACACAGATATGAATACAATAACGATTATAGAGAAGAACTCACAAAGGCAGGTCTTGTGATTGGAGGAACTTCACCTGATAACTACATTGTTGAAACTGTAGAAAATCCAAAGTGCAATTTCTTTGTAGGCGTCCAATTCCACCCAGAATTCAAGTCTAGACCTAATAAAGCTCACCCATTATTCCTTGGCTTAATTAGCCATTCCTTAATGAACAAAAAATAGGGCTTTGTAACATATAAATATTAAAGAGCAAACATTTGTTTGTTCTTTTTTATACCGAATTTTCACTTAATATGTTATATTAATAAACAAGATTGGAGGCTAGTTATTATGAAAACTAATAAATTCAAATTACTCACAAGCTTATTATTTGTCTTCGGCCTTTCTAGTTGCAATGTTTTGATTAAGGTTCCAGTAACATCTTCTTCAAATACAAATACAAACACTACATCAAGTGATACAACTCCAACAGAAGTACCAGTTACTTCTTTAGAAGTAAATCCTGATGTTTTAGCATTAGCTATCGGTGAAACAAGTGTTGTTGAAGCTCGTTGCTTACCAGAAGGATCAAATCAAAAGGTAACATGGAAATCTAGCAAGATGAATGTCGCAACAGTTGATCCTGAGACCGGGGTGATTACTGCAGTTGCTACAGGTACAACAAAAATTTATGCAACATCAGTTGCTAATACACGTGTTACAGGTTACTGCACTCTTACTGTCGCAGAACAAATTGTTCGCGCAACAAATGTTTCTTTAGATAAGCACGAATTATCTTTATCTTTAAATGGAACAACTTATCTTCACGGAACAATTACACCAACTAACGCTACAGGTGGTATTAACTGGTCTTCATCAAATGAATCAGTTGTTACTGTTAGCTCTTCAGGTAAATTAACTGCTGTAGGCTATGGAACTGCCACAATTCGTGCTGTCGCAGCAAGTAATAATAATGTTTATGATGAATGTGCTGTTACAGTTGAAAAAATCTCTGTTTCAAGCGTTTCATTAGATAAAACTGCACTTACTGTTTCAACAGGCTCTCAAACAACATTAACAGCAACAGTTCTTCCATCAAATGCTGATGATAAGACAGTCAAGTGGTCATCAAGCAACACATCAGTCGCTTATGTTGATCAAACTGGCTTAGTTAGAGCAAACAAAGAAGGTACAGCAGTTATTACTGTTACATCTAATGATAAGCCTTCAATTTCTGCTTCTTGTACATTTACTGTTCAAGACGTTCACCCAACTGCATTAGTAATGAGCAAAACAAAAATCAGTATGTCTGTTGACTCTGCAACACCTATTGAAGTTTCATTTGTTCCAGAAGATGTTTCTAACAAGAAAGTTACTTGGGCTACAACAGATTCTTCAGTTGCAACAGTTGGAGATATTTCAGGTACAACAGCAACTATTTATAGTAATGCTTTAGGTAAATGTAATATTACAGCCACATCGGAAGATGGTGGACTTGTTGCAACAGCAGAAGTTACTGTTACAACACTTGGCAAAACTGCAAATAAATATAATTATGAAGATTTAACAGATCACAGCATTTATGCTATCGACGCAATTCCATCAAAGGGTAACCCTAAGATGATTGTTGTTCCAGTTTACCTTAGCGATTCAGCAAACTATGTTCCAGAATCACGCAAGGCAAGTGTTCGTGCTGATATTGAAAAAGCATATTTCGGCACAAACGAAGAAACAGGCTGGAGAAGTGTTAAAACATATTACGAAGAAGAATCATTTGGTAGACTTCACTTAGATGGTGTTGTTACAGATTGGTATAACTATAATTTAAGCTCTAAAAACGTTGGCCAAGATCAAACAACTCAAATTGTTTCTTCAGTCGCTAGCTGGTTTAAACAAAATAACCCATCAACATATAAAGATTACGACACTAATGGTGATGGCTATTTAGATGCGATCGTATTAATTTACGCTGCACCTGATTACAGCACTTCTGGTAGCTCAAATGATAACTTATGGGCATATTGTTATTGGATGCAACAAAACCCAGGAACTGCAACTAACCCAGTTCCAAACGTATTCTTCTGGGCTTCATATGACTTTATGTACTCTAGATCTGATACAAATTCAGGCGGATACGGTGGTGGTGATACATCACATTGTAACATTGATACACATACATTCATCCACGAAATGGGCCATATCTTTGGCTTAAATGACTACTACGATTACAACAAAGGCTATTCAGCATCTGGTGGTTTCTCAATGCAAGACTATAACGTTGGTGGTCACGATCCATTCTCAAAGATGGCGTTAGACTGGATTGAACCATATGTTCCAACTGACACAAT
>JAKSVY010000065.1 GCA_024413875.1 Bacilli bacterium
ATTATATTTATGACTTTAAGCAAAAGTCAAAATATCTCTCATTATTTAATATTAATTTAAAAATTTTTGATATATATCAAGAAACGCACTTGCGTAATTTTAAACCCACACTCAAATCCTTAAAGAATGTATAATAAGATTATGGAAAATTTCTCAGGTTGCTTATTTATTAATAAACCAGTCGGGTTAACATCAAGACAAGTAGGGATAATAGCATCTAAAAAACTAGGGACACGAAAAATTGGTCACCTGGGTACTTTGGATCCATTTGCGGAAGGACTCCTTATTTTAATGGTTAATAGTGGAACGAAAATCGCTCCATACATCGAAGATAAAGTAAAAACCTATAAAGCATACCTAAAACTTGGAAAAAAGACTGATTCGGGCGATTTAACAGGAAATATAATAGAAGAAAAAGATGTGCCTAGTTTATCTTTAGATAAAATTAATGAAGCATTACATTCTTTCTTAGGTAAATCAACTCAAATCCCTCCAATGTATTCTGCAATTAAAGTAAATGGAACACATTTATATGATATGGCAAGAAAAGGTATCGAAATAGAACGTGAACCACGTGATATTGAGGTATTTTCCATTGAACTTAATTCATATGAAAATGATGAGTTAGTGTTTACCGCGAAAGTATCTAAGGGGACATATATTAGAACTCTTGGTGAGGATATCGCTAATAGATTAAATACAGTTGGTCACTTAACTAGATTAATTAGAACCGAAATTGATGGATATAGTTTAAAAGACGCGATTAATCCTGAAGAGATTGTAGTAGATTCATTAAAACCAATCTCTGAAGTATTAAATTTCATGCCTCATTTTAAGGTTAGTGGAGCGATGGAGAAAATCGCTCTTAATGGTGGTAAATTATTCCTTAGATATAAAGAAAAATATATCTTAATTTATAATGATGATGGGCCAATTGGAGTATATGAATTTGCTAGTGATGGAGTATACTCTTGTAGTAGAGGATTAAGATGAAAGTCATAAAAATTAAATACAATAACATCAGTCAAATTGAACCTAACTTATCTTTATGTTTAGGCTTTTTTGATGGGCTTCATATTGGTCATCAAGACTTAATAGAAAATGCTTTAATGCTGACTAATAATCCTTTAGGATTACTCACTTTTGATAAGCCAGTTTCTGAGTTTATTAGAAATGGAAAAAGCACTGAAGTTTTAACCTCACTCGATGATCGTTTTAGAATCCTTTCTAGATACAACATTAAATACTTTATTGTCATTGAAATCGATCAAGAATTCCTAGATTATTCACCAGAAAAATTTATTAATGATGTCTTAATTAGATTAGGCACAAAAGAGATTTTCTGTGGTGAAGATTATCGCTTTGGATGTTTAGCAAAAGGTGACACAAATTTACTTAAAAATTACTTTGATGTTCATGTTATTGAACTTCTTAAAGATAAAGGTATCAAAGTCTCCTCATCTGATATTACAAAACTCTTGAAAGAGGGTAATGTTAAAGAGGCTAATAGACTTCTTGGACATCAATATGAAGTAATGGGAATTGTTGAAAAAGGTTATGGTAGAGGAACAAAACTCGGATTCCCGACAGCAAACCTAAAGCTTACCGCTAACTATGTTATTCCTCGTTTTGGTGTTTATAAATGTATCGCCTATGTTCGAGGAATTCCTCATATTTCAATTGTTAATGTTGGTGTTCACCCAACAGTGGGATCTCTTCCAAAACCATTAATCGAAGTTCATATTCCAAACTTTACTGAAATTACTTATGGAATGACCGTTTATCTTGAATTTTTAGATTTCGTTAGACCCGAAGTTAAGTTAAATTCGGTCGAAGAATTAAAAGCACAAATTGCAAAAGATTTAGAAGTAGTGAAGATAGATTTTATCTAAACTGAAAATATTTCTTGAAATCGTTATCAATATCAGTAAAATATTATTCGCAGCTTTATCTAAGGTTAACGATTACTCCAACGTTTACCCTGGGTTTAGCCAAGTATATTTATAAGGAGGAAATTTAAGATGGCATTATCAAAAGAAGTTCGTGCTGAAATCGTTAAGAAATACGGCAAGAATGAAAAAGATACAGGCTCTGTTGAAGTTCAAGTTGCTTTATTAACAGCTCAAATTAAAGAACTCACAAAGCACTTACAAGCCAACAAGAAAGATGCTTCTGGTAAGCGCGGATTATTCAAATTAATCGGCCAACGTCGTGGTCTTCTCGATTACTTAAATCGTACAGATCGTGATGCATACGTTAAGCTCATTTCTGAACTTGGTATCCGTAAGTAATTCACTTAAACTAAGAAACACCGCTGAAAAGTGGTGTTTTTTTGTACTTTTTAATCATTTTTTGGCGAATTTAACGAATTTCTTAAAATGTTGCTTTTATATTATAAAAATTAAAAAGTTTGTGATAGAATTAAACTAGTTTAAATTTTATAGGAGAAAAAATACATGAAACACACATTCGAATTAGATTTCGATGGCCGTAAGATTGTTGTTGAAGCAGGCGAAATTGCTAAACAAACTGCGGCAGCGGTATTAGTCCGCTATGGTGATACTGTCGTTCTCAGTAACGTATGTATGTCACCAAAGACTGTTGACTGGGACTTCTTCCCATTAACAGTTGAATACCAAGAAAGAATGTACGCTGCTGGTCGTATCCCAGGTTCATTCCAAAGACGTGAAAGTCGTCCAAGTTCACATGCTATCTTAGCATCTCGTATTACTGACCGTTCTATGAGACCTCTCTTCCCAGAAGGTTTCCGTAACGAAGTTCAAGTAGTTAGCCAAGTTCTCTCAGTTGATCTTGATAATCAACCAGAAATTACTGCTATGCTTGCATCTTCACTTGCAGTATCTATCTCAGATATTCCATTCAATGGTCCAATCGCAGGTGTCTATGTTGGCCGTGTAGATGGTAAGTTAGTTATCAACCCAACAGTCGCTCAACGCGCTGTATCTGATATTGACTTATGTGTTGCTGGTACAGAAGATGCTATTAACATGGTTGAAGCTGGTGCAGCAGAAGTCAGTGAAGAAGATATGCTCGATGCATTAATGTTCGGTTTCGAAGCAGTTAAGAAATTATGCCGCTTTGAAAAAGAAATCATCGCTGCTATCGGACTTCCAAAACGTGAAGTTGCTTTAAAGACAATTCCAGAAGAATTACGTGCTGAAGTTGTTGCTAAAGTCGATTCTAAGTTACGTGCAGCAGTCTCTATCTTTGATAAGTTAGAAAGACAAAACACAATCGATCAAATCGAACAAGAAACAGAAGCAGAATATGCTGCTAAAGAATATGAAACAGAACTCGCTAAGAACAAGACAGTTCAACAAGTTCACGAAATTCAAGAAGATATCTACCACGATGAAGTTCGTAGATTAATCATTGAAGATAAGATTAGACCAGATGGCCGTAAAGTTGATGAAATTCGTCCATTAGACGCTCAAGTCGACTTACTCCCAAGAGTTCACGGTTCAGCAATGTTTACACGTGGTCAAACACAAGTTATCTCTGTTACAACTTTAGGTGCATTAAGCGATGAACAATTACTTGATGATTTAACACCAGAAGACCACAAGAGATTCATGCATCACTACAACTTCCCACAATGGTGTGTTGGTGGTACAGGTAAGATAGGTGTCTTAGGACGTCGTGAAGTTGGCCACGGTGCATTAGGTGAAAGAGCCCTCTCTTACGTTATTCCTAGTGAAGAAGAATTCCCATACACAATTAGAACAGTTTCTGAAGTTGTTGAATCAAATGGTTCATCATCACAAGCTTCTATCTGTGCTGGTTGTATGTCATTAATGGCTGCTGGTGTCCCAATTAAAGGTGTCGTCAGTGGTATCGCTATGGGTTTAATTACAAATGACCCAACAAAGTCTCCAGATAAGGAAACAAACCACTATACAATTCTTACAGATATCCAAGGTCTTGAAGATCACTTCGGTGATATGGACTTTAAGGTTGCTGGTACAGCAAAGGGTATTACAGCTCTCCAAATGGATATTAAGATTGCTGGTGTTACTCGTGATGTCTTAGCAGAAGCATTAGCACAAGCACACGTTGCACGTGCTCAAATCCGCGAAACAATGGAAGCTGCAATTGCAGAACCACGCGCTGATGTTGGCGAATACGCTCCAAAGCTTGCTAAGATGACAATTGATGTAGATAAGATTCGTGATGTTATCGGTACAGGCGGTAAGGTTATTAACGAAATCATTGCTCAATGTGATAACGTTAAGATTGATATCGATGATGATGGTCACGTTGTCATCTACCATATGTCTCGTGAAATGATCAATAAGGCAAAAGGATTAATTGAAAATATTGTCCGTGTTGCTAAAGTTGGTGAAGTTTACGAAGGTGAAGTTACACGTGTTGAAGATTACGGTGCATTCGTTAAGTTATTCGGTAACTGCGAAGGTTTATGCCATGTCTCTCAATTAGATTGGGGATACATTGCACGTGCTCAAGATGTTGTCAAAGTTGGCGATGTACTTAAAGTACAAGTTACAGAAATTGACGATAAGGGCAAAGTTAAAGTTTCAAGACGTAATTTAATGGAAAAACCAGCAGGTTATGTTGAAAAACCAGCTGCTCCAAAGAAACATTTTGATAAAAAAGGTCGCTAATTAATAAAATATGTTTGATATTCTCATCGTCGGTGCAGGTATCGTGGGTGCAATGATTGCTCGCGAATTATCTCAATACAGCTTAAGAACTATTGTTATCGATAAAGAAAATGATGTCGGTAACGTTACAAGTATGGCTAATAGCGCTATTGTACATAGTGGCTATGACCCAGTTCCTGGAACTTTAAAGGCTAAATTAAATGTCTTAGGTAATAAGATGTTTCCAGAAGTTTGTAAGGAGCTTGATGTTTCGTTCAAGCAAATTGGTTCTTTAACTGTCGCAACCGAAGATGAGCAACTCGAATTATTAAAAGAATTAGCAGAAAGAAGCGCTATTAACGGAGTTGACGTTAAATTATTAAACCGAGACGAAGTTAAAGCCATAGAACCATATATTACTGATGATGTGAAGGGCGCTTTATTTGCTCCTTCAGCGGGTATTGTTAACCCTTTCACATTAACAGTTCACGCCATGGAGAACGCTGTTGATAATGGCGTTATTCTCCATTTAGGTGAAGAAGTAGTGAATATCCAAAAGAGTGGTGAATTTTATATAGTTCGCACCAATAAAGATATTTACAAAACAAAAGTCATTATTAATGCTGCCGGATTATATGGTGACAAGATTAATTCAATGATCGAAAATATCGATTATTCTATTAATCCTCGTAAAGGTGAATATTATGTCTTAGGACATTTGCCTTATGTATTTGTTACTCATACAATTTTCCCATTACCTAGTAAGAAGGGGAAAGGCATATTAGTTTCACCAACAACATCACTTAATTTTATTGTTGGCCCTAGCTCAGAAAGTGTTGAATCTAAAGAAGATTTGTCTACTGATAAATTAACTTTAGTTAATGTAAAGAAGCAAGCGGTCAATTTAGTGCCAAAAATCCCATTTGGGAACGTTATTCGTACTTTCTCAGGATTACGTGCCACTCCATCAACTCATGATTTCATAATCGGGTTTTCTAAAACTGATAAAAACTTTATTAATACGGTTGGAATTGAATCTCCAGGTCTAGCCTCATCTCCTGCTATTGCAAAATATGTTGTAGATGAATTTGTTAGTAAGGTACTACCTTTAAAGGTTAATGAAAATGCTTCAAGACTAATCAAACCTAGAATTCATCCAAGTAAGTTAACAATTGATGAACTCAATGAATTAATTAAAGTAAATCCTAGTTATGGACGCATTATTTGTAATTGTGAAAAGATCACATTAGGTGAAATTGAAGATGAACTCTCTAGAAGTGTTCCTCCATATACAGTTAAAGCTTTAAAGAAGAGAACAAGAGCAGGATTTGGTGGCTGCCAAGGTGGATTCTGTCAACCAGCAGTCCTCATGTTACTTGCTAATCACTTTAACAAAGATGTCACTGAAGTTTTATATGACAAAGATGAATCAAACATCTGTAAATACGAAACTAAGAAGGAGGCAAGATAATATGATTAATAAAAATCTTGTTATCGTTGGTGGTGGTTCCGCTGGTATGGCGGCTGCCATTAGAGCCTTCGAACTCGGAGAAAAAGATATCTTGATTATCGAAAAGAATAATTATTTAGGTGGTATCTTGAATCAATGCATTCATAATGGCTTTGGTTTACATGAATTTAAAGAAGAATTAACCGGTCCAGAATTTATGACTAGATTCTCAGATATGGTTAATGAAAAACATATTGAATATAAGCTTAATTCATATGTCTTAGATATTTCTAAAGATAAAGTCATTACTTTTAGTAATGATATCGATGGAATTGTCCAAGTTAACGCGAAAGCTATCATCTTAACAACTGGATGTTATGAAAGAAACGCCGGGGCAATTCAAATCCCTGGAGATCGTCCTTCTGGAGTTCTTACTGCTGGACAAGCTCAATTATATTTAAATAATTACGGCTATTTAGTTGGTAAGAAAGTATTTATCCTTGGTAGTGGCGATATCGGTCTTATTATGGCAAGACGTATGTCACTTGAGGGTGCAAAAGTCTTAGGTGTTGCTGAACTAAATCCATATTCAGCGGGACTAAACCGTAATATCCAACAATGTCTATTAGACCTAAACATTCCTCTTTATCTTTCTCACACTGTTAAGGAAGTTAGGGGCAAATCTCATCTTGAACAAGTAGTGATCGCTAAGGTAGATGAAAAATTTAATTTCATCCCAGACACTGAAAAAGTCTTCGATTGTGACACATTGCTTCTTTCTATTGGACTTATTCCAAATATGTATCTTTTAGAGAATTTAGGAATTAATTTTTCTAAAACTAGAGGTGCAGTGGTGAATCAAGCAATGGAAACTGAACATCCTGGCGTGTTCTCAGCTGGCAACGTTTTGCATGTTCATGATGTCGTTGACTACGTAGTAGTCGAAGCAAGAGGAGCTGCTGAAGGCGCAGTTTTATATCTTAACGGAAAGCTTAATAACGATTCTAACTACATTAATTGTGTAGCATCAACTGGTGTTAACTATGTTGTGCCTCAAAAAGTGTGTGTTAGTGAAGCAAATGATGTAATCACATTTAAGTTTAGAGTTAATAAGCCTTATAAAGATATAAACATTGTCTTTAGACATAATGGTGAAGTTGTTAAAAAAATTTACAAAACCGCAATCATTCCAAGTGAAATGGAAATGGTTAAATTTCCAAAATCATTATTCAAAGGTAATGTT
>JAKSVY010000066.1 GCA_024413875.1 Bacilli bacterium
TAATAACTTTTACATTTCTGTATTCTGGTTTGCAGTTATAACCAGAAGCTTCCCATTTAACAAGGTTAATCATAGTTAATGTTTCTGCTTCTTTTCCAGCAACAACACCAAATTCACTTAACATAGCTTCATATCTATACCATCCATTAGCAAGAGCAAAAATCTTACCTTTTGATGGGTTTCCACTATTGTTTTTGCGGTACATATAATCATTGCCAGAAGCAACAGCAGCATATGAGTTATCTAAAAGAGAAATTAAAGTATCTTTTTCTTCTGTTGGTTTGAATTCAAGAGAGAAGCCTAAACCAGATGTGCTCCAATTAGCAATCTTAGGGAATTCATCATAGCCACCTTTAAGATAGCCAGCAGTGTTTGTTTTGTTATAAGCCACTGGTGTGTCACCAATATATCTAAAATCAGAAATAACTTGAAGATTTCTCATTTGAACAAATGGGTTGCCATACCAAATAAAGTTAATAGCATCTACAGTCGCAGATTCTTGACCAGCAATAGCAGGTGCGTCTTTGAATAAGATATCGTATCTGATCCATCCTTCTGCAGCATCTACAACAGCAACTCTATGATATGAGTCACGAGCCTTAATGAGATTATTTACAGAATCCTTTGTAGCAGCACCAAAGTCTGCTAAATAAATGTTTCCAGAAATCTTTGTGCTACCACTGAAGAAATTGAAAACTGTGTTGTTAGCAATTGATGTTGGATTTGAATATTTAACTTCAAAAGAAACACCTAAACCAGAAGTTTTCCAGTTTGGAACTGAAACCATTGTTCCTTCACTTGCTTTTAACCAAGTTTTTCCAGTAATGTCTACTGTAGCAGTTGAAACAGAATCAGCCTTAACTTCAACAACTGGGGCTTTAGAAACGCCAGCGGCTACTCCTAAACCTAAAAGCATAGCGGCGGCAGGTAAAATTAAAAGTTTTTTCATAAGCGTATGTTGCTATCACTATGTTACATATGTGGTAGCGTCTCCTTTTTATAAGTTATAATGTTATTATATCAAAGATAATAAAGTCGAAAAACCAACATTTTTAACCATAAATAAAGAGAAATCTAATAGTATATTTTGAAATGTACATAATATTTTTATCTATGATAAGTTAAAAATGATGTTAAAATATATACGGTAAAAATCATGGAACTTAAAAACAATATTACAGGCGAAGAAGCCATCTACGAAACAAAGTTTGATATCAAGATATGTGAGGGCAAACTTGTTTTAAATTACTATGCTAAACACTCACAATTTTATAGTTACTCAGATAAATTTAATGATGACATTTATAAAGGCGATGTTGTTGAAATCTTTATTGATGTTGGTCAAAAAGATCACTACTGGGAAATTGAAGTAGCCCCTAATGGAACTGTCTTTTTAGCGGATATCACTAATGATGGAAAATCATTTAGTGGAGCTCGTTTAAAAGAAAACTTTGTCGAAAGAAAAGTTACTCTTTATGAAAATGACTATGATGTATTAATGGAAATTCCATTAGATAAACTAGGATATAATCCTGAATATGGAATCAAATACAATGCCTATAGAATTGACACTGATGGAGGGATTGAGAATGCTCACTTATTTGCATTATCCCCTACAATGTGTGGCTCATTCCATAAAAAAGAAGCATTCATTAAACTCTAATCACTAAAACAAAATCGCCCTCAGCTTGAGGACGATTTTCATTAATCTAAACTAATTAATTCGTATTCTCTTGAACCAACACCAAGTTCTGCTGCTGCTTCAATTGTGTGGATACCATGTCTTGTTTCAACTCTTTCAATAAAGTGTTTTTGTCCAGGATCATCGGTAGCCTTATAAATTAAATCAACACAAGCTTGGTCAATAGCGACTGGGTCAAGTGAGATAAGCATTCCAATGTCTTTCATACAAGGATCTTCTGCTACTGCGCAGCAGTCACAGTCAACTGATAAGTTCTTCATAACGTTAATGAAGACCATATTACCTTTGAAGAATTCAACAATTGAACTTGCAGCATCTGCCATTGATTCTAAGAAGACGTCTTGTTCAGGAAGTTTGAGCCAAGCATGTCTTTGACTTGTTGTGCGACCACCACTATGAACATATGCCTTACCTGCTGATGATTCGCATCCAATACCTAATTGCTTAAGTGCACCACCAAAGCCTCCCATAGGATGACCTTTAAAGTGAGCAAGAACAAGCATTGAATCATAGTTTTTCATGTTCTTACCAACATAGTTTTTCTTAATTACTTTACCATTTGGAACGCTAAGAACATCATCTGGTCCTTCCGCATCCATTAAATCAAAGTTAAAGTATTTATCCCAACAGTGATCATGCATTAACTTTAGGTGCTTTTTAGTTGTGTTACGTTGACCACCATAAGCAGTATTACATTCAACAACTGTGCCATTAACGTGATTTACCATTGGAGCCCAGAATTCAGCTGATAAAAAGTTTTGGTTGCCAGCTTCACCAGAGTGAAGTTTAACCGCTACCTTACCAGGAAGTTCTTTTCCAAGTGTTTTATATAATTCAACTACTTTTTCAGCAGTGATTTCTTTAGTGAAATATACTTTTGATGCCACAATTATTCCTCCTAATTAATTATCATGTTAATTGTATAACTATTTTGTGATTTCAAAAGGATTTTTTATCGCGTTTTCTACGCATAATTTAAATTGTTCTTTTAAATTAGAATTTAATCCCATTGGTTCGGTTTCAAGATTAGTTAAATCAATATCAAACATCTTTTTCATAAATGTTAAAGACGCAAGGAATCTACCTCTATGGTAAGAAAGATGAACCGGATCACGATAAAGTGATGTTTCTTCAGTAATTTCTTTCGCGTTTTTAATAGATGTTCCGCTAGGAATTACTGCGAAAATATTTTTATTTGTTAAAACGTCATTTTTAACGTTATTTACAATACCTTCATACATTTTCCTTTCATCGCCATTAAAGTCTCTTAAAAAGAACTCAAATTGGTTATAAGAAGGATATGGCCATGTCATTTGCCATAAGATTTTTACTTCGTAATTAAATAATGATTTTAAAAGTGAAATGTATTCTTTTAAACGTGGATAGCCAACTGGTTGGCCACTACCATAACTACATTCTTGAATCATAATGTAATCCCAATGTTTTTGGTTAATTACTTCGTTGCCAATCACATTAGTTTTATATTCCCAACGATATTTTTTGTTGTTGTAATATCTATAGATATACTCGGCCTTTTTATTTGTTAAAAAATCAATTTGTTGATCAATGGATCCACCTGGATATCCTATAACTTGGATATCTAAAGATATTCCATACTCACGAGCAAGTTCTGGAATATACATAATCATATCTTCTGAAAATGAATTACCTATACAAAGGATATTCGTTGTTTTATTCATATTATTTCTTAAAGAATGCAACTAAATCAGGGTTTTCAGCAAAGTGCTTAAGCATAACGATTGGATCGCTTTCAGAAGTGTTTTCGATAACAACACCTTCTTTAGCAGCTTTTTCAGAAACGAAATATTCATCGTTTGTTAATTGTCCATATCTAATTAAAGATGGAGTTTCAATATTCCAATCATTCATCTTACCGTGACCTTGAAGCATGATTAAACCATATGCAGCGTTATCTTTGATAACAACCTTTTGTCCTGGATAAACTGTTAAACGTTTAGCACATACGAGTTTGCATAAATAGCAAATCCATTCTTCTTTATAATCACTTCCATCATAAATAGCGATTGGTCTCATAAAGTGATGTTTCTTAAAGTCTGGGTCGATATTAGCATCCCAGTCGATAACATCCATTAAATAATCAAAGTTTCCAAGTTCTTCCTTTGGAGTGTTCTTCCAAAGTAAGTCTTCAGATACGCATTGTCCATTGTATAAAACTGATTGATACATTGCGTATACATCACTTGCAAATTGTGGTTCATATGTACAAAGTGACGCTGGAGCGTGTAATACTCCTGGTGGAACATCCCAACCAGTATCAAGTTCAATCTTAAATGCTTGTGAGTGATCTAATAAGTGGTTATCACCTTTAGTGAAATCTTCTAAGCATTTCTTAATTTCTTCTTTCTTTGCTTCTGGGTTTAAACCAAAGAATGTGAATGGGAATTCACCACCATGGTTATTAACTTGTGAAGGGAAGAAATACATTTCTGGTTTACCAGCACTACCAACTCTAGCAGCGTGTTCATCTCTATGGTGAATGTGATGTGGTAATGGACCAGCATTATCAAAGAACTTAGAGAACATTGGCCACTTATGATATTTATTCCATAAGTTATCTCCAATTAATTCACCCTTAAGTTCACTAACCATATCTCTAAGAAGGATTTTTTCTGTTCCGTCTTTAGAAACAACATAAGATAAACCTTCATCTTCAGGTGTACCTGGACCATTTTCTGCCCAAGTTGTTGAAGCAAACCATCTTTCATCAATACCGCCTTTTTCAAGACCTAATACATAATAATCATCTGGATGAAGTTTAATTCTTTTACCAGGACGACAAAAGCTTCTTGGAACCCAAGTTGGTTTTAATCTTAAGATTCCCTTACCTTCTTTAAATAATTTCTCTGATAATGTCATAACATTTCTCCTTATAAAGCTGTTTGAGTATCGTTAGGATCGCCTTCTCTAGCGAGTCTATATTCTTCTGACCAATCAAGGCTTCTATACTTTTCACCTCTTGGGTCATTCTTAATGAAATCCATTAATAAATCGAGCATATCTTCAGTCCAAGTTGCTCTATCGATTTGAGCGGTTGTGAAAACACCCTTCTTAATCATTTCAAAACCGAAGTCATCTTTAACGTGAGTTTTAGCCGCTCCATCAACAACTTCAATAACTAAGTGTGATGGGATAAATAAAACTCCACCACCAGCACCAAAAACAATATCTCCTGGAAGAACAGTTGCTTTGCCGATTCTTGTAACTGCATTAAAGTCTTTCATAACAAATTCTCTAATAGGAGTTGGGTCAATACCTCTATAGTATACTTGAACATCTGGAACTTGTTTCATTTGTTCAACATCTCTAATTCCACCCCAAATAACTGCACCACCAGTTTTTGTTCTTGTTCTAATCGCGGTAGTTAAGTTTCCACCTAAGAATGTACCTTTAAAAATCTTATCGTACATATCAGCAACGACAACATCGCCTTCAACAAGTGAGTCAACTACCCATTGGTTATAGTTACCTTTGAATCCTTGTTTAGCGCCTTGTTCAAATGCAACATCATGTAAATCTGGTCTAGTTGGAACATAGCTACATGTAACCGCTCTACCAATTAACTTTCTACCATCGTCATGGAGAACTTTTAAATCACCTTCAAATTGAGTGATGTATCCTTTTAAGAAGATTGGTTTCCAAACTTCTTCAAGAGTCATCTCTTTTAATTTTTCTAAATATTCAGTTGGAACATAAGGTCTTCCATCAGGAAGTCTTTCTCCCTTCCAAAGAGGAGTTAAGGCAATAATGTCTTCTCTAGAATTAAACACCATATTATTTGTTCTCCTTTTCAACAGCTTCTATTAAGCCCACCATATATCCGTAGGCAAATAACCTTCCTAAAAATCCATATCCACTTACTTTTGCGTCTTCATTAAAGTATGTTGGATTATGATCAACTCTAATTGGAACGTTAATTCCGTTTTCAATATAGAGTTTCATAGCTTTATACATATCTATTTCACCATTATCGTGATGTGTTTCATGGAACTTAGTTTTTGTTCCTTTAATATTTCTAAAGTGAATGAAGAAGATTTTATCTTTGAGTTCAGGAATGATCTTGTAGATATCTTCTCCCATCGCATGGAAATTAGCTTGGCAGAATGTAACACCTAAGTTCTTACTTGGGTGAATATCGTAAATTGCTTTCTTTATATTTTGATAGCTAATCATAATACGAGATACATCACCTAACTTTGCTAGAGGTGGATCATCTGGGTGAAGCGCTAACTTGACATCGTATTTTTCTGCATAAGGAATAACTCTATCTAAGAAGTGTTTATAGTTAGACCATAATTCTTCTTCAGTTATCTTTTTATCAGTCTTAACAAAGTCTTTTTCATCAAATTCAGTAACATATGCGTGTCTTAATTCATACTTTGCGTTAGTTCTAAGCCAACCAATATGCGCCATAAAATTAAAGCAAACCATTTTGATTCCAACTTTAGATAAGTTTTCAAGTAATTTAATGATGATATCAATGCATTCATCCATCTTTTCATCACCCGCTTTAACGTGATCCCAAAGTTGGTTTGGCATTGGTTCAACAATTATTGGAGTAATGCCAAAAGAAACAAAGTCATCATAGATTTTTTTGATTGCGTCGTAACTCGTGAAATCGAAATTAGGATCATCAGGTAATCTAATGACTCCATAGTTAAAACCTGAGGCTTTTGCAAAGTCCCAAGAATCATCATGAGGATATCTAAAATAGTCCGCTAAAATCATATATTAAATACCTGGGTGAGCAGCAAATCCACCATCTACAGGAATGGTAACACCAGTTACGAATCCTGATTTTTCATCATCTAATAAATATTCAAGTGTGCCCCATAAATCTTGAGCCTCACCAAAACGTTTCATTGGAGTGTGCGCCATGACATTAATGCCTCTTTGAGCTAAAGAGCCATCTGGTTTTAATAAAATCTTTTTGCTTCTTTCGTTAACAAAGAATCCAGGAGCAATGCCATTTACTCTAATGCCTGCTGGAGCAAGATAGTTTGCTAACCATTCTGTGAAGTTATAAATACCAGCTTTTGCCATTGCATAACTAACATTCTTTGTTAAAGGTTTATAAGAGTTCATTGAAGCGAAATTAACAATAGAACCCCCACCATTTTGAGCCATAATCTTACCAAAGACACGGCAAGGGATAAGTGTTCCCATAGTGTTAATATTTAAAACAGT
>JAKSVY010000067.1 GCA_024413875.1 Bacilli bacterium
AATGATTATGAACAAAAAATTACTTAAAACATTAGGAGTTGTTGCCCTTGCATCAATCTTAGTTACTGGTTGTAACAACAAAGGAAATGGAGGCAAAGAACCAACTGAATCAACAGTGCCTGCTAAAGAGGTTTACACAGTTACATTCCACAACGAAAGCGTTATCTATAATGTTGCAGAAGTTGAAGAAGGAAACACTGTTAATAAACCAAGTAATCCTACAAAAGCAAATACAGATTTTTTCTCATATACATTTGAAGGATGGTATACCGAAGTATCTTTAGACAATAAATATAGTTTTGATACTCCAGTAACTGCAGATTTAGATTTATACGCAAAATATACTGAAACACATCTTCAAGTTACAGTTACATTTATGAATGAAGGTGAAGTATTCGCTACTTCAACAATTGATAAAGGCACTAAAGTAACTGCACCAGAAACAAATCCTACAAAAGCTGGTAATGAAGATTATCGTTATGACTTCGCTGGTTGGAAATTCAATGATAGCTTATATGAATTTGATACTGAAGTTATGACAGATTTAACTTTAGTCGCATCATATACAGAAGTTGCTCTTAGATATAGAGTTACATATCTTGTAGAAGGCGAAGAATATTTAGTTAGTTATGTTAATGCAGGAGAAACCGCTACAAAGCCAACTGATCCAACAAAAGCTAACGCTAACGGATACGGTTATACATTCGTTGGTTGGATGCTTAACGATGCTGCATATAATTTTGCTACTCCAGTTACAGATCACATCACATTAGTGGCAAGATTTACTGAAGCTCCTATTACATATGTTGCTACTGTTAGATATGGTTATGGTGGTGGACCAGCAGATAAGACATTCTCTTATACAGTTCTTAATAGAACAGAAGTCTTAGAAGAAATTAAGGCTGCTCTTCCAGCAGAAGATTCTGAATATGAATACGAATTTGAAGGAAATCTTCCAGCAGTTTTACCACTTGAATCTAAAGCATATGTCATTCATAGACATGATAAGTCATTCGAAACAAGCTTCGATGAACCATGCGAAAGCCTTATTTATATGAATAGACAAGGTTCAGAAAATTCTGAAACTACTGCTGATGGTGTTTACACAGTTGACGCTAACAACAACGTCTTAATTACTGAAAAGAATTACAAATACTTTGACATGGAATTCGATGTCAAGGTTACTGGAATGACACAACCTCGTTTTGCTATTCTTTTAGGTCTTGAAGATAGTCAAGTTGATAAATGTTATGCTGAAGTCTTTAATAACGTTGGTGCTAATGCATTTATGCTTAATGGTGGAGCAAATAACAATGTTAGATACTTCAAAGATGGTAACAAAGTTGAAACAACAGATTATTTTGCAACTATTGATACACCAGATTACGCAAATACATTTGTTAACGTTAAATTATCTGTTTATAAAGATTCATATACTTTAAAGATTAATAACAAGATAGTTTCAGGTATTGATACTTCAATTACTCCAAAGTTAGGTCATATCTATTTCTCAAGAGCAGACTATACAGGACAACTTTCATTCGATAACTTTAAAGTTGCAGCAACGGACGGGGAAAAACCAGTTACTGCAAAATCATTTGAAGCAGACTTTGAAGATGGGGAAATGCCAGAACAATTAGTATGGAATCCACGTTCAGGCGAACCTGCGGCAGAAGTAAGTAATGGCGCACTTAAGTGCAAATTCACAAACGGTAACTTATATACTGCTGAAAAATTTACTGATTTCGATCTACGCTTCTCAGCATTAATTGGTAGTGGAAGGCTTACAGTTGAATTCGGCGCTGATGAAACAAATAAAGGTTATGTTGGTGGACAATCTGTTGAAGGTGGTGCTACTGGTTTAATGTTCTGCCTTGATGGTGGAGGTAACCCAGTTCAAGTTAGATACTTTAAGAACGACACCACATCTACAGCATACACAGCGATTTATAATGCTAGAAACGCTGATACATTAGCCCTTCGTCTTAATGGAGCAGAATACGTTAATTTCCATGTCAAAGTTATGGATGGAAACTGTATTGTTGAAATTGGTGATGAAATAGTTATGAATCAACCTTTAGGCTTTGCTCATGAAGGTCACATTATCTTTGCAAGAGGTAATGGTGAAGGTTCATTAACTCAAGCAAGTTTTGACGACATCTCAGTTACTGATTACGATCTTTAATTAATTAAAGCCACTTAAATGTGGCTTTTGAGGTTTTTATGGAAACGATTTCATTCTCAAATGATTTAGTGAAGTTTGAGTTCACTATTAACGATGCGAAAAGAGTGCTTATCTCTTATTTCGGCAATGAAACTAATTTCATTAGGGGAAATTCTTTTCTTCATCCACTTGTTGAATTAGAAACCTCTGATGGAGATCATTTAGGAAGCCACTGCGCAAAGTTTTTATCAACCCCATATGGAAGTAATTCTCATTATGTTTCCCATAGTGTGAATGAAACTACAAATGGTCAAGAAATGGTTATTGTTACTACTGATGATAGATTAATGGTAGATACACATATCCTTTTATATAAAGATGTGGCAGCGTATTCAATTTATAACATAGTTAAAAACGTTTCTAATAAAAACATTACTCTTGAAAGAGTATCTAGTTCATACATTATAGGACTAGGAAATCCTTTAAAACCATCGGCAAAAGATATGTATATTCACTATGCCCATAACTCATGGCAATGTGAATGCCAATGGAAGAGAAGATCTTTTATTGATGAAGGCATCTTTAATGGAAATGATAACTACTCAATGAAGGCATATATGATTAACAATGTTGGATCTTGGTCTACTAAAGATTATCTTCCAATGTGTATTGTTGAAAACGCTAAAACAAATCAATTCACTTTAGTGCAAGTTGAAAACAATGGCTCATGGAATATTGAAATTGGTTGTTTTAGAGAAGAATATTATCTTGCTGGTTATGGACCAGATTATGACCATAGCCAATGGGTAAAGGTATTAAAACCTAATGATGAATTTAAATCAGTTCAAGTTACATCTACTATTGGTGACTCTTTTGAAAAAGTAATTCAAGAAATCACTAAGGCTAGAAGAATGGTAGTTAGACCATCTAAAGATAATGATGAATTACCAGTTATCTTTAATGACTATATGCATGCTTTATGGGATATGCAAACCGAAAAGCTCATTTGGCCATTAGTGGACCTTGCCTCTAAGCTTGAATGCGAAGAATTTGTTATCGATGCTGGCTGGTTTGCTGAAAAACCAGGATGGACACCTTATATTGGTGAATGGAAAGAATATTCTTCTAATTTCCCAACCGGTGGACTTAAAGGCACGATGGACTATATTCACTCAAAAGGAATGAAAGCAGGTCTATGGGTTGAAATTGAAAATATGGGTATTAAATCCGATATTTGTAAATCAAAACCAGATGATTGGTTCTTTATTTCACATGGTGATAGAGTGACAAAAAACACTAGGAACTGCCTTAATTTTGATAATAAAGAAGTTTATAACTGGGCAATGGATATTGTTTCAGGATTAGTGACTAAATACGACTTAGATTATATTAAGAATGACTATAACTTAGACGCTGGTGTTGGAAATGAATATAACGCTGACTCTTTAGGTGATGGTTTACTTAAACATAATAGAGCATACATTAAGTGGTTAAATGAATTACTCGATAAACACCCAGGATTAACGATTGAAAACTGTGGTAGCGGTGGATGTAGAATGGATTATGAAGTACTTAAAGTATGCCCAATCCAATCTACTTCAGATCAAACTGATTATAGAAAATATCCTTATCTTTCTAGCGCAGTTTTAACTGCGTGTATTCCAGAACAAGCAGCAGTGTGGTCATATCCTTTAAATAAACAAATTAAGGAAGAACCAAGTGATGAAGTTGTTGTAATGAATATGGTTAACGCGATGCTAGGTAGAATCCATTTAGCGAGCTTTATTAATCAACTTCCTGAATCTCAACAACAATTAGTGATTGAAGGTGTTAGATACTATAAGGCTACTAGAGAATTTAAGAAAGGTTCATTACCTATCTTCCCTAATGGAGTATCTTACTTCTTTGATGAAAATGTTGTCGGTGGACTTATCAAAGATAAAAGAATTATGCTCTGTGTATGGAATACATTAGGGGATAAACAAGATATTAAAGTTGATTTAACTAAATACGATATTAAAGATATTAAGGTTGGTTACCCACTTAATTTAAAAACTAACTATGAATTTAAAGATGGTATCCTAACTCTTCATAGTGATATTCCTTATCAAGGAAGAGTATTTGATATCTTATTAAAATAAGGAGTTATTTATGGACAATAAATATAAAGCACTCCCATTCTGGAGTTGGAATGATGAGTTGGATGAAAAAGAATTAGTTCGTCAAATTGATTGGATGAACGATTCTGGCGTCGGTGGTTTCTTTATGCACGCCCGTGGAGGATTAACTACACCTTACTTAGGTGAAAAGTGGTTCTCATGTGTTGAAGCATGCTTAAAACGCGCTAACGAATTAGGTATGGAAGCATATGCTTACGATGAAAATGGTTGGCCATCAGGATTTGTTGGAGGAAAGCTTCTTGAAGATATTGAAAATCATGATGCTGAACTTTTATATGAATTTGGTAAATATGATCCAAACTCATTCGTGTCATATGATGTTTCAACTGATAAATTAATTAGATGTACAGAAGGTGAAAATTGTTTAAATATTTATTTTAGATATTCGACTTCTACCGCTGATATTTTAAATAAAGATGTTGTTCGTAAGTTTATTAATGAAACTCATGAACAATATAAAAAGCACGATATATATGGTAATTTACGTGGATTCTTTACTGATGAACCTCAATATTATCGTTGGGGTAACTCATACACAACTGTGTTACCTAAATATTTTAAAGAACACTATAACGAAGATATTAAAGATCGCCTTGGCTTACTCTTTGTAGAAAAAGAAGGCTTTAGAGATTTTAGATATAAATATTGGAAGGCTATGCAAGATTTAATGCTTAATAGCTTTGCTAAACAAATCTATGATTGGTGTGATTCTAATGGTTATAAATTAACTGGTCACTATGTCGAAGAAGGTTCACTAAGTGGACAAATGCTTTGCTGTGGTGGAATTATGCCTTTCTATGAATATGAACATATCCCAGGAATTGATTATTTAGGACGTCCACTTCGTTCTTCACTTTCACCAATTCAAATTGGTTCGGTCGCGTCTCAACTTGGAAAGAAACAAATCCTTGTTGAAACATTTGCGATGACCGGTTGGGATTGCACACCTTTTGAATTAAAACACATCGCGGAAAGCTTATATGTTTTTGGTGTTAACCTTATGTGTCATCACTTACTTCCTTATAGTGAGCATGGGCAAAGAAAAAGAGACTATCCAGAACATTTCTCCGCTATTAACCCTTGGGTTAGTGATAGCTTTAAAGAATTTAATGATTACTTCACTGAATTAGGTGAAAAGATCGCTAATAGTGATGCAATTGTTGATGTCGCAGTGTTCCATCCAATTAGAAGTGCGTACTTCGACTGTAAGCACGATAAGCTTTGGAAACCAGGTGATCCAGTCGCACCATTAAATGAAAAATTATTTAATTTAATTGATTTATTGGGTGAAAAACAAATTAACTTCCACTTCATTGATGAAACATTGCTTGCAAAGTATGGTTCAGTTGAAGGCGATGTTTTACGTTCAGGAAAATGTACATATAAATACATTATCTTCCCTAAGATGTACACAATGGATAAGAGTAGTGATGTCTTATTAAAACAATATTCATCTAACGGAGGTAAAATCCTCTTTATGTATGAAAAACCTACTTATCTTGAAGGTGAAGAACATAACTACGATTACTTAAATTCAAACACTACATTAGATGAAATTAAAAATAGTCAAATGGTTAAACCATTAGATAATAAGAATATTAGATTCACAGTTAGAAAAGATGAAACTGGAAAGACTTTTGTCTACGCAGTTAACTTTGATGAAGAAACTACTTGGACTCCAGGAGTTACATTAAAATCTGGTGATGTAGTCTACGATAAAGAAATTCATTTCAATAAATATGAATCAAAGATTTTTGAAATTTGTAATGAATCACCTACTGTGGTTAAGAAGTTATCTCCACTTACTTTAAATAAGGAATTTGAAGTAGTGGGTTCACCAACTAACCACATGATTCTTGATTTCCTAACTTACTCAAAAGATGGAAAGAATTATTCAGAAAAACTCCACTATATGGGTGTATTTAACAAATTACTTGAAGAAAGATACACTGGCGATGTTTATCTTAAATATGAGTTCAATGTAAAAGATATTCCATCTATTTGTGATGGATTAATTGAAGACACTAGAACTAAAGAAGTCTATATCAATGGAGTTAAAGTTGATAAGACTGGATATGTCTTAGAAAAAGATCTTCATAAATATGAATTTGCTAAATACTTAAAAGAAGGCATTAACGAAGTAGTAGTGAAGATTGACTTCTATGAAGGCGAAAATGTTTACTATGCTTTATTTGGTGAAAATGTCCAAGAAAGTATTAAAAACTGTTTAGCCTATGACTGCACAATTGAGGCTATGTATCTTCAAGGTAACTTTGGAGTATATGGAGATCTTAAGCCAAGTGAAAAAGTTCCAAACGTTATGATTGGAGAAAACTTCTATCTTGGTAAACAAAAGAAAGCTATTACTTCTTTAATTGAAGATGGATTCCCGTTCTTTAGAGGAAAGATTAGACTCGCTCAAAAGATTAATGTTAATGACATTAGCAAAGAATTAGTTATCAATGATAGATTCCAATCACTTGATTTAACAATTAATAACTCTTATGTAGGTAAAATGATGTTTAACTATAAGTTAGATGTCTCTAAATACCTAAAAACAGG
>JAKSVY010000068.1 GCA_024413875.1 Bacilli bacterium
GAAAGAAATCGATCGTTTTGCGCAAATTGCCGACTGCGAAGATGTTGTATTGGGCAAGCATAAACCTCTCCCTTTAATTAAGCCAATTGAATATGAACACTTTGAGTTAGATGAAAGTGATCTTTTTGATATAAAGATTCCTGCTTTTAATGAAGAAGAAGCATATAAAGATTATTTAAATAAAAAAGAAGAACTTAAAAAGCATTACCATCCTTTCCTTTCTGAACAATATTCCAAATTAGAAAAAACAAGAGAAATTATTAGATTAACTGATTTTGATTTTAGACGTGAAACCGAAGAAGATAAAAAAGATTTTTCTTTAGTGTTAATGCATAAGGGTGAATGGGAAAAAGTAACTCTCCCACATTACGTTGGACCAGATGGAAAATATAATGTTTATTATTATGGAAAAATAAATGTTGGTGAAATCGATAATAATAAAGAATATATTTTAAAATTCGAGGCTAGTGATTATATCACTGATGTTTATCTTAACGGAAGAATGGTTGTTACCCATGAAGGATTTTTCGCTCCATTCCAAGTTGATTTAACACCTAACCTTTTAAGTGGTGAAAACACATTAGTAGTTGTTCTTCATAATGAACACACAACTACAGGTAATAGTTTATTTGGCACCCTTCAATTTGGTAAGAAAATATACGCTGCAACTCATTTTGGCTATGATGAACCAGTTAAGGGTTGGCATCATTGCCCAGCTGGTGTAGGTATTTATGGTAATTTAACATTAGAAATAACAAACAAGCAAAGAATCGAAGAACTATATATTAGACCTAATTTTGATAAGTCTAGTGTTAGTGGTACTATCCAAGTTATTAATGCAGTTGAAAGACATGTAAAAGATACATATTTAGTTGTATCAATTGAAGGTAGAAACTTTAAAAAGAACGTTGTAACACAAAAGATTAATAAATATAGTTCTCTTCAATATAATGAAAACTTCATTCCATTCGAATTTGAAATAAAAAATTTCAAGCCATGGACAAATGATGAACCATATTTATATGAGTTAATTATTAAATTATTTGATAAAGATGGAAATTTATTAGATGTAAATCATGAGCATTTTGGTATGAGAAAATTCATATCGGATGAAAAATCTAAACCATATAAGGGCCAATTTTATTTTAATAATGAACGAATTATCTTAAATGGTACGAATGAAATGGGCTTCTTACCTCTTGATGTCATGAGAGAAAATGATGATCAATTACTTGATGATATTATGGCAGCCAAGGTTGCAAACCTTAATATGTTTAGAATGACTCAACGTCCAGTATTACGAAAAGTCTATGACTACTTTGATATGCTTGGTATGTTCTGTCAAACTGATTTCCCATTATTTAGTTTTATTACTCCAGAAGCGTTCGGAGAATCATTTAAACAAGTTTCCGAAATGGAAAAACTCGTAAGAAATCACCCATCTTGCATCATTGACTCATTCTGTAATGAATGTATCGATGGGGATGAACGTGGTGCATCAAACTATGTTTTATCTCGTGAAGACGCTGAAAAGACATTTGAGACTTACCGTCAAATCGTGAAGATTTTAAATCCAGATAAAGTTATTAAAATTCATGAAGGGGATATCAACCCATTAAAAACATGCAAAGGATTAAGTGATTTCCATACATATTGTTATTGGTATATCTCACAAGGAATCTATGGCGGATGGTTTGAAAGAGGCTATCTTTTAGGTGTTCGTAAAGATTGGATGACTGGCTGTGGTGAATATGGTGTTGATGGTCTTGATAGATATGAATTAATGAAGAAATACGCACCTAAGGAATGGTTACCAAAAGATATCAATGAACCTTGGGTTCCTAACAAGATTGCAAGAGCGCAGTGCTGGCCACAATTAAGCGACTTTGTTCCGGAGCAAGATTACATTCTTGATTGGATTAGAGTGAGTAGACAATATCAAAGAGAAGCCATTGTAAAATATGTTTATAACCTTAGAAGAAGAATTGATATGGTTCAATACCGTGCAGTTCACCTTTTAATCGATGCCTGGCCAATGGGTTGGACCAAGACATTAATTGATGTTGATAGAATACCAAAGCCAGCATACTATGCTTTCGCGGACGCTAATATTCCTTTTAGAGTTAATGCAAAGGCTAACAGATATACTTATTACGCCAATGAACCTATTAAGGTTGAGTTATTTGCGCTAAATGATTTAGCAAAACCTCAAAAAGGTAAAGTGTATGTGTCATTCTATGAAGGTAATAAACTTATGAAAACATTTGTAAAAGATGTTGAAGCCTTACCTGTGAACGCTAATTATAGTGGCGATGCTATTTATAAACCAACAAAAGGATATGTTGGTGAAGTTTCAGTAAGGGCAATGCTTGTTTCAGAAGATGGTAACAAGACTTTTGATGAAATTAAATTTGTCACAAAGCCACGCAAAAAAGTAGTCAAAGAAAAACCGGTGTTCTTAGGTAACTCATTCAAAGAGATTAAGTTATTATTTGGAAACAAAGTTAATAAGAACGTTATCTTTACGGATGACAAATATTACAAGAAACATAAAGATGAACTAGAACAAGAAGCTTATAATGGAAAAAGAGTTGTTTTATTCTTCAAGGATTCAATTACTGTTTTATCAGATCGACTAGGTTTATGGAGACACCCAAATCCTGGTATGACGAAGTCAAATAACTGGTTAGAAAGAAACCCGAATAATAAGTTTACAAAAGAATTTGAACTCATGGATTTTAAGGATTTCTATAACCAAAAAGATGATATGATTGATATTACTGCGAGATATAAATTCTATTGGAGCGATGCTGAGCCAATTCTTTTTGCTCGCCACGATAGAGGAAACCCTAAATATCAATTCCATAAAGAGCCAAAATTCGTTTGCGCTTCTAAAAAGCATGGTGAAGGTGAAATTATCGCTACTACATTAGAGAACATTAATAGCTTTGCAAATTACAATCCAGTGTACGATAAATTCATCCGAAATCTCTTAACAAAATAATTGATGTTCGTATTTAAATTGCCCAAAAGTTGTATTTTGGGCTTTTTATTTGCCTTTTTATTAATGAAATGAAAATTGCAATTTGGGTCAAAATATTTCAAAACTAACTTATGAAAGGTCTCTAAAAATACTAATTGGTTTCAAAAGATACTTAATTAGCCACCTAAATGTTTTTCTTTTTAGTTTAATTTGCTAGCAAAACACATTTTTAATATTATAGTTATATAAAATATATAAACTGGAGGAATTAGTTTATGAACAAACATATTTTATTAGGAACAACATTAGTTTGCGCTTTAACAGTTTTATCTGCTTGTGGCGGTAAAAGTGGCGGAAACAAAATCGATGCAACAAAGACACAACTTTACCTTTACTCATATGATGGTGGTTATGGATCTGATTGGTTAAGAAATGCTGGTAAGCGTTTTGAAGACACAGTTAAAGATGTTAGCTTTGAAGAAGGCAAAACAGGTGTTCAAATCATTGTTAATGCTGATAAGACAAACTCAGCTGTTACAAGTATTGCTTCATTCAACTCAGGTACAAATGATATCTACTTCACTGAAGGTGTTGCGTATAACAACTTCATTGCAAGTGATAACCCACTCCTTGATTTAACGGATGTTATAAACGAAACAAACTCTTATGATGGTAAAAAGATTATTGACAAGCTCAATGACCAATATAAGAACTACTACAATAGAGATGGACATTATTATGCTTTACCTCACTATGCTGGTTATTATGGTTTTGCATACTCAATTGAATTATTCGATAAGTATGGTGCATACATTGGCACAGATGGCAAGGTCATCTCAAATAGACCTGGTGTAGAAAAAGGCATGGGCCCTAATGGTAAGACAGGTGTTATTGATGGGGTAGATTATTCATATGATGATGGTCTTCCAGCAACATATGATCAATTCTTCACAGTTTGTAACTTCTTAAATCAAAAAGGTGTCTCACCATATGAACTTACAGGTCAATACGCAGTCATGCACTTAAATGCTTTATTTAGAGCATTAGCAGCTGATGCTGATGGTGCGTCTACAGTTAGAGTTAAATCAACTTTCGATGGTGAAATTACTGCAGTTAAGGTTGACGCTAATAACAACCCACTCTTCAGTGATGGAGAAGGCGGAGAAACAACTGATGGTGAAGAACTTTTAACAGAAAGAGTTCAAGTCTCTCCTTCAGTAGGTAATCGTCATAACATTTATAGATCAGCCGGTACATACTATGCTGCATCATTCATGTCTAGATTAATGCAATATTTACCAGCTGATGGTACTAACGAAACAGTTACTCACCTTGATGCTCAATCAAACTTCATTTATTCAAATACACAATTAGCTCAAAAGGATAATAGTGGTCTCACACACAACTATGCAATGTTAGTTGATGGACCATGGTGGGAATCTGAAGGACGTGACTTCTTCGATAAGTCAGTCAACCGTCTTAAAGATGAAGCCTATTCAAGAAAGAACCGTAAATTCGGTTGGATGCCACTTCCAAAACCAACAGAAGAATTAGTTGGACAAAAGAATTGTATTCTTGACCACCTTGAATCAGCTGTCATTGCTCGTAAATCAAAAAGTGAAGAAAGAAATGAATTAATCAAAGAATTTATTAGATTCATTCACCAAGATCAAGAATTAGTTAACTTCGCAGCAGATACAGGTGTTAAGAGAAACTTAATCTACGATATTGACACTACAACACTTGAAAACTGCTCTTCATACGTTAAATCATTACTTAAATACTCAAGTGATTGTGACGCAATGTATCCAGGTGTACAAGACACATATTACATTAACAACTACGATTCATTCACAGGATTCACATCATTAAAGAACTACTTTGCTACAAGCATTAAAGGCAATACTGTCGGCGCTGGTGAAGCATTCTTAAATAACAGTGATTTAACACCAAACGAATGGTTCAAAACATTCTATTCATCAAAAACATCTCTTTAATCTAAAAACAAACAAATAATATGAAATCTGAAAAAAACCTATTTAGAAAAGTAAATTGGAAGTCCGTAATTTTCTACGCTCTTTTAATCGCGTGGCCAATTATTCAATTCTGTATTTTCTATATTGGTGTTAACGGTTCATCAATCGTTATCTCATTAAAGGAATTTGATTCAGAAGGTAACTTTGTTAAGTGGGGATTTGGTAACTTTGCAAATATCTTAAAGAGCAACGTTACAACCGGTACGCTTGGAAACGATTTAAATATGGCGAGAATTGGCCAAGCCACATTTATTTCAGTTTTAACATATGTTTTGACAGTTGTCATTTCTGTTCCATTAGGTTTATTCTTCTCTTATTACATTGGTAAGAAATTACCTCTTAGTGGTTTCTTTAGAGTTGTATTATTCCTCCCTTCAATCATTCCAGAAATCGTTTTAATCATTATTTATAGATATTTCATTATTTGCGCAATGCCTGAATTTGTTCCATCTATTGGAAACATTCTTAGTACAAAAGCAGGTACAGCAACACCAACCCAAAACTATATTGCGGTTATGTTCTATACACTTATCATCACAGGTTTCGGAACATCTGTTTTGATGTATTCAAACGCTATGGGAAAAGTCTCAACAGAAATGATTGAAGCAGCAAAACTTGATGGCGCAAAAGGATTCACCGAATTCTGGCACATCATTCTTCCATCAGTTTTCCCAACTGTTTCAGTTTTCTTAGTAACAGGTATTTCTGGTATCTTTATTAACCAAATTCACTTGTTATCTTTCTACCAATATAGCTGTCCTACTCAAATTCAAACATTCGGCTATATTTTATTCCACCGTTCAACAGAAATTGTTCAAACCGGTGCACAATTAAAAGAAAACTACGCATCAGTCCTTTCTTCATTTGGACTTATGCTTACAGCAATTGCTGTTCCATTAACATTCATCTTTAAACATTTCTTAAATAAATTTGGACCAAGCGATAAATAATATGAAAGCAAAATTAATTAACCACAACAGAAAGAAAAGCGAATTAACACCATTAACTATCGTTATGTTAGTTATTTTATGCTTATTCACATTAGTCTTATTTGGCCTTCTTTTCTGGGGCATTATGAGTGCTTTTAAGGGAAATGATGAGTGGCGTGGTAACATGGGTGTTATCGAAAACAAAGCTAGATTCCCTAAAGTATGGATAAACCCAGATACAGGAAAATTATGCATTATTGATAACATTCAAGTTGTCTTCAATAGATCGCATATCGTTCTTGATAATAACCAAGAAATCAATATGGGCACAATGCTCTTAAACACAATTTTATATTGTGTTGGTTGTTGCCTTGCTCAAACAATCGTTCCTTTTGTTACAGCTTATTTATGCGCTAAATACGATAATCCAGTAAGTAAACTCATGGTTGCAGTTAATATTGCTACAATGGCAATCCCGGTTGTTGGTAGTGAACCTGCTGCTATTAGACTTGCTTACAATTTAGGCTTATATAACCACATCTGGGGTCTTTGGATTATGAAAGCAAACTATTTAGGAGTTTATTTCTTAGTTTTCTATGCTGCATTTAAAGCCCAACCAAAAGCATATCATGAAGCCGCTATGAT
>JAKSVY010000069.1 GCA_024413875.1 Bacilli bacterium
GTTGTAGATAGAGAAAGAAACTATATTTTAGACTTACCTAACGTTTACGTTAAAGATATTCCTTTAGGCGAAGTATTTGAAAAGAAATACGGAGTCAAAATGTATATTAGAAACGACGCTGAAGTAGCGTGTTTAGCGGAAGCGAATTTAGGTGCTGGTAAAGATGCTAATAGAACATTCTTTGTCACTATCTCTACTGGTTTAGGCGGAGCGTTATGTGTTGATGGTGTTAATCAGGACTATATTACTGAAGTTGGTCACACTGCTGTTGTATATAAAGGTATTCTTTCTGAATATGAAAGATTATGTTCCGGCTCAGGAATAATTAACCTTTGTAAATATAATGATGTTACTGTTAAAGATTCCAAAGAATTCTTTGATAGAGTTAGAGCAAATGACAAAGTCATTATGCCTATCTTTGAAGATTGGTTAACCCTTATTTCCAATTGGATTCGTTTAATGAAAGATTCATACGAACCTGAAGTATTCTGCTTTACTGGTGGTGTATTTAAAAATAAGGATTTATTCTTTGATGAATTAAAAAGAAGAAACCCTGATTGCAATATGGTTGAATGTGTTTATAAAGAAGATGCTGGCACAATCGGCGCAGCTGTATATGCATTCCAATGTGCAAAATAAAGCAAGATTATTGACAAAAAATAAAATTAGAATAATATATTATTAGCGTTGATGAAGACATGTTATCAACTTACTACTTAAAGAGAGCAAGATTCATGGGCTGTAAGATCTTGTAAGCAAGCGTTGATAAAACCACTTCTGAGCTACTAGCGAAATAAGTTAGTCGGTTAATTCCCGTTATCGAATATTCGAGTGTATATCTATATTTATAGGTATAAATTAAGGTGGTACCACGTTTAGTCAAGCGTCCTTATATTGAGGACGCTTTTATTTATAAAAAGGAGAACAATTATGGAACTCAAATTAATTGATGGCAAGGTAATTGAAGTTGAACAAGGAAAAAGCGGATATGATGTCGCTATGTCAATTTCAACATCACTTGCAAAAGCATGTGTTGCTTACAAAGTTAATGATGTAATTTATGATTTACACCGCGAAATCCCAAATGGAGGAGATTTCACTTTAATTAAGAAAGGTGATCCAGATTCATATACTGTATTAAACCACTCTACTTCTCACTTAATGGCAGAAGCTATTCATAATCTCTACCCAAATGCAAAATTTGGTTTTGGTCCTTCAATTGAAGAAGGTTTCTACTACGATGTAGACTTTGGAGATGAAAAGATTACTGACGCTAACTTCGCTGCTATTGAAAAAGAAATGAAGAGATTATCAGCATCAGGTAATCCATTTGTTAGAAAAGTAGTATCTAAAGAAGAAGCATTAGAAATGTTTAAAGATAACCCATATAAGGTTGAATTAATTGAGGGTATCGAAGGCGATATTTCAATCTATTCACAAGGTAAATTCTTTGACCTTTGTGCTGGACCACACCTTGAAAAGGTGTCTCAAATCCAAAACGTTAAATTATTATCTGTCGCAGGTGCTTACTGGAGAGGCGATGTTAAAAACAAAATGTTAACACGTATCTACGGTACTTCTTGGTGGACACCAGAAGAACTCGCTAAGCACTTACAAGACCTTGAAGACAGAAAAGCAAGAGACCACCGTAAGTTAGGTAAAGAATTGGGTTTATTCATGCTTTCTGACTTTGGTCCAGGTTTACCATTCTGGCTTCCAAATGGTTATACACTCAGAAGAACACTTGAAGATTTCTGGTTAGATTACCACAGAAAGAATGGTTATAAAGTCATTAACACTCCTATTATGTTAAATAGACAATTATGGGAAACTTCAGGTCACTGGGATCACTATAAAGATGATATGTTCACTATCGAATGTGAAGAAGGAACATACGCTATTAAGCCTATGAACTGTCCAGGTGCAATTCTTGTTTATAACAATGAATTACATAGCTATAAGGAACTTCCACTTCGTTATGCTGAACTTGGTAACGTTCATAGATATGAAGCATCAGGTGCTTTAAATGGTTTATTCAGAGTTCGTGGCTTTACACAAGATGATGCTCATACATTATTAACAGAAGAACAAATCGGTGATGAAGTAGCACGTATCATTGCAATCTATGATCACATCTACTCTATCTTTGGATTAAACTACGCTATCGAATTATCAACACGTCCAGAAGGATTTATTGGTGATATCGAAACTTGGAACAAAGCTGAAGAAGATCTTAAGAAAGCATGTTTAGCAACAGGTCACCCATTCAAGATTAATCCAGGAGATGGAGCATTCTATGGTCCAAAGCTTGACTTTAAGTTAAGAGATTCTATGAATAGAATCTGGCAATGTGGTACTGTTCAATTAGATATGCAACTTCCAGGAAGATTTAACTGTGAATATGTTGCTGCTGATGGTAGCAAGAAAACACCAGTTATGATTCACCGTGCTTGCTTTGGTTCTATTGAAAGATTCATCGCTATTATCCTTGAAAGCTTTGGTGGTTTACTCCCACTTTGGTTAGCACCAGAACAAATTAGAATTCTTCCAGTTAACAACAACTTCCACCTTGATTACGCTAAGAATTTAAGAGAAGAATTAGTTAACTTAGGTTATAGAGCAGAACTTGATGATTCTAACGAAAAGTTAGGTTTCAGAATGAGAAACGCTCAAGTTAAGAAGATTAACTACACTCTCGTTATTGGTGATAACGAAGTTGCTAATAATCTCGTTACATTTAGAAGACATGGTACAAGAGATCAAATCACTGTCTCTAAAGATGAATTCCTTGCATTAATTAAGGAAGAAGTTGCTACTAAAGCACTTCCAAAGAAGTAACAAATTACTAAATTACCTCATGAATGAAAATTTGTGAGGTTTTTTATTGACATACATATTTATGTAGTGTAAATTATTCTCGCAAAGCAAAACGTAGAAAGAAGAGCGCCCATTCGTTCTCACCAGACTGACTAATCGGTTGGTAAGTTGCTACCAAAGTAAGAATTACAAGGTATAACGGGCGCAAATTCGCGTCCGTTTTTCTTAGCTAAGGAGGATGTATTTATTAATAAGTACGCAAATTTCAATCAAGGACAACCACAACAAGGTAATAATCAACAAAGACGTCCTAACAAAGATAATGGAGATCTTGTAAACGAAAGAGTTCGTTTCCCAAGCGTCTTACTTATCGGTCCTAATGGTGAACAATTAGGAACAATGTCATCTAAAGAAGCATACCGCAAGGCATGCGAATATGAGCTCGATTTATTCTGTGTAGCCCCTACTGCTAATCCACCAGTTTGCAAACTTGTAAACTATGGTAAGTTCAAATTCGAACAACAAAAGAAAGCAAAGGAAAGCAAAAAGAAACAACACATCGTGGAAGTTAAAGAAATTCAACTTACGCCACAAACCGGGCAACATGACATTGATACCAAAGTTAGAGCTGCTACTAAATTCATTGAAGATGGTAACAAAGTTAAAGTTGGTGTTAGATATCGTGGTCGTCAAATGACACACATTGAAGTCGGCGAAGAAATTATGAATAAATTCTTATCCGCCCTTAGTGAAATAGCAACCGTAGAAAAGGCCCCAGCAATGGATGGTAAATGGTTGACTGCCGTTTTGACTGCTAAAGGCAAGAAATAGGAGGAAAAAGTTATGCCAAAAATGAAAACAAAAAGAGCGTTAGCTAAACGTGTTAGAGTTACAGCTGCTGGTAATCTTAAGAGACACTCAGCATATACATCACACTTAGCTCCTCGCAAAACAACAAAGCAAAAAAGACATTTAAGAAAGGCTTCACTCGTTTCTAAGAGTGATATGAAGAGAGTTGAAACTCTCATTCAATACTAGGAGGAAGTACCATGAGAGTTAAAAATAGTGTTGCAACACGTGCAAGACGTAAAAGAATCTTAAAGAGAGCTAAAGGTTACTTCGGTTCTAAGCACCTTTTATTCAAGACAGCTAAGGAACAAGTTTTACGTTCATTACGCTACTCTTACATTGACAGACGCAAACTCAAATCAGATATGCGTAAATTATGGATCAAGCGTATCAATGCTGCTTGCCGTAACTACGATATCAGCTACTCAATGTTCATCAACGGTTTAAACAAAGCAGGCGTTAAGGTTAACAGAAAGATGTTATCTGAACTCGCTATCAACGATCAAAAGGCATTTGCTGATTTAGTTGAAATTGCTAAGAAGGCTGTTAAGTAATTAAAAATTCAAACAATAAAGAATCCTGTCGATTGACGGGATTTTTTATTAACTCCACTATTCAAATAAAAAATATTATCACTAATTTATAATTGTGATATTATTTTAAAAACCTTTAAGGAGATTATAAATATGAAAAAGATTAATTTTATTGTTTCTGCCTTAGTTATCACAATGCTTGCGTCATGTGGTAAGTCAACAGGTGGATATAACACAAACACAACAACTTCCGATACAACACATGAACACGATTACAATATGGCAGGATTATGTTCTTGTGGAGATTATCTTGGAAGACAACTTACTTTCGATGAAGCGTACGCAAACGAAGTCCCTACACTCGATGTTATTGGAAGTAAGGTATATTTCTCTTGGGACGCAATTTGTAAAACTCAATTTTATGTAGATGAAGATGATAGTAACACTGTCCCATCTTCAACACCTAGTTCTGAATTCACTCCATTATTTTCAACAATTGAAGTATATAAAGATGGTGATTTCACTACTAACGTTATTGGTGGTTTAGACTTAAACACTGATATTGCTGATGATGGCGATGAAAAATATTATTTTTACCACACAAATGAACACCTTGATCAATCAAGTAAATATTATTGCGTTATTACTTTAGCAAAACCAATGGAAACTATTGATATCTATATTGATGTTGTTAGCCAACATGATTGCGAATACAATTGGGTAATGAATGATGAAGGTACAGCTCGTTCTTCTACAGGCACTTGTGTACTTTGCTCTGAACAAGTTACAACTACTGAAACTGCTGTTAACGAAGTTACTCTTCCACGTTTTACATTAGAATCAGGAAAATCATTTAGAGATAACATTATGGACATTGCAGTTGTTGATTTAGGAGAAGAATGCGATTTCCGTTTCTACGGTGTTGAAGGTTACGCTAATATTGATTTACTTGTAGATTCCCATCTTACATATAAAATGATGTTCTATATTTATTCTAAAGAACACTACTTCTTCCCAAGTTCTTTCATTTTAAGAGACTATCTTGGATATCCACTTTCAAATTACACTGTTAGTGAAAATGGATATGCTGTTCATGGTGTGATTACAGTATCTTGCGAATAGTTAAAATTTTTAATTGCTCTATCTATGATAGAGCTTTTTTATTATTTTAATGTTTTATAACATTGTTATATTATATTAATAACCATAGGAGGAAAGAATATGAATAAATTGAATTCTTTAGTCGCTATTTTATCTATTTTAACTTTAGCGTCTTGTAATAAGAAATCCCCTACTAATGAAGATACAACGCATACTCATAATTATAACTCTGCTGGTATTTGTGAATGTGGAGACACTCTTTCAAAAGAACTCACGAAAGACGAACTTTATGGTGATGTTGATACTGAATTAAATGTTATTAATGGAAAAGTATATTTTAACTTCACTCTTGAATGCAGTACTCATTTTTATTTAAATGAATATTTATATTCAACTGTTGATGGTTCTCAAAACGAATTATTTAGAGCAATCGAATTATATAAAGATGGCGCTTTTTCTAATAACTGGTTTGCCTTCCATGATTATACATATGGATTAGATATTGGTGTTGAAGGCAAAAAAGAATATGCACTATATTCAGAAGATGATCTTGAACATGACGCTAAATACTATTTTGCTGCAACGGTTAATGGAAATTATAAAGCAATTACTATTTTCATTAATAGTTATCGTGAACATGGAAATTCTGAAATTCCATGGGTTGTTGAAGAGGAAAATAATCGTAGAACCGCTACATATTCATGTTCAAAATGCGGTAAATCCCTTGAATCAACTGAATATTTCATTAATGAAGGAACTCTTCCAGAGATTAAACTACAAAGCGGAAAAACACTTGAAGAGAACTTTGATACCCTTAGTAAATTAACTTCTACATATAGTAGCAGACTTGAATTCTATTATGCTGAATATAACAACATATATCAGGACGAAAATACCATTGTCGAAGCTAGCAAAGAATATACGTTATATTTTATCTTCCATGCTGCGAAAGGATATTGTTTACCACCATCATTCGTTATAAAGGATCAACAAGGTGCTTCAGTTCAAATACTAAACATTGCTGATAATTGGAAAAGTGCAAGCGCAAAAATTAAAGTAACTTCAGCAAACGCATAACAAAAAATACTCTCAGAAATGAGAGTATTTTATTTATAAAATAGCATCTTTAGTGTCCCTTGAAATTGTAATTACCTCAACATGTGATAAAGCTTCTTTAATCATGCTTGCAAAGTCAAATGTAT
>JAKSVY010000007.1 GCA_024413875.1 Bacilli bacterium
TGAAGTCGGTGTTCTTTAAAATTACAGGAGCAATGATTCTATTCATTTCTTCTGAGTGAATTGGATATCTCTTATTTGAACGTTTGCATTTAACTTTAAAAGTATTTCCACTTTCAAGTTTCATTGCTTCTAACGCGACTGCTTTAAGATTCTCAATATCATCATTAGTTTTTATAACTAAAGATAAAGCAAAGATTCCTGAAACATCTTTTAAGACATTAATGATTGGTTCAGGGTCTTCTCCATTAAGAACGACATAGATATGGTCATATCTAACTTCGATTTCAATATTTTCAAAACTAGAAAGAGCATTTCTAATGTTTCTTCCTAAAATCGCAATAAAGTCATGACGGTTTTTACCTTTGGTGTATAATTCACCAAATCTAACCATAATGTGATTGTATTCCATTATTTAATACTCCTTACTATTTCATCTAACTTTGTTAGCATTATATCTATTTCCTCTACTGTATTACTTTCAGAGAAAGAAACACGAAGAGAATTCTTTGCAAGACTTTCATCATTTGTTAAAGCTTTAATAACATATGATGACTTTTCTTTTCTTGAGTGGCACGCTGATACACTTGATATATAAATATCATTTCTTGATAACCCTTCAACAACCACTGCAGCTTTCTTATTAATTAAAGAGAAATTAACAATATAAGGTGAATATTCATCTTTAGTGTTTAACACTAGATAATCTCTCTTCTTAAGTTCATTTACTAAATGATCTTTTAAACTTTGAATATACTTTATCTTATTAGATAAATCCTTAGTGACAAGTTGTAGTGCTTTAGCAAGGGATACAGCAAGTCCAACTGATACAGTTCCGCTTCTAAGATTATCTTCTTGTCCTCCACCAGAGATGATAGGAAGAAGATTAATACCTTTTTTAATTACAAGGCATCCACTACCTTTAAGTCCTTCAATCTTATGTCCAGACATAACAAAGGCATCAATGCACGAATAATCTAAATTAAGCTTTCCAATCGCTTGTGTGGTGTCGCTATGGAAAATAGCTTTAGGAAAACTATGAACAACCTTAGAGAGCTCTTTTATAGGGTTAATTGAGCCAATCTCATTATTAACCGCCATAATAGAAACAAGAATTGTTTTATTATCCATTACAGCGTTTAACATTTCAGGTGTAACTACACCATCTTCATTAACATCAATGGTAACAACTTCAAAACCAAATTCTTTTTCAAGTTGGTTAAACACTTCAGTAACTGAGGCATGTTCAATATTAGTTGTAATAATCTTATTACCCCTATTTTTATGAGATAAACAATATCCCTTAATAGCGAGGTTATTAGCTTCGGTTGAAGATGCTGTAAAGACTACTTGATGATTTGTTAATTTAAGTGATGAAAGAATAACGTTTCTTGCTTTTTCAAGATACGCATTAGTTCTCATTCCAAAGGAATGGATAGACGCTGGATTAGCAAAAAATTCATTCTCGATTTTCAAGAATGAATCCATGACTAAATTATTAGGCTTTGTAGTCGCAGCGTTATCTAAATAAATCATATTATTGTTGTTCTTCGCTCATTTGACGAATTCTTTTTAAGACAGTTGATGCGATTTGATATGATTGCTCATATTGTCCTTTTTTAAAGAATTCTTCACTTTGTTTAATAGATGAATCAACATCCGCTAATCTATTTCTGCTTCTGTTAGCGTAGATGATAGCGTTTTCTGCTAATACCTTCATGTCAGCTTCTTGAGCAATTTCTCCATTAGGGCCAAGTAAAGGATCACCTTCAATGTGAATTTGTTCAAGGTTACCATTAACCTTTTCAACATCGATAGGTTGAACTCTTAATAAATCATTTACTTGTGAGATTAAATCAAATAAGTGATCAATGGTTGGTTGATACTTATTAGCGATTTCTTCGTTATTGATATCTCTTAAATCCTTTTCAGCTTTCTTTAATAAATTAAAGTATTGATAAATTGAACGATATGCATTTTCACTATCAGTCTTGAGTGTTTCAAGATATGTCATAAAGCTTTCGATTTCAGAGATGACTAAATCAGTATCCTTATGTAATTCTTTCATCTTATTAGAAAGAACACTGAAAGGTTGCTTAGCAGAGCTATGAATAAGAGTATCTAATGAACGCTTACATGCTCCAACTTTGTTGATTTCAGTTTGGATTTCATTAATCTTAGCGTTGTGTTCAGTGTTAATGATATAAACCTTAGCAACTTCTGGAATTCTGTTTTTAAGTTTAATGAAACGTTTTTCAATATCGTTAACTGATTTATAAATATCTGTGTTATCGTTTTCAAATTCCACTCTTGCGGCCTTTTCTTCTTCAAATAATGTTAAGAAGTCATCGATACTTGCAGAGATTGTATCTAATTGTTCTTGAACGCCTTTGGTTTCAAATCCTTTAAGGCGTGCGCGTAAAATAGCGAGTCTTTCGTTCATCTTTGCGATGTTAACGTTAACTGTTAAGTGATTAAGTGGGTAATTATCTTGAATCATCATTTCGTAAGCGTTTTGAAGTGATGCGATTCTATCTGGGATAATTGTATTAACCATTGCAACTAAGTTAGGAAGTTCTCTACCGATTCTTGTTAATTCATGAAGAACAGCATCAATCTTAGGTAATATTTCATTTGCTTCATCATAGTGAGCACCTTCGATGGCAGCTTCAAAGCTTTCAAACTTATCATCCACCATTGTGAAAATCTTATCGTAAGTTTCAGAAACTAAAGAAAGTTCATTCTTGTGGAGGTCATATTCTTGTCTAATACGACGATATGTTTCAGAAAGTGCTAATGCTTTTTGTTGTGTATCATCTTCAGGTTTAATAACTTGAAGAAGTTCACTGTTGAGTTTATTTACTTTCACTTCAAAATCATCAAGGATTTCTTTAGCGAGTGGTAATTCAGTTTTAACCTTCTTAAAGTTTTTGTCAGCGTATGAGTCTTTAAGAGTATTAACAATGTTTTGTGCTTTTGGATCATCCTTACTTGAGATATCCTTGAAAGACTTTAAGAATTTAGCGTGGATATCTGAGTACATAAGGTTAAATCTACAAATAGCTTCTAAACGTCTAATTTGTGATGAACAATGAGAAGATACTAAAGCATGAAGGTGAACGAATTTCTTATCTAGAGCTCTTACTTCTTTTCCGAGTTTCTTTCTTGAAAAAACAAAGTAGCTTAAGACAAAAGCAACAGCGATAGCTACAATAACCACTGCGATAATAATTATAATTGTTTGAGTTGTGCTTAATTTTGCTAATAATTTCATACGTTTAGACCTTTATGTGCTTTATATAATATAACATTTCTTGTTTTAAATACTAAAACAAAATAACAAATATAGGTAAAAAATATTTTTGAAGTGAAAAATTGGTGGAATTTTCATAAATTTTAGCTGAAAAATCTTAAAAAATATCTCTCTTATTACTTTATAGTAAAGAGATTAAAAAATTTCATAAAATTTAGTTGACTTAAACTTGCTTAATCTATATTATTGTTATGCATTTATGCAGCATGTAGATACTATCTGTCATGTGTCTTGAGCTAAATTAGTAACAAAGTAACCGCTGCTCAAAGGTGAAATCCCCATCAAGACACCCGAGATAAGGAATTTACATCCCAACGCTTAATGCAATTAAGTGAAAGGAGATCAATATGAGATATACTGGTCCAGATTATAAGCGTTCACGTCGTTTAGGTTTCTCTACACTTGGTACAGGCAAAGAACTCGCTAAGAGATCTTATGGTCCTGGTCAACACGGTAACAACCGTAAGAAAAAACCTTCAGAATACGGAAAGCAATTAATTGAAAAACAAAAAATGCAACAAATGTACGGAGTTAACGAAAGACAATTCCGTAGATTGTTCAACCTTGCTTTAAAGAGTGATGAAGTTACAGGTATCGCCTTCTTCAGAATTCTTGAATCAAGACTCGATAACTTAGTTTATCGTTTAGGTTTCGCTAGATCTAGAAAAGCAGCTAGACAACTCGTTAACCACGGACACATTACTGTTAATGGTTCTAAGGTTGACATCCCATCATACCTCTGCTCTGTCGGTGATAAGATCGCCCTCAAGGAAGGTCATGACTTAGCTGTTGTTAAAGAAGCTTTAGCTAACAACGCAGTTGCATGTGCATTCGTAACTGTTGACGCTGAAAAGCTCTGTGGTGAATTCGTTCGTTTCCCAGAAAGAAAAGAATTACCTGCAGACATCAACGAAGCACAAATCATCGAATACTACAACCGCTTACTGTAATTCTAGCAAACAAATTGAGCAAATTAAGAGAGCACTTGCTGCTCTCTTTTTTTATCCTTTTTTCACTGTTACTTGAGTAACAAATCATTTTATCTAGTAGAAATTGTTATTTATTATCATATAATGATAAACATACGGGGGTATAAATTATGTATTTTAAATGGCCTACACCACTTCAAAATACTCCAAACGGAAGATTGATAGTAACTATCATTGGGGTAATAGTTGCTTTGTCTCTTGGCATCCTAGCAGGATTCCTTGGAAACAAGTTTAACTATGAAAAATATGGAAAGAAAACTGACTATGTCTTAGGATTCCTTGGCGTTGCTCTTGTTGGATTAGAAATCTTTAAACAAGTATTCGTTAGTATCGAAAATGGAGGATATCCAATTAACTACATTCCACTTCAAATTTGTTCATTAGCGGAATATCTATTATTACTAATGTTCTTCGTTAAAAACAAAATTGTTCGAAATGTTGTCTTAGGATTTGTTGCCTTCTTCGCTCTTCTTGGTGGCGTGATGTACTTTGTAAGTCCTACATCCGCTATTGTTACACCTTATGTTGTTATTACATTCCATGCGATTACATGGCACTCAACATTAGTGTTTACTGGAGTCTTCACTATTACCGCTTATAAGCTTGCTGATTTAAAAAAATGGCCAGTCTTATTAAGTGGGTATGTCTTCTGGGTCGCTATGACATTGGTAGCAGTCATTATTAATGAAACAGCATTAAAAGAATTTATCATTAATAACAATGCTAATCCAGCATTAGATACTGAATATGGTATCTTCTATATATCCAGATTTGCTGAACCATTCTATCCAGTATTAAAGATATTCTTCCCAAAGCATGTCTTATCTGATGGAATCTACACTGTATATTACTTCTCATTCTTAATATACTTTGGTTTAGGTGGATGTTTAATGCTTGTCTTAGCGTGGGCAATTAGATTATTTATCAACGAAGTTATTCTTAAGAATAAAACTGCTTAACTTTATGTAATTAGAGAGCATTCACTGCTCTCTTTTTTTATTTCATTTTTGTATTATAATAATAAGGATTATTAAGGAGATATCTATGAAAGTATTAATTGTAGTTGATATGCAAGTTGACTTTATTAATGGAGCGTTAGGCACTAAGGAAGCAGTAGCTATTGTTCCTAATGTTATTAATAAAATTAAAGAATATGAAGATATGGATGACGCCATCATCGTATATACAAAAGATACTCATTTAGATAATTATCTTGAAACAAGTGAAGGTAAACATTTACCAGTTGTTCACTGTATCAAAGGTACACCTGGATGGGAGATCCCTAGTGATATTTTAAGAGGACATGATGCTCATGTTATTGAAAAGCCAACATTTGGTTCATTTGACTTAGTTGACTTAATGAATGAACTTCAACCGGATGAAATTGAACTTATTGGTTTATGCACTGATATCTGTGTTGTTTCAAATGCATTACTTCTTAAAGCAAACTTTTATGAGACACCAATCAGTGTTGATTCATCTTGCTGCGCAGGTGTTACACCTAAGACACATGAAGATGCTTTAAGCACTATGAGAATGTGCCAAATTGAAGTAAAATAACGAAGTTAAATATTATTAATAATATTTCAAATTAATTATGACAAAGAAATTATTACTCACTCAAACGATATTAATGTATCTTGCTCAAGCACCATTTTATGTTGCGTTCATCTTGTTAGAAACATCAGAAATTGATGTAAGTTATATTTTCCTTGGTGGAATTATTGCGTCGATTGTCGTGTCAATCTTCTGCTTTATATGTTCAATAATTTATCTAGCAAGAATGAGAAAAGATGAACCAAATGTTTATAAACACGTTATGATTCATAAACTCATCCAAGTTCCATTTTATGTTGTTAACTATGTAATTAGTTTCTTAGTAATCGGAGGATTATTCAATCCATTCTTAATGATTGCGATTCCATTTGTAATTGCATTACTTATGTCTAATACATATTTATATACATTCACTACTTCACTTCCAAATATCATTTTTCTTGTTAGATCAATGATTAAAGAAAAGAAGGCTAATGCATTAAGCATTATCCTTGCGATATTACACTTCATCTTTGTAGCGGATGTCGTAAGTTCAATAATAGTCTTTGCTAGAGAAAATAAAAAGTTAAGTCATTAAGAACGGCTTAACTTTTTTCTTATTAATTAATAGATTGGGTAAGGTACCTTTTTAAGTCTATCTGAAGGAATATTTCTTCTTCCTTCTTTTGCTTGTGGATGTCCATCAAGCTCAACAAGGTCACCTGTGAAACCAACAGTTGTGTTATTTACTAATGAAGTACCAACTCCATATGTATCTACTGGAACGCCAAGTTTTACCCATTCAGCAATCTTCTTTGCATCAAACCCTGAAGAAACAATGATTTTAACCCATGTAAAGCCATTATCATCAAGAGTTTTACGGAGAGCAAAGATTAATTCCTTACAAACCCCATGTGGGTCAAATCCTGAAGTGTCTTTATCATCGAAATAGTGATCAATTAATGATTTTGATGTATCAACACGGATAGCACGTAAATTCTTGCCTAAATGCTTAGCGAGTCTAATAGAATCAACTGTTACGTTATTGTTATAGTCAATTAACGCAGTTACTGGTATTCCTGGGAATGAAGCAAGATACATATCTGAAGCTTTACAAATATCACCATCACTAACTTCAATTAAAGCGTGAGGCATTGTTCCCATGCCTTTTCCACCCCACCAGTATCCTTGAGCATCTGTAGATACTTTCTTAATACCAGCGACATATGTAGCGTAGCCATCACCAATTTGAGTCATATAGTCATCTTGACGATCTGCCATTGAGAAGCAATCAGCACCGTTAAGAGCCTTCATAGTTCTATATACGTTGGTGCAAACACTACTTCTACGAGCTAAGATTCCATCAATCATGGATTCTAAGAATCCAAAGTCTTCATATCTACCAGTAATTTTTAAAACTGGTTCGTTAGCAGAAACAACATCACCATCGTTAAGCGCAACGATTTCTAAGTCTTGTGGGTTGTTAGCAAATGTATGAATTAACGCAATTGCTTCATCAAGACCACAAACCTTACAATCATCTGTTCTTTGGAAAAATTGCATAGTGGCAATATGTCCTGGACATTGTTCTGTAACAATCTTTCTTGATTTTAAGAAATAGTTAGCAGCAAAAAAGCCTTCGCCTAATCTTGGATCAAATTTGAATGTTTTATTTGTAAGACGAGAAATCTTACCTTGTTCTTTTAATGTAATTTCTAGTTCTTCCATTTTTTATTCCCCTTTAAAAAAATCGTCCCCTACATTATATGTATCATCAAGTAGAAGCAAACCACGAACTTGTGGAGCGTTAGGTAAATGAAGTTCACGTGCACTACACATCATACCTTCAGACTTAATACCTCTAAGTGAAGATGGAATGATTGATGACCCATCAAACATAATTGTGTAAGGCATAGCGACAACAACTTTAATACCTTCTTTACAGTTAGGAGCACCACAAACGATGTCAAGAACTCTATCACCGACATCAACAGTTGTGACGTGTAAATGATCGCTATCTGGGTGTTCTTCACAAGTTAAAACTTTACCAACTCTAAAACCACTTTCAATTGGTTCTAAGACTGGTAAATTGTTGTTTTTAAGGATGTGGTTAACAACCTTTAAAAACTCTGGATTAGGTGCAACAATCATACCGTTATGATAAATCTTAATAATCTTTGAAATATCAAAGATATTAACCCCTATCAATTCATCATTTTTGTATAACGCTGCAACGTTATCAGTTTTAACTACTCTATCAGGTGTCTCTTGGTTATTAAAGATAATAACAAGAACATCGCCGACTGATTCATGATTATAAAAAATACGATACATATTTTTATTCCTTTCTAAGGACTATACGATTAATATTTTTACCTTTTGCTCTAAACTTAAGTTCATATTCGGTAGGAACATCTGTTTCGAGTAATTGATAATTATCATCGTTACTAATTAATTTGAATTTTGATTCTTGGATTTCTTCTAATGTAAAAGCATATAAAGAATCATTATCAGACTTAAAGATAAGTTCTCCACCCTTCTTAAGGATACGATAGTATCTTTCTAAGAAAGTGTGATATGTAAGTCTTCTTTTTGCGTGTCTTTTCTTAGGCCAAGGATCAGAGAAATTTAAATATAAAGTATCAACAGATTCATCTTTAAGACTTTCAAAAAGTTCTTCAATATCACATGGATACACTAAAACATTTGGAACGGCTAAGTCTTGAATCTTTTTTGCTGCAATACCTGCGACTGTTTTAACTTTCTCAACTGCTACAAATTGCTTGTCTGGATTTTTAAGGGCCATGCCAATAGCGAAGTCACCTTTACCAGCGCCAATTTCAAAACAAACTGGCTTACCTACAAAGATAGAGTCAAGATTTTCCTTCATTAAAATAATCTCAGGATGTTCGACTAAATAGTCGACAGCCCATTGTTTATATTTGTTTCTCATTATTTTAATCTGCCTAATTTATCGATAGCGCGAGCATAAATAACTGATGCTAAGTATAAATCATCAAGATTCATATATTCATCAGGTTGGTGCATTGTATCAACTGAATATGGGAAGGCTGCACCGAAAGCAACAGTATTCTTAGCGTGTTTAGCATAAGTACCACCACCAATTGTGAATGCTGGAGTCTTATCACCAGTTTCAACATAATATGCCTTCATTAAAGTTTTAATTAACTTTGATTGTGGATTTAAAAGTAATGGAGCAGAAATTTCATCATGTGATACTTCGCATCCAAAAGTTTCTTTGATACGCATCATAGTAGCATCAACACTTACATCTTCTGGGAAACGGAAGTTAACACCTAATTTAAGAGTGCCATTATCTAAAGATAAAACGCCTAAATTATATGTTGTCTTTCCTAAATGTCTTCCTTGAGCAAATGCATTAAATGCCTTACCTGTTGTATCAGAAAGTTTAGTAACTAAATTTAATAAATTTTCATCTTTGTAGAATTCCGCAATTGCGCGAAGTCCCATATAGCCAGCGTTAACACCTTTTTCAGGAGTTGAACCATGAGCGGTTTTACCTCTAAATGTAAGTTTCATTAAAGTTCCATCATCTTCGATATCGCAAGCGATGTATTTATTAGCTTTAGCAAAATCAACAAAGGCCATATCATTTTCAATTTCAATTACACATTCATCACAAACAGCATTTAAGACGACTCCGCCTTTAATTGACTTAACTTGAGGAATTGTAAATGGAACATTCAAATGAAGGTTTGTAATGCCTTTTTCACCATAAATTAATGGGAATTCAGCATCTGGAGTGAATCCATATGTTGGATATTCCTTTTTTAAGACATTGAAATAGTGTTCAAGGCAAGAAGAACCACGTTCTTCATCACCACCGACAACTAAACGGACACGGTATCCTTCAAGTTTATTGTGATCCTTTAAAGCTTTCATCGCGTAGAATGCTGCCATTAAAGGTCCTTTGTCATCTGAAGTACCACGGCCATAAATTCTATTGCCTTCAATTTGACCACCGAATTTTTCGTATTTCCAATCACCAGTTACTGGTACAACATCTGCGTGAGCAAAGATTCCAACCAATGTATCTCCACTACCATATGAGATTTCTGTACAATAACCATCGCAATAGTCAACATCAAAACCAAAACGTTCAGCTAAACGTCCAATGTATTGTAAGGCATTGTGAACACCTTGTCCGAATGGCATAGTGTCACTTTTTGTTGTTTCATCATAAACTGAGTCAATACGTACAAAATCTTGGAGAGCAACTCTCGTTTCCATTTTGTACTTTCTCATCATAGAAGAATAAGACATAAATTACTCCCTATTTAAATCGTAAATAAAGTTGATACCTTTTAAAGTGAAGTTTGGATCGTAGAAGAATGAAGATAATTCTTCTTTGAAGAATACTGAATTTCCACCAGTTAAAACTTTCTTTAAGTGGTATCCAAGTTGAGCTTCAACACGTTTACAAATACCTAAGATACCTTCTACTGTCATATAGTAGACACCATTAGCCATTGCTTGTGTTGTATTCTTTCCAATAAGAACAGCGTTTTCCGGATCAAAAGAATTCATTTCTGGAAGAAGTGCTGTTTTGTTATGGAAACCATTGATGGTAGATTCAAGACCTGGTGCGAAACCACAACCAACGAATTTACCAGATTTATCAATTACTAAATATTTAGTAACTGTTCCGAGATCGAAAATAATAGTTGAATCGCTTAAGATTTCTTTAGCATAGGCAATATCGGCAACTAAATCGCCACCGAGTTCTTTAGGATTATCAATATCGCATTCAAAGTTATTCTTGTAGGTATATGAGTAGACTTCGAGTTCTTTTCCAAAGACAGCGTTAACAGCAACTTGAAGAGGACGAGTTAAAAATGGAACAACACTTGAGATGAGTCCACCTTCAACATCCTTAGGGTCAATGTTATTTTCTTCTTGGAATGCTTTCATTTCATGAATGTAGAGTGAAAAATCAGGATCACCTGTATTTCTAATTGCTCTTGTTGCAACAACACGCGAATATTTGAAAATTGCGATGTTTGTTGCACTGTTACCGATATCAATAATTAACGAATATGCCATACTAACCTACCACGATATTAACTATCTTTCCTTTCACGACAATAATTTTACGGATTGTTTTGCCTTCAGTGTGTTTTTGAATAGCTTCAAGGCCTAAAGCTAATTTTTGAAGTTCTTCTTCACATGTATCTTTGCTTACGAGCATTGTTGAACGGACTTTACCGTTAACAGATACAGCAACTGTAACTTCATCTTGGACTAATGCTTTTGCATCGTATGTTGGCCACTTAGCGTAGTCAATTAATTCTGTAAATCCAAGTTTTTCATAGATTTCTTCACCAGCAAATGGGCAAACACATGCGAACATTTTGGCAAAGCCAATTAAATATGGACGGTAAAGTGTTTTTGCTTTATAGAAAGCATTAACACAAATCATCATTTGCGAAATAGCAGTATTTAATTGAAGTGATTCAAAGTCTTCCGTAACTTTCTTAACAGTTGCATTATAGACAAAGTCTAATTCATGAGAGTTTTCATCACTAAATCTTGATGTAAATTCTTCTTCATCATATAAACGGAAAACACGTTCAATAAAACGTCTTGCACCAGCAATTCCGTTTTCTGACCATGGGAAGCTTTCTTCAAGTGGTCCAGCAAACATTTCAAATAAACGAAGTGAGTCTGCACCAAAACGTTGAACGATATCATCAGGGTTAACTACGTTACCACGAGATTTAGACATCTTTTCACCATTTTCACCTAAGATCATTCCTTGGTGGAATAACTTTTGGTATGGTTCTTTGCAGAAGACAACACCTTGATCATAAAGGAACTTATGCCAGAAACGAGAATAAAGTAAGTGAAGAACAGCGTGTTCAGCACCACCAATATAAAGGTCAACTGGTAACCAGTGTTTGATTAATGAAGGATCTGCAATAGCCTTTGAATTGTGTGGATCAAGATATCTAATGTAATACCATGATGAACCAGCCCATTGAGGCATTGTATTTGTTTCTCTTCTACCCTTCTTACCATCAATTTCAACATTGCACCATGAAGTAGCGCGAGCAAGAGGAGATTCTCCAGTTCCACTTGGAGCGTATTTATCAAGTTCAGGTAATACTAAAGGAAGTTCTTCTTCGCATAATGCGTATGTAGAACCGTCTTCCATGTGAACGATTGGGATTGGTTCTCCCCAATATCTTTGACGAGAGAATAACCAGTCTCTTAACTTATAGTTAACTTTCCATTCACCTAAGCCTAATTCTTTAAGTTTTGCAACGATTGCTTCTTTAGCATCGTTAATATTCATTCCATTAGCGAAGTCAGAATTCATATGAGGCGCATCACCTTCAAATGCTTCTTCTGAGACATCGCCTTCAAGAACTTGAATCATTTCTAGTCCATACTTTTTAGCGAATGCATAGTCACGTGAATCGTGGGTTGGGACTGCCATAACCGCACCATCACCATAACCATATAAAACATAATCAGCAGCATAGATTGGAACTTCTTTACCGTTGATTGGGTTAATTGCGTAAACTCCGAGGAATACACCAGTCTTATCTTTATTAAGTTCGGTACGTTCCATATCGGATTTATTTTTGATTGCTTCAACATATGCTTCCACTGCCGCTTTTTGTTCTGGAGTAGCAAGTTTCTTTACGAGTGGATGTTCTGGAGCCAAACAGCAATATGTACATCCAAATAATGTATCAGCACGTGTTGTAAATACTTTAAATGAATCATCAGTGCCTTTTACCTTGAAGATAATTTGTGCACCTTTTGATTTGCCAATCCAGTTAGCTTGCATTTCAAGAGTAGACTTTGGCCAGTCAAGACCATCAAGTCCTTCAAGAAGTTTTTCAGCATAGCTGGTGATTTTAAGCATCCATTGTTTCATTGGAAGCTTAATAACTGGATAGCCACCTCTTTCTGACTTTCCATCAATAACTTCTTCGTTAGCAAGAACTGTTCCGAGTTCAGGACAGAAGTTTACTGGAATTTCATTAATATAGGCTAAATCGGCGTTGTAAAGTTTAGTAAAGATCCATTGTGTCCATTTGTAGAATTCTGGTTCACAAGTTGAGATTTCTTTACTCCAGTCATATGAGAATCCTAAGCGCTTAATTTGACGACGGAAGTTATCAATATTTGCGACAGTAAATTCATATGGGTGTCTATTGTTTTTAATGGCGAATTGTTCTGCTGGAAGACCAAAACTATCAAAACCCATTGGGTGAAGAACGTTATAGCCTTGCATTCTCTTCATACGAGAAACAATATCAGATGCAGTATATCCTTCTGGGTGGCCAACGTGTAAACCTTGTCCACTAGGATATGGGAACATATCGAGGGAATAGAATTTTGGCTTGCTAAAATCATAGGCATCACAAACGAAAGGTTTTCTTTCTTCGTATACCTTAAGCCACTTTTCTTCTATTTCAATGTGGTTATAACTCATTTTGCCATTGCCTTTCTATAAATATCTTGATATTTCTTTGCACTTTCTTCCCAACCTCTATCTAAGTTGATAGCGTTGTGAATGATAGTTCTAAATGTTTCTTCATCATTGTTATATAAATCAAGAGCAACGTTAACAGCGTATCTTAAACCATTGATATCATAGTCAATGAAGCTGAAGCCTGTTGCCTTCTTGCTGTTACTTATAACTGGATTATATCCAACGACTGTATCCTTTAATCCGCCTGTTTCACGAACGATTGGAAGTGTTCCATATCTTTGAGCGATAATTTGACCAATTCCACATGGTTCGAATAATGAAGGCATTAAGAATAAATCAGAACCAGCATAGAGTTGGTGCGCTAATACATTATTAAAGCCTAAGTAAAGAGCGACATTTGAAGGATATCTATCTCTTAATTGTTCAAGTTTTTGTTGAATGTATGGATCACCACTTCCTAAAATCGCAACAAAGCAGTTTCTTTGAACAAGTTCTGGAATGATTTGGATAACTAAATCCATACCCTTTTGATCTGTAAGTCTTGTAACCATTGAGATTAATGGATTGTTTTTATCTTTTTCTTTTGTTGATAAACCTAATTTCTTAATGGTTTCACGTTTACATTGTTGTTTGCCCAAAACGAATGAACGTGGGTTATACATTCTTGTAATATATTCATCGGTCTTTGGGTTGAATTCATCAGTGTCAAGACCATTGACAATGCCATAAAAATCATCCTTACGGAGTTCTAAGCAGTATTTGAAGCCTTGGCTTGTTGAATAGTTTAATAATTCATCACGATATGTTGGTGAAACAGTTGTGATGATATCAGCATATGCGATAGCGGCTTTAAGTGTAGAAACTTGTCCATCAAAACGAACAACACCACTATCGAATAATGAATCGTTAAGGCCATAGTAGTTATTTAAGCAATACTTATCCATCATACCCTTGAATGCTGGGTTATGAATGGTAAGGACTGATTTTGTTCTATGGAAGAAGCTTTCACGTAAGTTGAATCTTTCCTTAATGTAGCAAGGAACCATACCAACTTGCCAGTCATGAATATGAAGGACATCTGGTTTAAATCCAATAGCGACTAACGCTTCAACAGCGGCCATTGAGAAGAATGCGAATCTTTCTGTATCATCGCCCCAACCATAAAGGTTGTCACGCTTAAAGTAGAATTCGTTATCAATTAAATAAAATTTAACATTACCTAATTGATATTCATATAAACCAACGTATTGTTTTCTCCAAGACATGAAAATGTTATATTCAGCAATCTTTTTAGGTTCGCTTTCAAAACGAACATTATCATTCTTGTAATAAGGTAAAACGATGACTACTTCATCACCGAGTTCAATTAATTTCTTTGTAAGTGAATAAACAACATCAGCAAGACCACCTGTCTTGTAGAGTGGATTACATTCACTAGTTAACATTGCTATTTTCATAAAATGTTCTTTCCTTGTGCAATAAATTTAGGCTTTTCACTTGTGCCTTTTACAACAGCGTTTTTGCAAACGTGTGAATATTTATCAATTAAGACGTTCTCAATGTGAGCGCCTTCTTCAATAACTGTTCTTGTTAAGATGATTGAGTTTTTAACAACTGCACCTTTCTTAACAACAACACGTCTTGATAAAACTGAGTTTTCGACTGTTCCATCAACGATAACACCATTAGAGATGAATGAGTTTTTAACTTTAGCGTTAACACCATATGTTGCTGGTGGAGTGTCGTGAGTTAATGTGTAGATTGGCCAATCTTCACGGAAGAGTTCAAGAGCTTTCTTGTAATCGAATAATTCGAATGAGTATTCCATGAAGTGCTTTAATGAGTCTACGCAACGAGCATAGTGTCTATACTCATATGCGTATACATCTGTCTTCTTGTGGTTGATGATGTATTGGATAACTTTCTTAAATGAGTTGACTGTTGGTTGTCCAAGATATTCAGAAGCGTGTTTTCTGATGTAATCCATAGAGATGATATAAGTTTCTAAAGAGACATCTGCTTCATTCTTTCTTCCGTTATTAGCAACTGATTTAACAACTTTACCATTTTCAACAGTTAAGACGTTGCTTCCGCGGAAGGCTTCTTTAGCGTCAGTGATGTGTTTGTACACTACTGTGATATCGCGACCTTTTTCATAATGTTCTCTAACAATATTCTTAAGGTTAATTGTTGAGATAATATGGGCAGGTTGGATAACAACAACATCGGCTTTAGCTTGGAATAAAACCCAGTCGTTTTCTTTTAAACAGTTAATATCTGTATTTTCTTCTGGGTCAATCATTCCCTTTTCATTGATAAGAAGGTTTTGACGATCAATCTTAGTGTTGTTAACCCAAGATTTGATTGAACCAACGTGTTTTGCAACAGAACGGAAGTTATCTTTAATAAGGATATTGATTCCATCAATACCAGAGTTTGCAAAGTTAGATAATGCAAAGTCCATTGGTGTAAATCTTCCTAAGAAAGATGTTGAGGCAAGTGTTCTTGTCTTTGTGAGATTACCTAATGATGGTGAATCGAATAAATTTAATAAACCTACGACCTTCATATTAGTTCTCCTTTCCGTTAGCGAATAAGACAACTTCGCCACTTAAGTCACCAATGACTTGGTTTTCTTCAACAATTGAATTAGGACCAACCATTGCTTTATAGACCTTTGCACCTTTCTTAATTAAGGCTCCAGGCATGATGACAGAGTCAACTACTTCTGCCCCTTCTTCAACCATTACTTCGTTAGAAACTACTGAGTGTTTTACGTTACCAACGATAACAGCGCCTTGGTTGATTAATGAGTCAGTAATAACTGCATCAGGTCCAACATATTGTGGATGAGAGTTTGTATCTTCAGAATAAATAATGTTACCTGCTAAGATTTTATTTAAGTTAGCACCATTATCTCCGAGAAGATCCATGTTAGCTTCGTGAAGGGAAGCGATTGTTCCAACGTCTTTCCAGTATCCTTTGTATTGGTATGCCATTAAGCGTTTTTCTTCAGCGAGCATTGTAGGAATGATATCTTTGCCAAAATCGTGAGATGAGTTTTCATCAGCAGCGTCTTTTATAAGAGCTTTTCTTAATACTTTGTAAGTGAAGATATATACACCCATAGAAGCTAAATCAGAGATTGGATTCTTTGGTTTTTCAACGAACTTAACAATGTTGTTGTTTTTGTCTGTTACTAAGATTCCGAAGCGGCTTGCTTCTTTCATAGGAACTTGGTAGACAGCAATTGTACAGTCAGCCTTGTTATCGATATGTTGTTTTAACATTTCCTTATAGTTTGTTGAGTAGATGTGGTCTCCAGAAAGAATAAGAACATATTCAGGATCAACACGATCAAGGAAGTCGATATTTTCATAGATTGCATCCGCTGTACCTTTATACCAGTTAAGACCAGCTTCAGTTTGACGAGGTGCAAGTGATGTTGTTAATGAACGGACACCATTTAATCCCCACTTTTCACCGTTACCGATGTATAGGTCTAAGGCAGTAGATTCATATTGAGTCAAGATACCGACAGTGCGAATATCACTATTAGCACAGTTTGATAATGGGAAGTCGATGATGCGATATTTAGCACCATAACTTACTGCTGGTTTTGCAACTTTTTTAGTGAGGGCTTCAAGTCTTGTTCCCTTTCCACCAGCTAGTACCATTGCAACGAGTTTTTCTTTCATTTAATTCTCTCCTTTATTCAAAGTTAGATGGTTAATCAATGATAGTTTAGCATATATATTTATATATGTTAATGTTTAATTATCTTAAAATGTGTGTTATATTTGAATTATGTCGAATAAAGCAGGTAACAAAAAACTATATTTATCAAAGGGAAAAATCATTATTTCTTTCGTTATTGCTTTTGTTTCTCTTGAGCTTTTATTTTATTTAACAATTCAATTTAGTGAAACAGGAGCGTGGTTCCCATTTGGAACATCGTTTTATATATACACTCCTCTCCTAGTAATTTTATCTATAATTTTTGGTATTCTATCAGTCACTAAAGTATATTATGAAGTTGATAAAAACTGCATTGTTCATCATAAGATGAATAAAGAGATTGAATATAGTTTCAAAAACATCACTTATATTGATGAAGAATGGTCAAGAAAAAACAAGCAATTAAGATTCTTTGATAAGAACGGAAAAGACCATTATTTAGTGTTCGATAAAGAAGGAATTATCTTTGATATGGCGCTTAAATATGCTTCACCTTTATCAAGAGATGACTTTAGAAGAAGATTTCCAAAAGCGAAGCTATAATTTTATTGTTTACAATATTGATTTCGCGTGATATTATTACAATGCTTTTTTAACGAATAGAGAGGTAAAAATTATGTCAAGAGTATGCCCAATTACAGGAAAAGGACCACACGCTGGTAATAATCGTTCACACAGCTTACGTGCTACACGTAGATTATGGAACGCTAACCTTCAAACTTACGAAATGGTTATCGACGGTAAGAAAGTTCGTGTCAGAATGTCTGCACGTGCTCACCGTACATTAATGAAAAACGCTAAGTAATTTTTTACACTAGTATATAAAAAAGCTGCTCATCGAAGCAGCTTTTTTGTTGTCTATATAATTGCGAATAAGAATAAGATTAATCCAAGTGTTGATATTACAAACGTTAACCATTCAGAATATGCAAGTGGGAAGAGTTTTGGACGAGAGTATGTGATCTCACCACTATCACTTCTTTTTGAATCTAGTTTAGCCCAGTCTTTAAGACGAGGATTTAAGATAACAAGGATTTGAAGAATAGCAAGAAGGAAACTAAATACTCCCACTGTTAAACTTGAACTACTTCTATTGATTGTAAAGAGCAATACGGAGAACACCCCGGTCATCATGACCATTCCAAATGATCCCGCCATATAAAGTGTTGCAACAAGAGTGTGTTGTCTAACATATTTAGCTTCAACTATGTTGATAGCGAGGAATGAAAGAGATGTTACAACCGCAAATAACGCCTCCACTACAACAAGTCCTGCAAAAGATTTAAACTCAGTTATAAAAGGAAGTGTATTCCATAGAATGGAATAAAACATAAACACATAGATAAAAACAAACACTAAATGTCTTCTTCTATTAGGACTATCTTTATAAGATAATTCGTGTGGAAAATGTTTTAAAAATGAATACTTTTCATTGTTATTCATCTTATAAGAAATTATTCCAGTAACGATTAAAATTGCTGTTATAGCAGCGATTAACACTAAAGAAATAATCCACACTAAATTAACATCTATCATCTAAGAGACTCGATTCTTTCCTTAATATCTTCATGACCAAATAAGTATGATCCAGCAACTAAAACATCAGCACCTGCATCTTTACATAACTTACCTGTTTCAGCGTTAATTCCACCATCAACTTCGATTAAGCATTCACATTTATTTTCATCAATGTATTTACGTAACTTAGCGATTTTTTCTAACGCTAAAGGCATGAATTTTTGACCGCCTTTTCCAGGTTCTACTGACATAACTAAGGCTAAATCAATCTTATTTAAATAAAGATATAATACTTCTACTTCTGTATTAGGTTTTACTGAAATTCCTACTTTACAGTTCAATTTATGAAGATTTTTGATTAATTCATTAACACGCTTTTCATCATTTAAAGCTTCAATATGGAAGGTAACAATATCTGCTCCATGATTAGCAAAATCAATGGCCTCTACTTCAGGATCAACAACCATAATATGAACATCATTAACCATCGTGTGATGAGGAGCGATTTTATCTAAATCCGCAATTGTGTAAGATGTATTTGGAACAAATTTTCCATCCATTACATCAAAATGTAAAAACTCTGCGCCGAGAGATTCAGCGAGTTTTACTTCTTCAACTAATCTTTCTTTGTTAGCTGCTAAAATACTTGGAGATACAATCATATTATTTCCTCCTATCTTGCCCTAAGTTATTAGAGAGTTTGACATAGATATCATAAACATCTCTAGGGTATTTATTTTCATTTACTGCGTTAATGATATTGCAGTCTTTTTCATGAAGGTGAAGGCAATCGCTATAAAAGCATCCTTCGTAATTTAGTTCTTTAAATCCTGGAAAGTAATGAGCGAGTTCAATCTTTGATAAAGTTAAATCTAAAGATGAAAATCCTGGAGTGTCTCCAATATAGCCATTTTTATATGGAAGAAGTATAACTTCTTTTGTTTGGTGTTTTCCTCTTCCTAAAGCCTCAGAATATTCTCCGATACCTCTATTAAATGAAGCATCGATTAAATTGATTAATGAAGATTTACCAACACCAGTTTGCCCCATAAAGATAGTTACCTTGTTTTCAAGGTCTTTCATTAATTTATTAATTTCACCATGATCTTCCGTTTTCTTTGAGATAAGGAAATGCTCAATACCCAAGAAAGAAAGTTCGTTACATATGTTAGTTATTTCTTCTTTATTTTCGACAAGGTCATATTTAGTTAACACCACTTTTGATTTAACCTTGTTGTAATTAGCGTATGTAACAAACTTATATAATAATTCTTTTGAGAATTCTGGTTGTTTTAAAGACATAACAATGATTAATTGATCAAGGTTTGCTACTCTTGGTCTAATTAATTCGTTCTTTCTAGAATCAATGTTATAGATTACGCATTCTTCATCGTCGAAATCAACATTATCTCCAACGAGGACAGTTTGATTTCTAAAACGAAAAACTCCTTTAGCGATTACATTATATGTAACGCCTTCAGAATAGATTGTATGAACACCGCCTACGGTTGAAACTATTTTGCCTCTCATTATTTAAGTCCAAAAATCCTTTTAATGATATTACGTTTAGGTGTGAAATTATCTTTATTGTCTAATAAAGCTTGGATATCTTTTTTGAATTCCATGCAGTTAGAATAACGATCTTGTGGGTTTTTTGCACATGCTTTTCCAATAACGTAATCAACGTTTTTATTTAATTCAGGAACATATTCATGAACACTTGGGATTGCTTTCTTGATATGTGCTTTTGCAATGTCATTTGCGCTTCCTTCTGCAAATGGAGGTGTACCTGTAAGCATTTCAAAAAATGTAATACCTAAAGCGTAGATATCACTTTGCACTGTTGGCTTATGACCTCTACAAAGTTCAGGAGCTAAATAATGGACTGAGCCAACAATCTTTTCTTTTTCTTCTTCCATGTTTCCTTCAGTGATTGTACAAGAGATACCAAAATCCCCTACTTTTACAATTCCATTAGAAAGATAGAAAACATTGCTTGGTTTAATATCTCTATGAACGATATTGCTATCGTGAATATAACCAATCGCATCACAAAGTTGAATCATAATCATACATGATTCTTTTAAAGAATAATGTGAATAAATGGCAATCTTTTCTAAAAGAGTGTCATCTTTAATGTATTCATACGCAACATAAGGTCTATCTTCAAATACTCCACGACTATAAACCTTAATAATGTTTGGATGTTGTAAGTCAGCACAGAACGCTGCTTCATTATTAAAACGTTCAAGTTGAACTTTATCTTTGCAAAGTTCTTCTTTGATAATCTTAATTGCGACTAATTTTTTAGTATAAAAATCAGAAGCTTGATAAACTTCTGCCATACCACCTGAACCAAGGCGGCCTGTTATTCTATACCCATCGATAAAATCATCGATTTTAAGCATTCTTAAATGCCTCCCAATATGCAATGGAGATATTGTCTGAACCACCATTCATATTAGCGATATTAATGACTGTATCAATCTTCTGAGTTGGTGTTTCGTTAACCGCTAATGCACGGTAAAGTTCTTGTTCAGTAATGTTGTTATATAAACCATCACTACATAAAACGATAGATTTTCCTTCGTTATCAATAATCTTCATATCTAAAGATAATGAAGGAGATTGTCCCATAGAGTTAATTAACATATGTCTATCTTTATGAGTCTTAGCTTCTTCTTTTGTAATCTTACCAATCTTAACTAAGTGGTTAACATATGTTTGATCTTCGGTAATTTGATTAAGTTTTCCGTTGTCCATTAAATAGCAACGTGAATCACCTGCACTTGCGATAATGATTTTGTTTTTAACAAGTAAGGCAATAACTACTGTTGTGCCCATATCTTTATAATCTTCGTTTTCTTGAGCGTAATTATAAATATCAGTATTCGCTTCTTTTAAAACTCTTTGAAGCCAGAAATAGGCTGTTCTAACAGAAAAGAAAGATGATTTAGCGGAGAATTCTTTATTAACAACTTCCAAAACCTTAGCAGATGCATAAGAGCCTTTATTATGGCCACCCATTCCATCGCAGACGAGTAAAAGAACATCACCACTTGAATTTACTAAAGTAGCAGATTTATCTTCGTTAGATTGTCTCTTTTTGCCAATATCTGTCTTGGCAACATACATTCCTCTAATTTTTTCCATTGGCGTGTTGCTCCTTTGCTCTTAATTGTCCACAAGCAGCATCGATATCCTTACCGAATTCCTTACGGACTGTTGTGTTAACTCCATGCTTCATTAAGTAAGACATGAATAAATGTGTTTGGTTATCACTACTTCTCTTATAAGGCATTTCACTAACTTCGTTATATGGGATTAAGTTTACGTATGCTAATGTGCCTTTGATGAGCTCTACTAATTGTTTAGCATGTTCAAGAGTATCATTCTTATCTTTTAACATGATGTATTCAAAAGTTACTCTTCGACCAGCTTCTTTTTCATAATATCGAACCGCCTCCATTACTTTTTCAAGTGGGTAGGCTCTATTTACTCTCATAATCTCATTACGAAGTTCATTGTTTGGAGCGTGAAGGGAAATGGCTAAATTTGTTTGCATTCCTTCATGAGCGTATTTTCTAATACCCTCAACAAGTCCACATGTTGAAACAGTAATGTGTCTTGCTCCAATCGCAAGAGATTTAGGGTTATTCATAATCTTGATAAAATCAAGAACATTATCATAGTTATCAAAAGGTTCACCTGTTCCCATAACAACGATATGGGTAATGTGTTCATCTTTTTCCGCAAGTAAGTTATTCATTACAAGGACTTGCCCAACAAGTTCATGAACCTCAAGATTTCTTTTCTTTTTAAGTAAACCAGAAGCACAGAAAGAACATCCCATGTTGCAGCCAACTTGAGATGTTACACAAATAGCGTTTCCGTAGTTATATGGCATTAAAGCAGTTTCAACTTTACTTCCATCTTCGAGTTCAAGAAGAAGTTTAATAGTTCCATCACTACTTTCTTGTTTACGATATATTGTTGGAATTGTTAAACAAAAATCATTTTTAAGTTCTTCTCTAAAGTTTTTTGAGATATCGCTCATATCATCAAAAGATGTTGCTTTCTTTTGATAAATCCACGAATAAAGTTGGGTGGCACGGAATTTCTTTTGGCCACGGCTAATCATTTCGTTTTCGAGTTTTGTTAATTCAAGTCCGTATAAGTTAATCATTAGATGTATTGTCAGAAATTTCTTTCTTTAAAAGAATAGCATAATAAAGAGCAGTATCATAGTCATCGAATGGAAGATATTGCTTTTCTTCTACTAATTCGTAGTTTGGATGTTCTTTTAAGAAGTTAAGAACAGAACCACGAGTTTCTTTCTTGTTTAAAGTATTGACCATATAAACAAGCTTAGAGTTTTCTAAAAGGAAAGCATCCGCTCCTTCAAGAGCTTCTTTTTGTTTTGCTAAGCAATTATCGATGCGATCATGCTCAAAATGTAATAAGTAATCTGGGTATTGTCTAATTAAATCAAATGATGATGATTCTGGGTAAACAATAGCGAGATCTTGTTTTCTATTTACAGTAGCCTTCATATCGAGGTAAGAAGGCGCACTGAAGAATGACATGTTTTTAGGTTGTTCAGTTCTAGAAAGTTTGATGAGTTCAGGGCGATCATTGAGTTCAGGAACTGCAATATGAACACCAATATTTGGTGTAGCTTTTAAGAATAATTCTTTAGCGATAGAGTCATTTTCACCAGTAATGCATAAGACTTCACCCATAGTGACATCAAAGACTTTATCTAAGATAACCTTAACTGGCAATCTTTCATTAAAGATTTCAAAGTTACGGAAATAAGGAGTTTTTCTAACTTGTCCCTTGCCGTTATAAACTAAAACATCTTCAACTGATGATAATGAGAATTCACCTTGGTGAGCTGCTAAGAAATCAGCAGTTGAGATTTTCTTTGTATTAACACGAACAGTTTGGATTTGTTGACGGTTATTCTTTCTAAGAATTTTGAATGTTAACGCTCTACCATAGTGTTTTTGCCACATCTTGACAAGCCAACGTGGAGTGTTAAATCTAACTGAAATATATTCAGGTGAATCAATTTCATATTCTTTGCATAATTGCATTAAATCTGCCGTATTATCAAAGATAACATCAATTTCAGGAACATAAGCATCACCTAAAATAGATTTAACTTCGTTTTTCATTTCTTCATCGTTAAATCTTTTTAAGAATGCATTGTTAGCAATACCGAGATATAAAACGCATGCTTTTTTAGCGTCTAATTCAATATTTTTACAAACTTCCTTGATAAGGTTGTAGTGTCTTAATTCACAACCAACAAAAGCACATACAGAACCTTGATATTGTTTGTATGCTGAGTTAGCTGGGAAAACTTCTTTGATAGCGTCTTGGAAGTTTTTTCCACCTTCTGTAATAAGTTCAAGCATTGCTGCTGCGAGTTCTAGTTCTTTCATAAATGGCCCCCCTACTTAGAAATACTAATTGTTCTCATCCCCAATACCTGCAAAGATGTCATTTAAAACATCAGATGAATCTGGTTCATCAACAGAAACCATATTCTCTTCAGTGATAAAGTGTGGGTATTCTTTAGAGATGTATTCGTAAGTGTCTTTAGGATCAATATATGTGAATTCAACATATACGTTCTTGCTTGAGCTGATTTGTATTCAACTGGTGCATTAACTCTTACAATACAGTTCCAGCTTGTTTGTTCAACGCCTTTGTGGAACAAATATGAACTTGGTGCATAGAATAATAAATCATCCTCGCTAACTTCATATAAGTCTGCGATATTGTGTGAGTGATCTTTTGAATAATGTCCAACGACATATTGATCTAAACCTAAGATTGAAATTGTAATCATAACTACTCCTTAAACAGTATATGGGTCGATATCGACCTTTATGTTGATTTGCCCGTTTCCTTTTAAGGAATCGAGCATTTCCCTTACAAATTGCCTAATTATATCATTGTTTTTTGTTTTCACAAGTACCAGTCGATGAAATCGACCATTTTCTTTTGCAATGTATGGGGAGATAGGTCCCAACACGGACACATTCTCAAAACTTTGTCGGTTAATATTGTTAGCAATACTACTTGCAACTTGGATAGCATTTTCCTCTGTCCCAGCGATGACATCTATCGATAAAAGATAGGTGTATGGAGGGTATTGAGTTTGTCTTCTAACATTCATCTCGTTTCTATAGAAAGTATCATAATCTTGGTTAGCTGCACATTTAACAGCGTAGTGATTAGGGTTGAATGTTTGGATAAGCGCTCGTCCTTCTTTTTCTTTTCGCCCTGCTCTTCCAACAGCCTGAGTGATTAATTGGAAGACTCTTTCTGTTGATCTATATGAAGGGAGAGATAAACCAATATCTGCTGATACAACGCCCACCAATGTTACGTTAGGGAAATCGTGTCCTTTTGCAATCATTTGTGTTCCTACTAAAACATCAGCTTCAAGGTTAGCAAATGCAGTTAATGTTTTAGCAATATTGTTTCTTACTTGTCCGATATCACTATCTAAACGTAAGACTCTTGCGTCAGGAAAAAGTTTATTGACTTCTTCAACGATTTTTTCTGTTCCATATCCAGTTGTGGATAGGTATTTAGAACCACAATAAGGACAAAGTCCTGGTTTATGCTCCATATAGCCACAGTGATGGCATTTTAATAAACCACTAGATTTGTGATATGTTAAAGCAATTCCACAGTTAGGACATCGAAGAATATGTCCACAACTACGGCAGAATACACTTGTTGAAAAGCCCCTTTTGTTAACAAGAAGAATGGCTTGTTCTTTTTTGTCTAATGTTTGCTTAAGTGCTTCAATCATTGGCTTAGAAAAGATTGATGATTCGCGAGCGTAGTTAACATAGTTAGACATATCAATAATACGTGTTTTAGGTAAGTCTTTTTCATTAAAACGCTTAAGCATTAAGGCTTCGTTATAGACACCTTTCATCGCTCTTGCTTTAGTTTCTAAACAAGGTGTAGCGCTACCTAAAACAACCTTAGCACCTTCGTCGTTTGCTCTCATTAATGCGACTTCACGAGCATGGTAACAAGGTTGATTATCTTGCTTATAAGATTCAACGTGTTCTTCATCTAAGATGATAAGTCCAATGTTTGTAATAGGGGCAAAGATTGCGGATCTAGTTCCAACAACAATTTGAACTTCTCCTCTGGCGATACGTCTATATTCATCATATTTTTCACTATCAGTAAGTTCACTATGTAAGATGGCGACATTTGAATTAAAACGCTTTAAGAAATAAGCGCACATTACTGGTGTAAGTGAGATTTCAGGGACAAGCATGATAACAGTCTTGCCCTTTGAAATGTAATATTCAGATAAGGCTAAATAGACTTCGGTTTTACCACTACCAGTAACCCCTTGAAGTAAAGAAACTGTTTTATCAGTGTTTACAATTGATTCGAATGCTGATTTTTGAAACTCGGATAATGCTTTAGCGTCTTCTTGTTCATATTCAGGCATTTTAAGCCTAACTTTCTCTTCATAGACTTCTTTGATTTTTCCTAACTCTAAAAGCTTTTTGATAATACTTGGAGATTTGAGTTCTCTTTTTAAAACTCTTCCTGCATCTCTAATTGTAAGATACATATCGTATTGTTTTGCGGTTAATCCAGCATAGTCAAAGCTTGCAATTTCAAGATATGTTTCGTAGGCAATCTTTGGGCCTTTAAGCGCGGTCGCTCTTGGTTTAAGAGAACTTGGAAGCATTGTTTGAAGAACACTTACTAAAGGAGCAACATAATAATCGCTAACTTTGTTAGCAAGTTTCATTAAGCTTGGGATAAGTAATGGTTTGTCATCTAAAACATCACTGATTTTAGCAATATTAAAACCACTCTCAGCTTCGAGTTCTTCTTTTGTTTTATTGGTGTCACTACATTCGATAACGTAGCCAACAACAGGTTTGCCTTTATTAAAAGGAACTAGGACACGATAACCAACATCAACGTCCTTAGTTCCTTCATAAACATAAGTAAAAGGACGATCAAGAGCTAATACGTATCGCTCAATGAGGACCTTTATTACTTTCATTAATTATTCCTCCATTTTTGAATGAATAATGGATGCAATTTCATTTGCAGCACGCTTTAAATCATCATTAACAACTTTGTATTGATAAAGTTTTTGTTTGTGCATTTCAACACGTGCTTTTTCAATTCTTTCCTTAATTACTTCATCTGATTCAGTACCACGTCCTCTAATACGAGCTTCAAGTTCATCTAAAGAAGGTGGGATAACAAAGATTGAAACTAAATTTGGTCCTGCACATTTATCAAGAACTTGTTGAGCACCTTTAGTTTCGATTTCAAGTAAGACATTTTTACCAAGGGCTAGTTGAGCGTCGATTCTATCTTTTGGAGTGCCATATCTATTGCCAACAAATTCAGCCCATTCTAAAAGGTTTCCGTTATCAATGTTTCTTTGGAATTCTTCTTTGGAAACATAGTAGTAATCAATCCCTTCAGTTTCACCAGGTCTTTTAGCTCTAGTAGTCATTGAAACTGAATAGAAAAGATTTAGAGATTTATCATTGATAATCTCTTGTCTTAAGGTTCCTTTTCCAACCCCACTAGGTCCACTTAATATGATTAATAAACCTTTTGATTTTGCCTTATTCATATGTATAGTTTATTTAAAATTAATTTTAAAATCAACAGAAAATGGTATACTTTACTCATGAAATATTCAAAAGAGTCTTATAAGGATTACGTAAACGAGATGTTCAATGTTTTCTCTGGTAGCAATTTGTTACCAGCGGTTTCATTAAACTCTGAAACAATTCTTTTCCCTGTTGAAGGCGATAATGCTTATATTGTTTTCTCTTTAAATAGACAAAATCCTTTGTTTTATACAATTCGTTTAAAGAATTTTAAATTCAATCAACTCCCTACTCACTTTTCAAGAAAATTATTTACAGAAGTTGGTATTTCTTACTTAGACGATGTTGAGTTTATTAAAGAAGCTAATACAGTGACATTTGAGATTGTGTCTAGAGATATGATCAAGGATGAAACACCATTTAGACTCTACTTTGAAATGTTTACCCTTAAACCAAATCTTTATCTTTGCGATAAGGATGATATCATCATTGAAACTTTCTATAATGGTGAGAAAAAAGTTGGTGAAAAATTTACTTTAGATTTAACAGAAATTAAAGACTCTTCAAAAGACTTAACCACTGATGTTTTATCAGCAAGTTTTGTAAAAGAACTTACAATTAGAAGAGAAGAAAAATATAAAGATACTTTAACTATTGTTCGTAATAGAATTCGTATCACTGAACGTAAGATTAAAAACATTCAAAAAGATGTTGAAGAGGCTCAACTTGCTTTAACAAAAACTGACCTCGCAAACGAGATTTTATCTATGGGTTTAAATCTTCGCGATCACGTTGATTCTATTGAGTTAAGCACTACTACTTTATCTTTAGATAAAAAGTTAACAATTTACGAGAATGTTGATAAGTTATTTAAGGCTTCTAAAAAGGCAAAAGAAACTATTAGAAGAAGCGAGAAAAATATCGAAGACGCTAGAGATGAAAACAAATTATTCACTAACATTTTAGATATGATTTTTGCTGCTCCAGAAGATGATGTTGATAAGTTTGTTTTACAATCTGGACTTGATAAAAAGCATCATCAAATTACTCAATCAGTTGCTAATTCACCTTATAAAATTAACCTTAATGGAACGATCATTTTATTCGGTAGAAACGCTGTTCAAAATGACTATTTAAGCTTTGGAATGAAGCTTGATAGAGACTTTACTTGGATGCATATTAAAGACTATTCAGGAGCGCATATTGTTATTAAAAATAAGAAGCCAACTGAAGCTGAACTCTTGTTTGCGGCAGAACTTGCATTAATCCAATCTAAAAAGACTGCTGGTGAAGTTATCTACACTCACAAAAAGAATGTAAGAAAAGGTCATACATTAGGTGAAGCGATCTTAAAGAATTACTCCACTATTAAATTAAATAATGTTCGTAAAGAAACGATAGAAAAAATAAAAAATTCCAGCGAGCAACTGGAATTTGATATCAAGATATAATTTCCTAATTATTAGGGAATTTTTCTTTATAAGCATCGATAGATTCTTGGATGACTTTCATCGCAATTGCTCTACCACGTACTTTATTAACAACGGTTTCTTTACCTTCAAGTTGTTTATAAACAACGAAGAAGTGTTGAATTTCTTTTAAAAGGTGATCTGGGATGTTTTTGATATCCTTAAAGCTATTGTAAACAGGATCGTTTTTAGCGATAGCGATAATCTTCATATCTTCATCACCATTATCAGTCATTTCAAGAACACCGATTGGGTAACAGTCAACTAATGCGAGTGGTACGATTGGTTCTGAACAAATGACTAAGACGTCTAATGGGTCTCCGTCACCTGCGTAAGTTCTTGGAATAAATCCATAGTTTTGTGGATAGTGAGTTGATGTGAATAAGACTCTATCAAGGATTAATGCTCCTGAGAATTTGTCTAATTCGTATTTGTTTTTACTACCTTTTGAAATTTCAATACATGATAAGAATTGTTCTGGTTTAATTCTATTAGGATCAGCTTTGTGCCAAATATTCATATTTATGCCTCCCTTTTGTCGTTTTTAGTGTATCACACATATTTTTGTGTTGAAAGTAATAGCCTATAAATTATTTTTATAATATATTTTACATTTGCGTTCATATATAATGTTTTCTATGAAAAAAGCTTACATTTCATTATTAATCACTACACTTTTATTAACCGGATGCACTAATAAAGGGGTGCACACCATGTATAAAAATGGAGATGTTGTTTTTAATAATTCAAACAACTACTTGATTAATATTGAAGATGAAATAATTGTTAATAGGCTTATTTCGTCAGGTGATTCTGTTGCAATCTATTATGGACTTGATGGCTGTTCTTCTTGTGAAGAAGTTAAATCTAACTTAATAAGTTATGTTAAAGATGTTGGCCAATTAATCTATTATGTATCATCAAATAGCATTGATATGAATAGATTGAATTTTGAATACAAGGAATTTCAAATTTCTAACCTCTATTTATTTGATAATAAGGAATTAATCAAAGTTTTTAATAAAGATGCCTTAAATAACCCAAAAATGGTTAAAAATAACTTAGCATCTTCATATAGAAAGTCTAATACATACTTATTTAATGATGTAATTAACTTTATTAACTATATGTCATCAGAAACTGGTGATGCATATGTTGTTGCGAACTGGTCAAAAGCCGCCATGGAATACTATAACAAAAACGTTAAAGATAAGTTTGGACGTAAAACATCCATAGTGTATTACTATGACGGGATTAGAGATGAAGCACTTCATCCATATGGAATCGAAGGAAACTACTTATTCACTCATCTCACTTTCAAAAACGGAAACATTAAAGTTATTACAAGTGAAACAATTGAAAATTTGATTTACTAACAAAAAAGCATCCAGCTTCGGATGCTTAAATATCTAATACTCTTTTAATAATTTCTTGGATAGGCTCGCTTGCTTGAGAATAAGCTGAAGCCACTCTTGCGGCATCTGGATTTAACTCTCTATAAGATTGTTCCTGAATGCCAAGCAAGTAATATAGCGAACAATCTAGCACTCCTGCTATCTTAACCAATTGATCGATACTAGGAAATGGTTTTCCATTTAATAATCGCGAAACATCGTATTGATGTACACCTAATTCAATAGCTAATGATGATTGATTGATTTTTCTATCCTTCATCATTTTTTTAATTCTATTGCAAATTTCTTCTTCCAAATGTGTCATATCTATATTTATACACTACTTATGCATTTTTTACATAAATATTTTTATAATTATGTTGAATATACATATTTAGCATAATATAATTTATAAAAATGCAAGGAGAGCATATTTATGATTTATATAACAGGTGACACTCATGGTCCAATTGATTTTGATAAACTACTTAGACTTAAAAATCTTAAGGTGACTAGACGCGACATTTTATTCATATTAGGTGATGCTGGAATTTGTTGGGATCCGATTGAATTAAAAATGATGGATATTATATATAGCTATATTGGATGCACTATCTATTTTATCGATGGCAATCATGAAAATTTTGATATGCTAGAACAATTTCCAATTATCGAAAAGTACGGTGCCAAAATGCATAAAATTAGCAAGTATATCTATCATGTAATGCGAGGAGAGATATTAAAAATTAAAAATATGAAAATTCTATGTATTGGAGGAGCGTATTCAATAGATAGATGGCATCGCAGAGAAGGAATCAGTTGGTGGCCACAAGAAGAAATTACAAAAAGTAATATTGATAACGCACTAACAAATTTAGAAAAAGTAAATAATAAAGTTGATTACATATTTACTCATTGTGTTAATACAGGCATTGTTCGTACAGTGTTTCATTTTAAAAGAGATGACTCTACTGATTGGTTAAATGTGATTAATCGAGTTGCAAATTATAAATACTGGCTTTTTGGCCATTATCATTTTGACCGCGATGTAGCACGGAACAAGAAATGCATATATAAAAAGATTTATTTCATTAACACTAATAAAGAATTGGAGGAATTAAAAGATGGAAATGAATAATAATGTTGCTTTTTCAACCACGTTTGACTATTATATGGTTGAAAAGGAAACAGTAATGAGTCAAGTTTATATAATAAAGGATATATTAAACAAAAATCATGGATACATAACCGCTCAAGATGTCTGCAAAGCAGGCATACCTACCGCCGTGTTATACCGATATGCAAAAGCAAATGGACTTATAAAATATGCACCAGGTTTTTATGCTGAATCAAATTGGCTTATTGATGTATATTTGATTTTCCAATATTCCTATCCAAAATACATATACTCATTTGACTCTGCTATTTTTCTTCATGAATTGGGAGATATTTTACCTTCATATTTTGAAGTAACGGGACCAAAAAACTATCGACCAATAAGTAAGCCTCGCAAAGACATTATTGCGCACACAAATACTCGAGACGATGTTTATTCGCTTGGTATCACTAAAGTAGCTACCACATCTGGCAACTTTGTAAAAGTTTATGATTTGGAAAAAACCATATGTGATTTAATTAAAAACAAGAATAAGCTCGAACTAGAAGTCTATGCAAAAGCAATCCATGCATATTGCTCAAAAAAGAACAAACGCATTGACAAGCTTTTTGAATATGCTAAGGCAATGAAAATCGAATCTGATGTGTCAACAATTTTCGAGGTATTATTAAATGAAGATTAATAAGAACTCCCTTGTTGACCAAATCAAAAATTTGTCTTTAGACACAAACATCCATCCAAACGTAATTTTGAAATATTATTTCTTTGACTGTTTTTTGTCTAGAGTTGTCAAGAGCAGATATATTGATAATCTAGTTTTTAAAGGAGGGTTTCTTCTTACTCATATTTTTGGAATTAGAAGTAGAACAACCGAAGATATAGATATTTCCTTAAAAAATCTTAAATTATCACAAGACTCTATTTTATTAATTATTTCCAACATTATATCAATTGAATGCCAAGATAATGTTTTATTTGAAATAAGATCGATTGGCCCAATTAGAAAAGATGACAAATATGGTGGGTTCCGCGTCAAATTAATTGGGCACTTAGAAAATATAAAAGAACCTTTTTATATCGACATTGCTACTGGTGATGTTATTACACCATGCGCAATTGATTATAGATACCATTGTTTATTCACGAATAATGAGATAAACATTAAAGGTTATAATGTTGAAACTATAATTTCTGAAAAACTGCATGCTGTCCTTTCGAGAGGCATTAATAACGGAAGAGCAAAAGACTTTTACGATTTATATGTTTTTTCAAAGCTAAAATTCGATTCAATCAATGTAGTTTATTTACGAGATGCCTTCTTCAATACTTGTAAGCATCGCGATATCATTTTCAAGGAAGAGGATGTTAAGATAATTTTAGAAAATGTTTCAAGTAACGTCTCTATGGGGAACAGTTGGCAAAGATTTGCAAAAACAAAAAGTTATGCTGCTAACATAACTTTCTTAGAAACCGTTGAACAAACAAAAAAATTATTAAATATTATTTATTTGAAACAGTATTAATTCTTGCTAACGCTTTATTTAATGCTAAAGTCGCACGTTTAACATCAAGGCTTGGATCTTTAGATTCAAGTCTTTCTTTTGCTCTATCACGCGCTGCTTCTGCACGAGCTAAATCGATATCTTTTTCGTTTTCGATTCCATTAACTAAAAGCATCACTTTATCTAAAGCAACGTTTAAAACACCACCATGAACAGCGTAGCGATTAGTTACGTTTCCCTTAACTGTATGCATTTCATCATATCCAATTGCACCAATAAGTGGAGCGTGTCCTTTAAGGATTGTTCTATATCCACTTGTAAGTTTAATTGTTAATGATTCTACTTCAGTTTCGAGGTATACACCTTTAGGTGTGATGATTTCTAGTTTAAAGACACCCATTATCTTGCCTTCTTTGCTTTTTCTTCAACATCCTCAATTGTGCCTGCGTATAAGAAAGCACTTTCAGGATAGTTATCATACTTACCGTCTAAGATAGCACGGAACGATCTAACTGTTTCTGAGATGGGAACATATTTACCTTTAAAACCATTAAATCCTTCAGCAACGTGGAATGGTTGAGAAAGGAAGTTACGGATACGTCTTGCTCTATTAACAATAACCTTATCTTCTTCACCAAGTTCATCCATACCTAAAATAGCGATGATATCTTGTAATTCTTTATATCTTTGTAAAATCTTTTGGACTTCACGAGCAACTTTATAGTGTTCTTCTCCAACAATGTTTGGATCAAGAATATTTGATGTTGAGTCAAGTGGGTCAACAGCTGGATAAATACCTAACGCAGCAGTATTTCTATCAAGAACAGTCTTCGCATCAAGGTGTGAGAATGTTGTTGCAGGAGCTGGGTCAGTTAAGTCATCAGCAGGAACATAAATTGCTTGAACTGATGTAATAGAACCATCCTTAGTAGAAGTAATTCTTTCTTGAAGTTGTCCCATTTCAGTAGCGAGTGTTGGTTGATAACCAACCGCTGAAGGCATACGTCCTAAAAGAGCAGAAACTTCTGAACCTGCTTGAGTAAATCTAAAGATATTATCAATGAAGAGTAAAACGTTTTGGTGTTCAAAGTCACGGAAATACTCTGCCATTGTTAAAGCAGTTAAACCAACTCTCATACGAGCACCAGGTGGCTCATTCATTTGTCCAAAGACAAGTGCTGTTTTAGATAAAACTCCACTAGCCTTCATTTCGTAATAAAGGTCATTACCTTCACGAGAACGTTCACCAACACCACCGAAAACAGAAATACCTTTTTGTTCGGTAGCGATGTTATGAATTAATTCTTGAATTAAAACTGTTTTACCAACACCAGCACCACCGAATAATCCAACTTTACCACCCTTCATATAAGGACAGAGTAAGTCAATAACTTTAATACCTGTTTCAAGCATTTCAGTTGATGTATTTTGTTCTTTAAATGTAGGTGCTTTACGGTGAATTGGCATATGCTTTTCATCTTTGAATTCATTACCTTGTTCATCGATTGGTTGGCCTAAAACGTTAAACATACGTCCTAAAGTCTTTTCACCAACAGGAACTGAGATAGGTGCTTCAGTATTAATGACATCCATACCTCTAACAACACCTTCAGTTGCCCCCATAGCGACACATCTAACAACGTCATCACCAATGTGTTGAGCAACTTCAATTGTTAATTTGTTTGTATCACTTAAAACAACTTCAAGAGCAGTTAATAATTCTGGTAATTGTTCATCTTTGAAGCGAACATCGATAATTGGTCCAACAGCTTGGACAACTTTACCTAATTTAAGTGTAGACATATTTTGCCTCCTTATTTATTCATGCTAGCCCCAACCACTTCAGTGATTTCTGCTGTAATAGCAGCTTGACGGGCTTTATTGTATTCAAGTGTAAGTGTTTGAATAAGTTCATCAGCGTTGTCAGTTGCGTTATCCATCGCGTTACGACGTGATGCTTGTTCACTTACTTGAGTCTCCACTATCTTTTGATAGAGAGTTGATGTGACGTATATTGGGATAATTTCCTCAATAAGGGTCTTGACGTCACAATCATAAATTGGAGCGAATCCAATTTCAGAATTGTTATTTTCATCAAAGCCTAATGGGAATAAATTAATTTCATTAGGAACAAATTTGATGGAATTAACGTATTTTGTATAGATAATCTTTACGGTTTTGTATTTACCTTCTAAGAAGATGTTTAATAAGTATGTTCCAAGTTTTACTACACCAGCGTATTCAATCTTTTCATTTAAAGATGTAAATTCATCATTGATTTCATAGCCAAGTTTAGAGTAATGATCTTTACCTTTTTGGCCAATAGTGAGTAAAACTGAGTCATCTTTATTAACATTCTTTTCAACGTATTTATATGCATCATTGTTAAATGATCCACATAATCCTAAGTTAGAAGATACGATAACTACTAAGTCTTTTTCAGCATTCTTAGGCAAGATGTAATCTCCTAAAAGGTCTTTATCAGCCTTGCTGAAAAGGGAAGTAATGATTTCTCTAATTGCATCATTATATGATGCGCCTTGGAACATTACATCTTTAAACCTTTTGAGTTTGACTGTTGCGACGAGTTCCATTGCTTTAGTAATCTTCTTGGTAGAGTTTACTGATGCAATGCGTCGTTTTGTTTTATTAAGACCTGCTGCCATAAATATTATCTAGTTTGTAAGTATTCTTTAACTGCGTTATGCATTTTCTCTTCGAGTTCTGGAGAGATAATCTTCTTAGATACAATTTCATCTAAGATGTCTTTGTGTGAAGATTCGATATATGAGTAGCAACCATTGAGAACTGATTTAATTTCTTCAATAGGTGTTTCTTCAAGATATCTATTCTTTGCAACAAACATTTCAATGATTTGTCTTTCGACTGGATATGGATCATATTGTCCTTGTTTTAAGACTTCCATAAGGACTGCACCATGATTAAGAACTGCTTTAGTATCTTTATCAAGGTCAGAACCAAATTGTGAGAAGCTTAAAAGTTCACGGTAGTTAGCAAGTTCAATCTTTAAAGAAGATGCGACTTGTTTCATAGCCTTAATTTGAGCGGCACTACCAACACGTGAAACTGAGAAACCACTATCAACAGCTGGTCTTTGTCCAGCATTGAAGTAGTCAGTAATAAGGAAGATTTGACCATCAGTAATTGAAATAACGTTTGTTGGAATATAAGCAGAAATATCACCTGCTTGTGTTTCAATAATTGGTAAAGCGGTTAATGAACCACCACCATGAGCGTCATTTAATTTACAAGCTCTTTCGAGTAATCTTGAGTGTAAATAGAAGACATCACCAGGATAAGCTTCACGACCTGAAGGACGTTTTAAAAGAAGAGATAAAGTACGATATGCAACAGCGTGCTTTGATAAATCATCAAAGACGATTAAGACATCCTTACCTTGTTCTAACCATTCTTCACCCATCGCTGTACCAGCATATGGAGCGATATAAAGTAATGGAGCAAGTTCAGAAGCAGTTGCTGAAACAACGACTGTATAATCCATTGCACCATTCTTTTTAAGCTTATCTACGATATTAGCGACTGTTGAGTTCTTTTGGCCAATTGCAACATAGATACATAAAACATTTTGATCCTTTTGGTTAATGATTGTGTCAATTGCGATAGCGGTTTTACCTGTTTGACGGTCACCAATGATAAGTTCACGTTGTCCTCTACCAATTGGAATCATTGTATCGATAGCTTTAATACCTGTTTGAAGAGGTGTATCAACTGATTTACGATACATAACCCCTGGAGCGATTCTTTCAACTGGACGAGTCTTTGTTGTTTTAATTTCACCTAATCCATCGATTGGGTGACCTAAAGCATTAACAACACGTCCTAAAAGAGCGTCACCTACTGGGACTTCAACAACGCTATGTGTTCTTTTTACAATGTCGCCTTCTTTGATTTCGGTATCTGCACCTAATAAAACACAGCCAACGTTATCTTCTTCAAGATTCATGACCATGCCATAGACATCATGTGGGAAAACAACAAGTTCTCCTAACATAGCTTTATCAAGACCATAGACTAAAGCTACGCCATCACCAACGGTGACTACACTACCGACGTCGTTAGATTCGACATTAGTTTCAAAATTTTCAATTTGCTTTTTAATTAAGGCGCTAATTTCTGAAGAGTTAATTTTCATTGTTAGGCTCCTTTCTTAATTAATTTGGATTTCATTGTGTCGAGTTTATATTTGACTGAGCCATCATAAACACGATCTTTGATAATGACTTTAACTCCACCAATAAGAGATTCATCAATAAGGTTAGTTAATTCGACTTTACGAGATGTTCTCTTCTCAAGAGAATCAGCAATCTTTTTGATTTCTTCTTTTGATAACTTATATGTTGAATAGACAAATCCTTCTTCTATTCCGAGTTCTTCATTAGCGAGTTTATTAAATGATTTATAGAGTTCTTTGAAATGTAAGATTAAATGCTTTGAAACAATTAATTTCATAAATGAAGATAAATGTTTAAGTTTGAATGGTTCACAAAGTGTATCAACAATTTGGAACTTTTTATCATTATCTTCAAAGAAGCTTTCTAAATATTTTTGGATAGATTCATCTTCATTAAATACGTCAAAAATACTAGCTAGTGCTTCTTTATATTCACTAACCTTCTTTTCTTCAATTGCGAGTTCTAATAACGCAGTTGCGTATCTAACGAATAATTCTTCCATTATTTATTCTCTTCTAAATCTTTAACAAAGTTATTAATGAGTTCTTCATTATCTTCTTTGCTAACTTCTCTACCGAGTACTTTGCTACTAGCTTCGATAGCGACATTAACAATTTCATTATGGATTGCATCCTTGCTTGCTTCAATTTCACGAGCAATATCTTCAGATGCGAGTTTCTTTTCGTTTTCAATTTCTTTGTGGGCTTTTTCTTTGATTAATTGTGCTTCGTTTTGAGCGTCTACTTTTGCTTTATCAATGATTAAAACAGCTTCTTTACGAGCTTCTTTAATGCTAGATTCAGCAGCTTCAACTTTAGCTTTTGCTTCCATCTCCGCTTTTGCAGCGCCTTCGAGTTTTTCTCTCTCGTATTCTCTACGAGCTTTTAAAATCTTTTTAACTGGCTTATATGCGAAGAAGAATGCTACTAAAAGCAATACAATAAACGCACAGAAAGTGAATAAAGCTTCCCAAGGATTAGGGAATAATTTCTTTAAGAAATCATCCGCAGTCATAGGTGGAACGCTTGTATCACATGAAGTAAGTAAAAGACTGCTACTAAGTAATGTAGTTAGTAATAATGCTTTTTTATTTACTTTCATATTTAGCCCTCCTTTTTTGAAATTGAAATTACATAACGAAAATAATAAGAATTGCGACGAGTAATGCGTAAATACCACAAGTTTCAACTAAAGCTGCACCAATGATCATTGATGAACGAAGTTGCTTGTACATTTCTGGATTACGTGCCATGCCTTCGATTGCCTTTGAGATTAATAAGCCTTCACCAATAGATGAAGCAGCAGCACAAAGAATTGCAATACCAGCAGCAATAGCTCTTAAGCCAATATCTGTCATATTAGTTCTCCTTTCTAGCAGGAATTTGATTAGCCTCAATTTCTGCTTCTTCTGGTCTCTCTTGCGCGATTAAGAGCGCAGTTAAGTAAACATATACCAAGGTTTGAATTAAACCTGAAACCATATCAAAATATGCGTGGAGCAATGGAGTTGCTCCAATAATAACAGCACTATATTCAAGTGCCCAGTCAACAAGTGAGATTAAAACCCATCCAACAACCGCGTTACCAAACATACGTAAGGTAATTGAGAGTAATGGAGCCCACATTGAAAGTAAGTTAATTGGAAGGAAGATTGGGATTGGATCAATATAACGTTTGAAATATCCCCACTTTGTATATCTCATTGATGTAAAGTGAATTTGAGCAAATGTCACCATTGCAAGAGAAAGTGGAACAGATAAATTAGACATAGGTGTTGGAAGACCTGTAATGCCTAAAATGAAGGCTAAAGCAAGGAATGGAACAATACCGAGGAAAAGACCACCATAGTTATCAAATCCTGGTCCCATTGTTTCTTCAACAAAGTTGTCTAATTTTTCAAC
>JAKSVY010000070.1 GCA_024413875.1 Bacilli bacterium
AGCAAACAAAATTCATAAAAGCATTTCTTAACAACGTAGTTGTTCTACCGAAAAAGAAGCAAACAAAAAAGGGGAGTTAAGAATTTTCATTTCTTAACAGCCCCTTTTCTTTATAATTCTCGAACTCGCGACTCCATGAGGATTTTTATAAGTTTTACTTTATTTTTTAAACGCGCGTATGCTATATTATTACCACTCGCAAAAGGAGGGAGTCATCAAAACAAACATGAAGCAATAAGTACTCTGATATTGATGATAAAAAAGCGTAAAAATGAATTTTGAACCCTTGTCAGGACAGACTAACGGGATAAGTACGCTTAAAAATCTATTTATCATTTACCAAAATCATCAAAAAGGAGGAAACTTAAATGCAATACGATGAAATGTTTGTAAGACAACTTACAAAAAAGGCCCAATTCAAGGCAGGTTCAGTAATGGACTTAAGCGCTGCAATTGGGGCAAGCGAGAAATCCATTTACAAATGGATGAACGGCACAAGCATGCCAAAAGCAGAATACTTGCTTAAAATGCTTGATATGATGGGCTACTTAATTACCCCACCATGTAATGGCAAACCTTACACTAATGGATCTTCAGTGGTTCATTAGAGTAAGAAAAGCTTGATGAATAGCGTCCTAAAAGGGCGCTTTTTCTTTTTCTTCTGAATTCTCGAGTTCGAGAGAGATATTTTAAAGTTATGTGTTATAGTTATTCACGTTGAAAGGTTGATCCCTTCCAACAACTGATTTTTGAAAACATTATGCAACCAGGTGAAGAGGGCTTGTTGCTCTGCCTGGACCTGCCTTGTAGTAACTGAAGGCGCCCGATAGAGTGCTGGATGTGAAAAGCATTATAGTAATGTAATGCTTAATTCCCAAAAGGATAGTTATGGCAGTGGTGCATGATAAGACGTTATTTAAGCAAGTGTATTCGTCGGCCCGACAAGTGGTTTACAAATAATAACCGAAAGGTTTTCCTACCAAATGGGGGATGGAAGGTGAGATGTTCATCGACCCGGGTGCCTCAAGGAAGGGTATGCATTGAAGCCAGGAAACTGGTGTATAACGATGGCCACACGTCTAAGTAGCAGAACTGCATAGGATGTATAGATTCTAAGAAACAAAAATTCATGCTGAAACTCTGTGAAAGGTAGAAGGTATTGGTCCTTCTTATTGCTCGCTTAGAAATAAGCTATTAGTGAAGCTATTGGGTCGCTCCCTTTAGTTCAGCCACTAGTAAATATATGCTAATAAGGTAAGTCTTATATGTGTACGGCGAAGGTCGGCATATTGTGATATTTAAAAGAGACGATGGGTTTATGATCCGTTGTCTTTTTTTATTTAAAAATACCAAAAAGTTGTTTTTTCATAAATCAAAATAAACTTTTAGTATTATTACATTTTATAAATATTGGTAATTTTTCCTAAAAATACTGGAGTTCCTAAGAGCAAATGAGCCAAAAACACCCTGATAGTATTAAATTAATTTAATATATTTTTATACTCTATAAAATTCTATAATAATGAATAGAGGATTACTTAGTAATCACTAGAAAGGATGTTTATGATAGCGAAAACAAGAACTATTAAAGACACTAAAGGTTTAATTAGAGAACTTCCATCGCTTCGTTATACAGATGCTAAATATCTTTATATTGGTGCATCTAATGCTCGTTGTGATAAATCAGAGATCTATGTTCAACCTGGTGACTATGTCAAATGTTGTCAAATCATTGGCATGCGTCACGGACCTTTCTTCGATCAACCAATCCATACATCTTGCTCAGGAACCGTTATTGGTTACGAAGAACATTACCATCGTTCTGGTAAAAAAGTTAACTATTTAAAAATCGAAAACGATTTTAAGGACGAATACGCTGATTACGTAAAAGAAAGAACTCCTGAAGAAATCGCTAAACTAACTAAGGATGACATGACTGAAATCCTTAAGAACTGTGCGCTCGTCGGTTTAGGAGGATCATCTTTCCCAACCTATATCAAATTCCAAACAAAAGAAAAAATCGACACTATTTTAATCAATGGTATTGAATGTGAACCATACATTACCGCCGATCACCGTATTATGTTTGAATTCCCAAAACGTATCGTTACTGGAATTAAATACATTATGCAAGCTTTCAATTGTAAGAAGGCTTATATCTGTATCAAAAAGAAATACCAAGACTTAAAAGAAATGTGGAATGAATATCTTCGTAGAGAAGAAGATGACCCACTTGGAAAAGGTATTAAGGTTTGTTGTGTTGGAAACTACTATCCACAAGGATGGGAAGTAGCGATGATTAAATCCGCTACTGGTATCCAAATGAAACCTGGAGAACTTCCATCAAAATATGGAATCATTAACTTTAACGTATCTACAGTAGTTGGTTTATACAAGGCTATTAGATACAATATGCCAGTTATTAAGCGTGATATCACAATTACTGGTGATGGTATTAAATATCCTACAAACTTCCGTGTTACATGTGGTACATCAGTTAAGGAATTAATTGAAAAGTGTGGTGGATACGCAAAACCTGAAGAAGAAAAAGTCTTCATTTTAGGTGGCCCTATGATGGGATGTGCTTTACCATCTGATGACACAATTATTACAAAAACAGTTACATCAGTTATTGTTTTAAATAAATCAACATATAAGGAAGAACAATGTGTTAGATGTGGATCATGTGTTTTATCATGCCCTCAACACTTAGTACCTGTTGATATCATGAACGCTGTTAAATCAGTTAATAAAGAAAAAATCAAAGCATTAAATCCACAAAAGTGCATTGAATGTGGCTTATGCACTTATTCTTGTACAAGTAAAATTCAAGTCACAGATTATGTTAGAAGGGCAAAAATGTTAGCGAAGTTATGATAAGTATTGTTAAAGAAACCGCTCCACACATTAGAAGAAAATCTTCAGTAACTCGCATGATGCTTGATGTCGTCATTGCTCTTTTACCTGTCGTTATCTTTTCTATTGTTGTCTATCAATGGCAAGCGGTTAAAGTATTAGGAATTTCTATCATCACAATGATTCTTTCTGAATTCGTTTATGTTGGTCTTAGAAACAAAATGCCAAATGATGGACAAAAACATTCATTTAAAGAGAAATTTGATTATGCCTATAAAGGCCACTATACCCACGCAAACTGGATTGCTCCTTTAGTAAGTGCATTAATCTTCTCTATGATTATGCCTGCAAATGCTACATGGTATGCATGTTTTGTTGGCTCACTTGCTGGAATTGTTATTGGTAAACTCGTATTCGGCGGTTTAGGAAATAACATCTTTAACCCAGCGGCAGTTGGTATGATTGTTGCGAAAGTTTCTTTCTCTTCAAATTATCCAGCTATGAAGACAAACTGGTTCTTTGATACAGTTGCTGGTGGCACTCCATTAACTGATGCTACAAATGGCATCACTAATGCGCTTAATGACTACTCGGTTTTAGATTTATTTATTGGTAGAACTGGTGGAACATTAGGTGAAGCATGTGCAGCATTAATTCTTGTTGGCGCAGCATATCTTCTTATAAGAAGAAGCTGTGACTTTAGAGCGTTATTCTCTTATCTTTTCTCGTTTGTTGGATTAGTCCTTGTTTCAGGACTTGTCATTAAGTTTGGTAAAGGCGTTAATATTGGATATGGCAAATTTGTTTTATACCAAATCTTATCTGGCGGTTTATTATTCGGTGTTACTTATATGATTACTGATCCAGTAACATCACCAATTACCTCTCCAGGAAGAATAATGTATGGTATGATTGCTGGCGCTCTTACAGTCTTTATTAGATTCTTTGCCGCTGTACCAGAAGGTGTAGCATTCTCAATTCTCATTGCTAATATGTTTGCTCCAGTTATCGATTACTATAAGTGGAGTTCTCCAAAATATACATGGAAGAAGTTGCTTGTTATGGGATTATTATTTGTTATCCCAGCAGCAATTTTAGTCATTGTTATTATGTCAACAAAAGTAGGAGGTGCATGGTATGTCAAATAGTAAAAAATATATCATTACTTCCTTAACTCTTTGCGCAATTGGTGCGGTTTCTGCCTTAGCAATTTCAGGAACTAACCTTTTAACAAAGAATCAAATCGAAGCCAATACAAAGAAGGCGCAAGAGAAAGCGTTAAATGAAATTTTTGAAAACGCTACATTCTCTGAAGCTAAAAATGATTTCAAGGGTAGTGAAACTAATTATTTAGTTAACTACTATGTAGCATTTGATTCATCAAACAATGAACTTGGATATGTTTATTATGTTGATGGACGTAATGCTTATGGAGAAATCGCAATGATGGTAGGGGTTACTGATTTAGGTATCGGACAATTCTCTATCGTCACAAACACTCAATCATTTGCATCAACACTTGAAGATAACTATATCGTTCCAAACCAAAATGGTGAGAAAGATTTAGATGATGTTTCTTGCGGCGCAACATATGGTGCAAAGTTAATTAAAGCAATGGCGGAACAAGCTAATGCTGATTATCTTGTTCAAAAAGGAGGTAACTAATTATGGCGAAAGAAAAAGTAGACCAAAAAAAGAACTTCCTTAAGGGTTTATTCATTGAAAACCCATTATTTGTCGCAATCTTAGGAACATGTCCTGCTTTAGCAACTACAAAATCAATTGAAGCTGCTATTGGTATGGGTATTCTCTTTACAATTGTTCTTATTTGTTCAAATGTTATCATCTCGTTAATTAGAAAACTAATTCCAGATGAAATTAGAACTCCAGCATACATCGTTGTTATCGCTACATTCGTTACAATGGTTAAGATGCTTTCTCAAGCATTTCTTCCAGAACTTTATTCAACATTAGGTGTCTTTATTTCTCTTATTGTTGTTAACTGTATTGTTCTTGGAAGAGCAGAAGCATTTGCATCTAAAAATGATGTTGGTTCATCATTTATTGATGCTTGTGGTATGGGGCTTGGCTATACAATTGCATTACTTGCAATGGCATTTGTCCGTGAACTTCTTGGAACTGGTATGTTTACCTTTGGTAAAATCTTTACCTTTATTCCACTTGTAAGAATTCCAGTCTTAAAGTGTCCAGGAGTATATGATTACTCAATTTCTCTTTTCCAACTCCCTGCTGGAGCATTCATTGTCTTTGGTGTAATCTTAGCAGTTATCGCTGCTATCAATAACACCAAAAAAGAAAATGCTGCTGCAAGAAAGAAAGCAGAAGCGGCTAAGGCTAAAGCATTAGCGGCTCAAAAAGCTACTGAAGCAAAGGAGGCTAAGTAATATGAATTATCTTGTTACCTTCTTATTAGGCATTATCTCAGCAATGCTTATTGATAACGTTGTCTTATCTCGTTTCTATGGTATCTGTCCTTTCTTAGGCGTTTCAAATAAACCTAAGAGTGCAGTTGGTATGGGATTTGCGGTTGTCTTTGTTATCGTAATTGCTAGCGCTGTTTGCTGGCCTCTTTATAAACTTCTTGAACTTGCTCAAATTCCATTTATGGACACAGTAGTGTACATCCTTGTTATTGCGTCGCTTGTTCAATTAGTTGGATTATTTATCAAAAAATACTCACCATCATTATATAAAGCACTTGGTATTTACTTACCACTTATTACAACAAACTGTGCTGTTCTTGGTGTTGTTCAAGGAAACAGTGATCAAGGCTTTACTTTCCTTGAATCAATGGCAAACGCTGTTGGTACATCACTTGGATTCCTTCTTGTCATCTTTGTCTTCTCTTGCATCCGTGTAAGATTAGATGGTCCTAATGCTCCTAAAGCATTTAGAGGACTTCCTATTGCATTAATTACCGCTGCTATTATGGCGTTAGCCTTCATTGGCCTTACAGGAATGGTTGGATAATATGGGTAAAAACGGATATCTCATTATTGCTATTATTGTCATTGTCACATTGCTTGCAATATTCGTGATATCTTTTGTTGTCAATAAAAAGACACCAGTCCCAAAAGGTTGTGAAGATTTAAAGGTTTCTGATGAAAAATGCCAAGCTTGTAATAATACAAGTTGTCGCTATCACAAAGAACCTGATGTAACGGAGGATAATAAATAATGGGTAAAACAATATTATGGGCCTTACTTATCTTAGCAGGCCTTGGATTATTACTTGGTTTAGGTTTAGCAATTGCTGCGAAAGTATTACACGTTAAAGAAGATGAGCGTATTGATGAAGTAGCAAAACTTTTACCTAACGCTAACTGTGGAGCGTGTGGTTTCCCTGGATGCCGTGGTCTTGCTGAGGCCATTGTAAAAGGTGAAGAACAAAAAGTATCACGCTGCAAACCTGGAAAGAAAGAAAAGAACTTTGATCCAATCATCGC
>JAKSVY010000071.1 GCA_024413875.1 Bacilli bacterium
TACGCTTACTGTAGCTTTTTGCGGTGTTCCTGATTTATATGTTAATAAAAAGACTTCTTTAATAACTACATTAGCACCACTTGTAGTATTTACGGTTGTCCTTTTACCATTTGTAATTCTTGTGAAAAGTCCTTTAACGTATGCATTAATTTCGTTTTTATTCGCAATGCATATTAGTGGATGCATAGGTGATATGTATGTTGCTCTTCTATTGATTTTTAAATTCGATAAGAACACAATTGTGAATGATACAGGACCTAAACAAACATTTTATATTCCAAAAAATGAAAATGAATAGTTAAGAGAGTTTTTACTATCTTGTCTCTTATTCATTCACTATTTGGCTAAATCTTGGCTTTTCTTTAGAAAACCTTTAGAAATTGTCAAAAAAATCAATTGACTATCACTAATAAAAGTGATATTATATTTTTCGGTACATTTTTAATACCCACAAAATGCCCTTTTATCAAAAAATAGGAGGAATAATTAAAAATGAAAACTTATATGGCCAACAAAAATACCGTTGAGAGAAAATGGTATCTCATCGACGCAGAAGGCAAAACATTAGGAAGACTTGCTACTGAAATTGCAAATCTTTTAAGAGGAAAAGGAAAACCAACTTTTACTCCAAACGTAGACTGTGGTGATTATGTCATCGTTATCAATGCCGAAAAAATCCACGCAACAGGCAACAAGATGCAAGACAAAATTTACTACAACCATTCAGGATATCATGGTGGATTAAAAACTAGAAACATGGAAACTATGTTAGCTAAACAACCATGCAAAGTTCTTGAAAGAGCTGTTAAAGGTATGATCCCTCATAACCATTTAGGAGCTGACGTATATAGAAAATTATTCGTATACGCTGGTCCAGAACATCAACATCAAGCTCAAAAGCCTGAAGTATATGAGGTTAAATAGGAGGAATTATGGCAAAACAACAAGTTAAATACTACGGAACTGGTAGAAGAAAAAATTCTATCGCCAGAGTTACTCTCGTTCCAGGAACTGGTGTTATCACTATTAATGGACGTGCTTTCGAAGAATATATCCCTAACGGATTAACTAGACTCGACGTTCTCCAACCACTTGTTATGACAGAAAGCGCTACATCTTTAGATGTAATCTGTGATGTTAAAGGTGGCGGAATCACTGGTCAAGCTGGTGCTATTCGTCATGGTATTTCTAGAGCATTATTAGAAGTTAACCCTGAATATAGAAAGGTTTTAAAACCTGAAGGAATGCTCACTCGTGACCCAAGAGCAGTTGAAAGAAAGAAACCTGGTCTTAAGAAAGCAAGAAGAGCTCCTCAATTCTCAAAACGTTAGTCTTCAGAATTGGTTTAAAAATAGAAAGCCGAAGGTACGCCTTCGGCCTTTTATTTTGTCTTTTTATATACTTATTATATACGTGTGTACGTGAAGAAAATGAGCCTTATAAACTGCTCATTTTTTCATTATATTTTTGACATATTTTATATGTTTTTTTTTTTTTAAATTTGGATAAAAATGACTAAAATTTTAGTTAAATTATAGCCAAAAATTAATCTAAAAAATAGTACCTTTATAATAGATATTATAATAAAAATTAAAAATTTACTTGACTATTGCTTTTACTTTATGTATAATACATAAATGCGATAAATTGCGGTCTTTAATTAAATATTTATATTTAATGAGACTATCGAAAATAGAAAAAGTGAGGAACCTATGGAAAACAAATGGAAACTTGTTAAGTATGGAAAATTTCATGAACGTATCAACTTTGCCAGAAACAAAGAGAACCTTGAACTTCCTAACTTAATTGAAAATCAGATTGACTCATTCGACTGGTTTGTTACTGAAGGAATCAAAGAACTTCTCGTAGACATTAGCCCAATCAACCATCCAACTGGTAAGCAAATCTCTATCGAGTTTAGTGAACCATTCTTTGAAGAACCTGAAAGATCAATTAGAGATTGTAAGGAAAGAGAACTTTCTTACACTAAAAAACTCAAATGTAAGGTTAACCTTATCAACGGTGAAGTTGGCGAAATCAAAGAAGCAACTATCTTTTTAGCTGATTTCCCATGGATGACACCTACTGGATCATTCGTTATTAACGGTGCTGAAAGAGTAGTAGTTAACCAAATCATTAGATCTTCTGGCGTTCTCTTTAAGAATGAAATGGACCCTAAATTAAATAAAGCTAATTTAACTGGTCAAGTTATTCCTACTAGAGGTGCTTGGATTGAATTCGAAAAAGGTTCAAAAGATTTACTCTACGCAAAGGTAGATAGAAGTAAGAAGATTTTCCTTACAACTTTCTTAAGATGTTTAGGTATTGAAACAAAGAGCCAAATGACTAGCCTTTTCGGTAAGTCAGAACTTCTTGAAAAGACAATCGAAAAGAATGAACATGAAACATATGATGAAGCTATGTCTGAACTTTATCTCAAAGTTAAAGGCGAATCAGATAGTATTGCATCTCACGTTCAATCTTATCTCCAAAACCATTTAATGGATACTAAGAGATATGACTTAATGGAAGTTGGTAGATATAAATTTAACAAAAAGTTAGACTTCTCAGAAAGAGCATTTGGTCATGCTTTAGCTGAAGATTACGTTATCGAAGCTAAGACTGATGATAATGGAAACATTATCCAAGAAAGAATCGTTCTTGCTAAAGGAACTATGGTTGATGAAGAAGTTAGAGATATCCTCAAAGCTAATAGAGAATCATTCAGAAAAGAACTCAACTACAAGAATGACTTATATGTTGACTGGATGAGAGGACATAGTGCTGAAAACGTTAAGACTTTAGTTGAAACTATTAAAGTTTTCAGTGGCAATGCTGATGGTGGAAAGAATAAGACAGTTAAAATCGTTGGTTCATATTTTGACGAAGAAAAGACTTTCATCACTACATCAGATATGATCGCTGCTACATCATACTATCTCAACCTTTTAGATGGTGTTGGTGAATGTGACGACGTAGATAACTTAGCTAACAGAAGAATGAGACTTACTGGTGAATTATTAAAGAACCAAGTAAGAGTTGGCTTTGCTAAACTTGAAAAGAATATCAAAGATAAGATGACTACTAAAGAGCCAAAAGATATGACTCCACAAAATCTTATCAATAGTAAACCACTTGAAAGTGCAATTAAAGAATTCTTTGCATTATCACAATTATCACAATTTATGGCACAAACTAACCCTCTTGATGAAATCACTCATAAGAGAAGATTAAGTGCCTTAGGACCTGGCGGTATCACTCGTGAAAGAGCTGGTATCGAAGTCAGAGACGTACACCCTACTCACTATGGTAGAATTTGTCCAGTTGAAACACCAGAAGGTCAAAACATCGGTTTAATTTCATCACTTGCTACATATGCTAAAGTTAATGAATATGGTTTCATCAAGACTGCTTATTATAAAGTTGTTGATGGTGTTGTAACTGACGAAGCTGTTTATATGACAGCTGACGAAGAATACAACGAATATATTGCTGATGCTAACGCTAAGACTGTTACAGTTGATGGCGTTACTACTTTAACAGAAGATTTCATCTATGCTAGACATAACCTTGAAACTAACCTTTATAGTAGAGATCAAATCAGCTATATCGATGTATCAAGTAAACAAATCGTATCAGTTTCTGCTGCTTGTATCCCATTCCTTGAACACGATGACTGTACAAGAACACTTATGGGTTCTAACATGCAAAGACAATCTATTCCTCTAATTCGTCCACAAGCTCCATATGTTGGAACAGGTATCGAATATAAAGCTGCACATGATTCAGGTGCTGCATTACTTTGCCTTGCTGATGGCGTAGTTGAATACGTTGATGGTAAAGTAGTTAGAGTTAGAGAAGAAGGCGGAGCTTTACGTGAATATGAATTAGCTAAGTTCCAAAGAAGTAACCAAGGAACTTGCTTCAACCAAACTCCTATCTGTGAAGTTGGTGAAATCGTTAAGAAGGGAGATGTGTTAGCTGATGGTCCATCTATGGATAAAGGCGAGCTCGCTCTTGGTAGAAACGTATTAATCGCATTCATGACTTGGGAAGGATACAACTTCGAAGATGCGGTTATTATGAATGAAAATTTAGTTAAGAATGACGTATATACATCAATCCATATCGAAAGATATGAATGTCAAGCTAGAGATACTAAACTTGGTAAAGAACAAATCACTGCTGAAATGGCTTCTATCCCAAGTGCATCTAGAAAGAATCTTGATGCTGATGGTATCGTTATCCCTGGCTCAGTTGTAAAAGAAGGAGACTATTTAGTTGCTAAATCAACTCCAAGAGGACAAACTGATCCATCACCAGAAGAGAAGTTAATGGAAGCTATCTTCGGTAATAAGAGTAAAGAACAAAAAGATACATCACTCACTGTTCCTCATGGTGGAGATGGTATTGTTCAAGCTGTTAGACACTACAAGAAACCTCAAGATAAAGAACTTCCAAATGGTGTAAATGAAGTTGTAAGAGTTTATATTGTACAAAAGAGAAAGATTCGTGTTGGTGATAAGATGTCAGGACGTCACGGTAATAAAGGTGTCATCTCTAACATTCTTCCACAAGAGGATATGCCATTCCTCGCTGATGGTACACCAATCGATATCATGCTTAACCCACAAGGTGTTCCATCACGTATGAACATTGGTCAAGTACTTGAAGTTCACTTAGGTATGGCTTGTAGAAAACTCGGTTGCTTAGCTGCAACAGAAGTATTCGACTGCTGCCGTGATGAAGACTTAGCTGACTTAATGGCTCAAGCTGGTATGACACCTGATGGTAAGGTTGAAGTATTCGATGGTAGAACTGGCGAAAAGTTCGACAACAGAGTTAACGTTGGTGTTATGTATATGATTAAACTTGACCACATGGTAGATGATAAACTCCATGCTAGATCAGTTGGTCCATATGTATTAGTACCTCAACAACCTATGGGTGGTAAAGCTCAGAACGGTGGACAAAGATTTGGTGAAATGGAAGTTTGGGCACTTGAAGCTTATGGTGCTGCTTACACTCTCCAAGAAATGTTAACTGTTAAATCAGATGATATGGTCGGAAGAAATAAAGTATTCAGAGCAATCACTGAAGGACAAGAAATCCCTAAACCTAACCTACCAGAATCATTCCGCGTATTCACAAGAGAACTTCGTTCACTTGGTATTTATGTAGAATTAATTGATGCTGAAACTGGCGAAAATGTAGTTGAAAAATCACTCGTTGAAGATGATACAGATAACTACATTCAAAAATATCATTTCTAGGAGGTAAAAGAAGATGAGTCAAAAATATAAAAGTTTTAAAATCAGATTAGCTTCTCCAAAAGAAATTGAAAATTGGTCATACGGTGAAGTTCAAAATCCTGAAACTATTAACTATCGTACTTTAAAACCAACTAGAGGCGGTTTATTCGCAGAAGAAATCTTTGGTCCAACTAAAGATTATCAATGTGCATGTAGCTCAAAGAGTAAAAAGAATACTGCAAGTGAAAACCAAAAATGTGCCACTTGCGGTATCGAAATTACTCAAAGTAAAGTAAGAAGAGAAAGAATGGGCCATATCAAACTCGCTGCACCAGTAGTTCATACTTGGTACTTAAAGAGTAGCCCTTCTAAACTTGCTTTATTGTTAGAATTAAAAACTAATGATCTTGAATCAGTAGTAACTCTTGCATCTTATATCGTTGTTGAAACTGGTGATACTGATCTTGAATTCAAACAAATTATGTCTGAATTTGAATTCAAAGATGCATATATGAAATATGGTAACCGTTTCAAAGCTTTATCAGGTGGCGAAGCTATTAAATATTTATTAAAGAAGTTAAATCTTGAAACTTTAGCTGCAACTTTAAGAAATCAATTAAAATCATCTTCTAAACAAAGAAGAGATAAAGTTGTTAAACGTTTACAAGTTGTTGAAGACTTTATGAATTCTGATAACCTTCCTGAATGGATGGTATTAGATATTCTTCCAGTTATACCACCAGATTTAAGACCTCTTGTTCAACTTGATGGCGGTAAATTCGCAACAACTGATATCAATGATGCTTATAGAAGAATCATCAATAGAAACAACCGTTTAAAGAAACACTATAGTGATAATGCACCACACTTAATGGTTAAGAACGAAAAACGTCTTCTCCAAGAAGCTGTTGATGCTTTAATTGATAACTCTAAGAGCGGTCATAAACAAGCCCTTGGTAGAGGTGGAAAACCTACTAAATCATTAAGTGAAAACTTAAGAGGTAAACAAGGACGTTTCAGACAAAACTTACTTGGTAAACGTGTTGACTATTCAGG
>JAKSVY010000072.1 GCA_024413875.1 Bacilli bacterium
CTTTTTTAGAAGTCATGTTTTTGTAATAAAGTCCTTTGAAGAAATAGATGAATAAATTAGCAAGATCTTCTGGTTTTCCACCCAAGACCTCACCTTCTTTTTGCCCTTGCTTTAATACTTTGGTTAATGTATCACGGAACGAACCTTTACCATCTTCATTAAGAATTAAATGTGCAAACATTGATGTTTCTTTATCTGATGTAGCGTCAATTAAAACATTAACAAAAGTAGTTAAGACATCTAACGCTAATTTGTTTTTAATATCACCAAGTAAAGATTCTTTTAAATTCTTAAAATTATCTAATTTAATAAGTGCTTCATAGATAGCATCGGTGTCTTTGAAGTAGTGGTAGACAAGACCATGTGAACATTTAGCCTTTTGGCAAATCTTATCAACAGTAATCTTTTCTACTCCAAATTCAATAAATAAAGGAAGTGCAGCTTCAAAGATAGATGCGACACGTTGATCTTTCATTTCTTTAAATTGAGACGCTGTTCTAGGCATTTGCTTCTTCCTTCTTTTCTAATTTCTTATTAGCAAATTTTATCAAAGTAAAACTTAAAGTAAAACCAATTGCTATCATAAATGGAGCAATAACAAATTCAGCGTTCTTGATTAAATAGAATCCAGTTTCTGGATCTTTAGCAGTTACATAAGTAATTACATCGTTATTAGCGAATAAAGAGAAGATTGATCCAATAACAAATCCAATGATAGCCCAATATGTTGATACCGCATGTTTCTTTAATAAGATATCCATTAAAATGGATAATGCAAAGAATCCACCAATAACACCAACGGCAACAAAAACAATCATTAATAAAGATGAACCAACATCTTGTCCATGCATAATGTTATTAAATAAATCAACGATATGAGTGTAAAATCCCGTAATCATCATAAGCATTGAACCAGAGATTCCTGGGATAACAAAACCACATGCTGCTAAGAAACCAACAAATACTAATAAAGGATACAAATACCAAGGTTTGTTTACGAATAATGATGTAATCGCATCACCTGTTTTTAATGTTACTGATAAAACACCAATTCCAGCTGCAACTAAACCAGCTACAACGCAGATAACGATTTGGAACCATTTAGGTCTATCGTTTTTAACATATTTAAACATATCTGGAATACTTCCAGCGAGTAAGCCAGCAAACAATGCAACGATAACAAGCATAAAATGCTCAAGTGCTAATTTAATTGGAATAATTGCACCTAAAAATCCAATCGCAATACCAATTACTATTGGTAAAAGAATAAGGAATGATTTTACAAATGTTTTGAATAAATTGTGAATTGCTTCAACAAGCTTTTCATAGATTTTAAAAATAACCGCAATTGATCCGCCACTAACACCTGGGACAATAGCGGCAACTCCAATTCCAGCACCTTTTAAAATATCAAATATAAAATTCTTAGCTTTCATATAAGTAATAATATACTAGTTTTGAAATGGTTTTTTAATAAATATTATTAATTTGTGCTATAATCACCAAGCGAGGTAAATTATGAAACTTATTGTTGGCTTAGGAAATCCTGGAAAAGAATATGAAAACACAAGACACAATTGTGGTTTTCGTGTTTTAGATGAATTCTCAAATTTATCTCATATCGAGATTTCAAGAGAAGGATTTAAAGGTTTATACGGTAAAGGTGTTGTTGGTGATGAAGATGTTATCTTACTTAAACCACAAACATATATGAACCTCTCAGGTGAATCTGTAAGAGAGTTAATGACTTTCTTTAAGATTAAAGTTGAAGATATCTTGGTTGTTTATGATGATATGGCAATTAGACCTGGCGTAATTCGCATTAGACCAGAAGGTTCTAGTGGTGGTCAAAAAGGAATTCAAAATATCATTGATAATCTTAAGACAGATAAGATCAAACGCATTAGAGTTGGTATTGGTGAACCAGACCACAGCGGTGTTGATTGGGTCTTAGGAAAACCAAAAGGTGATGAAGCAATTGCGATTAGCCAAGCCGAGTTACGTGCATGTAAAGCTATTAAAGAATTTATAGTCAAAGATATCGCTTCAGCAACTCAAAAATTTAATGGAGGAACACCATATTAGTGAATTATTAGATTTATTATCTAAAAATAATTCTATCACCCCCCTTCTTGAAAAAAGTGGGGCTTTTGCTGTTGATGATACGATTGGAACCGCGCTTTTATTTGCGGGTTTATATCATAAAAAACCAGGTAACTACACGATAGTGTCTTCTAATATGTATGTTGCCCAAAAGGTTGCTAATATTCTCTCTTCATTAATTGGTGAAGAAAATGTTTTGTTCTTCCCAACTGATGAAGTGTTAAGAAGCGAAGTAATTTCAGCTTCTAAAGAATTGCTCGCTCAACGTTTATATGTAATGAATGAATGTTTCAATGCTAAAAACAAAATTTTAGTGTGCCATGCAACATCAACATTAACACCTCTTCCTCCTAAAGAAGAATTTGGTAACAATGTCTTCAAAATTAAGTTAGGACAACAATTAGATTTAATTGAATTTAAAAAGAAGCTTGTTCTTGCGGGTTATTTACAAGTTAATAAGATTGATCAAAGCTTAGAATTTGCCTCAAGAGGTGATGTTTTAGATGTCTTCTCAGTTAATTATGAAAAACCAATTCGTATTGAATTCTTTGGTGATGAGATTGATGCGATTCATTTCTTTGATATCGCTACTCAAACATCAAAAGAATCTATTAAAGAAGTAACCATTTTACCTGCTAATGAATTTTTAATTACAGATGACGAAATGAATAATTTAAAAACTAAGATGGATGCATCTTATGAATATTCATTAATTAATCTTTCAAAAGATTTCCATCAAGTATTAAAAGATAATCTTGATCAAGACTACGATAGAATCGTTACTCACCTATATCATCCAAGATTAAATAAATACTATACATATATAAAGGATAATACTGAGTCAATCCTTGATTATTTTGATTCTGAATTACTCTTTATCTCTAACAAATCACAAATACTTACTGCCGCGGAATTTGCTGTTTCAGAAGCTGATAAATATTTAGATTCTCAATTTAAGGAAGGCCAACTTCCACCTAGATTATCTTTATACAAAAACTTTGATGATGTTTATTCAAGAAGACGTTTTGTTGTGTATTCAAACCAATATAAAGAAGGCACTAAAGATATTCAATTTAATGTCATCCCTCTTTTATTCTCTAAAACAGGATTAAATGAATTAGGCGATGTTATTGAACTATATTTAAACACTCATAAAAAGGTTGTCGTCTCTTTAGCGAACAAACAACAATTAGACACAATTAAAAACATTCTTGATGATAAGAATATTCAATATGAACAATTAACAGGATTAAATCTTCCTAAAGGGAAATTGGGTTTAACAATTTATAGTCTTGAAGAAGGATTTGAATTAAAGGATGAAAACATTGCCTTTATTTCATCAAACGAATTATTTGGATACCACAATAGATCATCTAAATTCTTAAATAGATATAAAGAAGCAACAATCTTAAAGTCATTTGAAGATTTACATCCTGGAGATTATGTTGTCCATGAATTCTACGGAATTGGTAAATATATCGATGTAAAAAATGAAAAGATTGATGGAGTAAATCGTGACTTCTTATATATTGAATACGCAAGAGGAGATGCTTTATATGTTCCTCTTTCACAATTTAAATTAGTTAAGAAATACGCTGGTAGAGAAGGTGCTGCACCTAAACTTTCTACATTAGGCGGAAAAGATTGGGATAAAACAAAAGCGAAAATTAAAGAAAGAATTAATCTTTTAGCGGATCGTTTATATAACCTTTATTCTGAGCGTTCTAGAGTGGAAGGTTACGCTTTCCAAGAGGATGATGAATTCCAAAAACAATTTGAAAGCGAATTCCCATTTGATTTAACTCCAGATCAAAAGAGATCTCTTGATGAAATCAAGAAAGACATGGAAAAGCCTGTCGCAATGGATAGACTTCTTTGTGGTGATGTTGGCTTTGGTAAAACTGAAGTTGCTTTTAGAGCAATCTTTAAATGTATTTTAAGTGGTAAACAAGCTGCGCTTCTTTGCCCAACAACACTTCTTGCAAGACAACATTTTGAAAGAGCGATTGAGCGTTTCTCGAATTATGGAGTAAAGATTGGTCTATTATCTCGTTTAGTAAGTGATAGAGATCAAAAGGCTGCGATTGATAGATTACATAAGGGTGAATTAGATTTAATTATTGGTACACATAGATTGTTATCTAAAGAAGTTAAATTTAAAGATTTAGGCTTACTTGTTATTGATGAAGAGCAACGTTTTGGTGTTGAACAAAAAGAAAAGATTAAAGAACTTAAAAACAATATTGATGTTCTTTGTTTAAGTGCAACCCCAATTCCAAGAACCCTTCAATTATCTTTAGTGGGTATTAGACCAGTTTCACAAATTGAAACCGCTCCTAATAGTAGAATGCCAATTCAAACGTATGTTGTTCCATATAATAAAGGTGTAGCAAAAGAACTTATTGAACGCGAATTATCCCGCAAAGGTCAAGTCTTTTACGTTCATAATAAAGTTTATTCAATCCATCATAAAGCAGAAGAAATTCAAAGACTTGTTCCGTCAGCGCGTATTGGTGTTGTTCATGGACAAATGGAAAAAGATGAAATTGATGATGTTATGACACAATTCTATTCGGGAGAACTAAATGTTTTAATTGCAACATCAATTATTGAAAATGGTATCGATATTCCTAACGCTAACTTAATTATTGTTGAGGATGCTGATCACTTTGGTTTATCTCAACTTTATCAAATTAAAGGTCGTGTTGGCCGTGGAGATAGAATCGCTTATGCATATCTTTTCTATCACGATGGTAAAGATATGAATAGTAACGCTAAAAAGAGACTTAAAGCTATTCAAGACTTTGCAGAATTTGGTAGTGGCTATAAGATTGCCCAACGTGACTTAATGATTAGAGGAGCGGGTGATATCTTAGGGCCTGAACAAGCTGGCTTTATTGATTCTGTTGGTATGGATTTATACTTGAAACTTCTTAACGAAGTTATTGAAGAAAAGAAAACTGGAGAAAAGGCTATTGAGCCTAAGCCAGTTACATTATTTAAGATTAATGCCTATATTCCTGATAACTACGCGATTAAAGAAGATAAGATTGAGTTATATCAAGAAATAGAATCTGCTAAAACTGAACAAGATTTAGAGAAATTAAGAAAGAAAATTAGAGATATCTATGGACGCATCCCAGAAGAAACAGAAACTCTTATTGATAAACGTCGTATTGATATCTATTTATCAGGTGAAGAGTTCACAAACATTGTTGAGATCGGTGAATGTGTAGAAATCACATTCTCTAAAAAATTCTCATCAATTCCATCAATCGGAAATGAAATGTTTGATGTATTAACTCCATATTTAAGAAAGATAAATCTTACATACATCCAAAAAGTTCTTAAGTTAAGGCTTAAAAAAGGAAATGGATGGATGAGAGATTTACAAGTAATCGTAGAATGTATCCATGAAACATATGAAAGATGTAAGTAGGTGAATTATGAGATTAGATAAATTTATGCAAGTAAGTAGAATCATTAAAAGAAGAACAGTTGCTAAGGAGGTAATTGATCAAGATTTAGTTACTGTTAATAACAAAGCTGCAAAGCCATCTACTGAAATTAAAGAAAACGATATTATTGGAGTTACTTTTAGAGGAATGTTAAGACAATATAAAGTCATTACCATTAAGCCTCCAAAAGTAGAGGAAGTTTTATAAGATGTTAGACTTAGAAAAAAGCAAGAAATATGTATTAGCATGTTCCTTTGGGCCAGACTCAATGGCGCTTTTTTCTATGCTTTATAATGAAGGATATTCTTTCGTGGTCGCGCATGTAAACTATCACAAAAGAGATGCTTCTAATTTTGAAGAAGAATCATTAAGAAAATATTGCGAAGAAAGAGATATTCAAATTGAAGTGTTAAGCGCACCCCATTCTCCAGAAAAAACAAACTTCCAAGAATGGGCACGTGAACTTAGATATGACTTCTTCAGAAAGTGCCTTAATAAACATGAATGTGATGCTGTTTTAGTCGCGCATCAAGAGGATGACTTTATCGAGACTTATATTATGCAAAAAGAAAGAGGTTCTGATGTGAATTTTTATG
>JAKSVY010000073.1 GCA_024413875.1 Bacilli bacterium
TAACAGCGCATGGCCATGAATTAAGAGTTGAAGAAAAACTTAATGAACTTGGTATTAAATATGTTGACGCAACATGTCCTAAAGTTTTGTTAGCTGAATCAAAAATCAAGGAAGCACTATCTAAAAATCATGAAATTATTTTCATTGGTAAAAAGGGTCATCCTGAAGCTAATGCGATGATTTCATTATCAAATAAGATTCATCTATATGAGTTAGGTAAAGTCTTCGACTACACTATTGTTAAGGATGAAAAACCAGTTGTTATTTCTCAAACAACATTCTCTAAAGAAGAAATCAGTGAAACAGTCAATCTCATAAGAGAGAACATTCCAAATGTTGAAGTTATCGATAATGTTTGTAACGCTTCGCTATTAAGACAAAAAGCCGTAAAAGATATACCAACAGATGCTGAAGCTATCTTTGTTGTAGGTGGTCCAAACTCAAATAATACTAAAACACTATACAACTTAGCCAAGCAAAGTCATCCTTGTTCAAAAGTTGAATTAATAGAAAATAAGGATAACTTAAACAAAAAAGACCTTTTAGGTCTTAATTGTGCTTATATTGTTTCTGGAGCATCCACTCCAAGAAGCGTTATTAATGAACTTAAAGAATATTTAGAATCTATCTAGTGATTAATTCTGGAAGTTCTTCATGATCAATAATGATACAGTTGATTGATGGGTCAATCTCTTCAATCAACTTTTTCATTTGATAACAGAAAATCTTTTCAACTTCGTGATTAACTTCTAAAAGGTTGTAATGATACGAGATGACATCTCTTCTGATATGATGAGGAACATCACCAGTTAAGTAAATATCATAACCTTCCTTCATAGCATTTACATATTTATATGCACCGCCGCCACCAAGAATAGCTACAGTTTCGATTTCCTTTTTACCACCAAAAATTAAATGTGTGTAATCAAGATTAAGTTTCTCAGTTGCGTATTTAGCAAATTCATGAATTTCCATTTTTAATGGAAGTTTACCGCCTCTTGCCATCTTGCATGTTTCTAAAGGCTTGATATCTTCTAGGCATAATGCGCCTGCTAAAGCATCATTCATACCGCCATTACCGATATCAAAGTTTGTATGCATCGAATAAACTGGGATTCCAAGAGCGTCAATCTTATCACAAAGATCTTTTTTAACGTAATCCTTTTGGAATACACGGTACTTAGTGCCGAAGATGAATGGATGGTGAGTAAGAATCATGTCAGGTCTAAGATTTTCATTAATGAGTTTGTTATAAACTGTTTCATCAAAATCTAAGCATAATAAAACTGTATTTGTTTCTTCATGAAGTTTACCTGTCATTAATCCAATATGGTCATAGCCTTCTTTGAGAGATTTTGGGAATCTTTTAGATAAGTTCCTTAATAATTTAAGTGTTTTCATTTATTTGCCCTCGATTCTATTTTTAATGCGTTGTTTTCTTTGTTTGTCTAGTTCTATGTATTCATTTCTAAGTTCAGCATTATTAACATTAACACCATAAAGAATTTCATCTTCGGTATAGTTAATATCTGTGCCTTTAATTAAGTGAATTACAAAGTAATATTTCTTTTTTTCTTTCACTATTTTTTCTTCTTTGATTTTAAATCCAAGTTTTGCTAATTCGACCCTTGTTTCATCTATGTTTTTATGTGGATCAATGATCAAATGCTCAATCGAAGAAAAACTTTCAGGATGTTGCTTTAATAGTTCAACAATTAATTGTCCACCCATCCCTGCAATAACAATAGTGTTATATTCAGATGAATAATCATCTAATCCACTACTCAATTTTGTTTTAATGTTAGCAAAATCTTTTGTGTTATTTCTTAAGATTGCGTATGGACCTTCTTTATTGTCTACTGCAAAGATTTTATTAATTTTTCTACTAGTAGAAAGAAAAATCTCGAGATTACCATGGTCTGCCCCAATATCAAAGACGGATGAGCCATCCTCGATAAAGTCTGCAACTGCTTGTAATCTACGAGATAATTTCATTTTTGGTTAATTATTTGCTTGGGTCAAAGTCTTCGAGTTTAACTCTACGATTCTTTTGTCTAAGTTTCTTAATAGCCTTAGCTTCGATTTGACGGATACGTTCACGTGTAACACCAAATTCTTTACCAACTTCTTCAAGTGTTCTTGGCTTATTATCATCTAATCCATAGCGTAATCTAAGAACTCTTTCTTCACGGTCTGTTAAGTCTTGCATAACTTCGTATAAACGATCTTTTAATAAAGACTTAGTTGTGAATTCATCTGGTGATTCTTCATCCTTATCTTCGATAAAGTCACCAAGGTGGCTGTCTTCGCCTTCACCAATTGGAGTTTCAATTGAAGTTGGTTCAACAGCAATCATTAAGATTTCACGAATACGATCAGGTGTTAATGCACCACCCATTGCATCAGACATTTCTTCTGCAGTTGGTTCTCTACCTAATTCTTGAACTAAAGTTCTTTGTGTTCTACGGACTTTGTTGATTGTTTCAACCATGTGAACTGGAATACGAATTGTTCTACCTTGGTCTGCGATAGCACGTGTGATTGCTTGGCGAATCCACCATGTAGCATATGTTGAAAATTTAAATCCTTTTGTATAGTCGAACTTATCACATGCTTTAATAAGACCCATATTACCTTCTTGGATTAAATCTAAGAAAAGCATACCATGGCCTACGTGACGTTTTGCAATTGAGATAACAAGACGTAAGTTAGCTGTAATAAGTTGTTGTTTAGCTTCTTCATCGCCTTCAGCGATTCTCTTAGCTAAATCAATTTCTTCTTGTGCTGAAAGTAATGGCACTCTACCAATCTCTTTAAGATACATCTTAACAGAGTCATTAACTTTAACATTTGATGTAGCAATTTTACTTAAGTCAGTTAATTCTTCTTCGGTTGGAACATCGTCATCACCAAAGTTACCTTCTTCGTAGTCATCTTCAAAGTCATCATCGAGATCTTCTGGCATATCACCACCAAAATCGATGTCATCTAATGTGTCTTCTTCTTCGTCTGAATGAAGTTTAATTCCGTTCTTTGTAAAGAATTCGAAGATTTGTTGGTTATCATCTTCACTTAAATCAAGGTGTGATGTAGCATCAAGGATTTCACTTTGTTCAAGTTCGTTACCGTTTGCCTTTGCGTACTTAAGTAATCTTTTTTCGATATCTTCTAATGATTCAATTGCGTCATCATTATCGATAACAACAACTTCATCTTCGTTCTCTTCATCAAGTTCTAACTCTTCATCAACTACCTTTTTGGCTTTTTTAGTTGTTTTTGTAGCTTCTGAAGCTTTGTTTTTTGCAGGTCTTCCCATTTTACTATCCTCCCTATTTAAGTGTCTTATTTGCTTTATTTGAGTCCTCGATTTGTTTTTTCTTCTTTTCTAAGAACTCTTTCATTTTTTTGACTTTTTCTGATTCGGTTTTTCCAGCCAAATCATCTTTTAATTCTTGCTCGTTAGAAATTTTGTTTCTTTCATCCGCAATTATATCAGTGAATTCCTTAATAACTGCGTTTGTATAAGCAGGAACATGTTTTTCCATCGTCAATAATGACAATGTTGAGATTAATTCATCTTTATTTTCATCATCTGCTAAGTTGATTACATCCATTACTGAATTTACATCTAATTCATCATGTGTTTCGTAATAATCGAGGATGTATAACGATAGTTGGTGATAAATCTTATCAATAAAGTAATTAATGTGGCGTTCATAATAGAGCGCTGCGTCTTTATGATAGAGCATAAGAAGAATTACAGCCTTTTCAGTAAGTTGCAATCTTCTAAGGTTCTTTTTGGTATTTAACTTTGTTACAGCTTCTTCAGGCAAGTCTTCGAAGCTTGGTTCAACGTAAACATCATCAACTGGCTCAGAGTTATTAACTGTTCTTTTTGTGTTCTTAATGAACTCTTGAATAGCAAGCACTTCAAATCCAGTTACTTTTGATAATTTAATAAGATAATCGTTATAAACGAGTTTGTTGTTAGTAGATAAAAGCATTGGTGCGAAGTGTCTAATGACTTTTTCACTATCTTCTCTGCTTCCTAAAGGAGATGTGTTCTCATAATAGTTAAGAGCGAAGGTGAATGGATCTACTAAAGTAGTTACAAACTTTCTAAGTGCCTCTGGGCCATCTTGTTTCAAGATTTCATCAGGGTCTCTTAACTCACCAGGAACCGAAACAACGCGATATGAGATATTAGCAGCATCAAGCATTGGCATAATAGCCATCATGCCTTTTTGTCCAGCAGCATCGCCATCTAAGCAAAGTCTAACCTCAACATTTAATCTCTTTAATTCATTGATATGATCACTAGTTAATTTAGTTCCCATTAATGCGACTACGGATGTAAAACCAATTGAATCAAGCGCAAATACATCCATGAAACCTTCGGTTATGTATAAATATCCATCTTGTTTTGCTGATTCTCTAGCATTGTTGTAGTTATAGAAAATCATGCCTTTATGGAACAATTTGGTTTCAGGTGAGTTAACGTATTTTGGATCATCGCCACCGCTAACAAGTTTGCGAGCACTGAAGCCAAGAACTTGTCCGCTTGCATTCTTTATAGGGAATATTAAGCGTCCAGCGTTAGCGTCAGACATTTGGCCACTGCTAAGTGATGAAATACCAATATCAGCAATTGTTTTTATTGAGTATCCTTTGGATTTCAAATAATTAATGGTGATTTTTCCATCTCTAAGAGAATATCCAAGACCAAACTTTTCAACTTGTTCTTCAGTGATATGACGGTCAGCTAAATATTTCTTAGCAACATCACCTTCTTCAGTATTCAAGGCATACTGATAATACTTTTGCAAATCAGTTATACAATTGTATAAAGGAGCAATTTCAGTATCTTGTTTTGTCACAGTTCTAGAATCCTCTAATCTTGGATCGTTATAGTTACAAATTTTCGCAACTTCTTTAACGGCTTCCATAAAGGAAATCTTTTTAAATTTCTGAACAAATGTAAAAACGTCACCACCAGTTTTACAAACATAGCACATGAAAGTTTGCTTTGCGACATCGATGTGCAATGATGGGTTATGATCATTATGGAATGGACACATCGCTGTATAATTACGTCCTTTTTGAATAACTTCTATATAGTTTCCAATAACGAACGCAATATCAGCATGTGATCTGATATCATCCAATAACTCTTTAAATTGTTGGTCGTTTAATTTCATTAACTCTCCTAAATATATACTATAAAACTACTAATTAGTTACTAGACTCATCAATCTTGTTGAGTAAGTAACCAGCGACTTCTGAGATAGGAAGTCTAACTTGTTGCATAGAATCACGATCACGAATTGTGACTGCATTATCATTGGCTGTATCAAAGTCCACTGTAATACAGTAAGGTGTACCAATCATGTCTTGTCTTCTATAACGTTTTCCAATACTACCTGTTTCATCATAGGTAATTGAGAAATGTTTATTTAACTTGTTAACTAACTCTTTAGCTTGTTCGCCTAATTGTTTGCTTAATGGTAAAACCGCAGCAACATAAGGAGCTAAATGAGGTGCGAGGTGCATAACGATACGTGTATCTTTTTCAAGTTGTTCAACTTCATATGCTTCGCATACTGTCATTAAGAATAAACGATCAACACCCATAGATGGTTCAACACAGTATGGAATATATCTTTCGTTTGTTTCTGGATCTAAATATTCAAGTGATTCACCACTTGCTTGCATGTGGCGGCCTAAGTCGTAGTCAGTTCTATCTGCAACACCTAAAATTTCACCCCAACCAAATGGGAATAAGTATTCAACGTCACATGTACCCTTGGAATAGAATGCTAATTCTTCTGGTTCATGATCTCTATAACGTAATCTCTCTTGAGAGATTCCTAATGATTCAATGAACTTTAAAGCATAGTCTTTCCAATATGCAAACCATTCTAAGTCAGTTCCTGGCTTGCAGAAGAATTCCATTTCCATTTGTTCGAATTCTCTTAAACGGAATAAGAAGTTCCCTGGTGTAATTTC
>JAKSVY010000074.1 GCA_024413875.1 Bacilli bacterium
ATTACAAAATCTAATGTGCATTTTTATTATTGGTCCGTTTTTACCGAACTAGTTCGTGATGGCTTTTTATATTTGCTTTAATTTTAATTAGTCTTCTTTAGCAATTAAGACAACTTTAATAACTTGGAAGACACCAGCGACTAAGAGGAGAACGCCCATTGAGATAGCGCCGCCACCTAATACATATGTGAATGTTTCAGGTGCTGCTGGGTGAGCTGATAAGTAGAATGATGGAAGGAAGAAAATCATAACACCAGCTGCGAGAACAAGTAATGCAGAGAGTGCGTTTGGAATAATCCACTTCTTTGAGTTCATAGCCATACAAACTGTAACGCATAGTGCACCAAGGCATAATGCGAAGAATAAGACTAATGCAAGTGGAGATAAGTTACCTTGACCTTTGATCCAAGTCATTTCATAGTAGTTACCCATTTGAGTTGTTAATGCTTCACCAACATCAACTTTTTCATAAGCGAATGACATTGGAAGAGAGCCAAGTCCAAATGAGACACCAACTAAAATTGTATTAACAATATTAAGTACGATAGCAATGATTTTTTTCATTATAAAGACCTCCTTAAAAACGAGTCAAGTTAGATTATATATATCTATTAACAAAAATACAAGTAGAAAAATATTGCAATTACTTTAAAAAGTAAGTATATTATAGTCGTCAAGCAAACTTGATATAACTCTGATGAAGAGTGGCCACGAGCCACTCTTTATATTTAAAGGAGATAAATAATGGGTGAAGAACAAATTAAAAATTTAATTGAACCAACTGTTAACAAATTAGGGTATGACTTAGCAGATATTTCTCTTAAAAGAGAAAAAGGTGATTTATATTTACATATTATCATCGATAAAGTTGATCCAATTTCCCTTGATGATATCGTCAAAGTTACTGAAGAAATATCACCAATCTTAGATGAAAATGATCCCATTAGTGATAATTACATCTTAGACGTTACATCTCTTGGTGCGGAAAAACCTATCAAAGTTGAACAATTAGAAAAATATGTTGAAAAATATGTTAATGTTCATGTCACCAACCCAATTAATGGAGAAAATTACCTTGAAGGTAATATTCAAAGTGTAACAAGTGAGCAAGTTACACTTACTTACAGAATCAAAACACGTCTTGTTAGTGTTGACATTCCTCGTAAGGATATAGATAAAGCTCGTCTAGCTATCAAATTTTAAAAGAAGGAGAAATAAAAATGGATGCTAAACAATTTATTGAAGCTCTCGATTTATTAGAAAATGAAAAGCACATTCGTAGAGAATATGTTATCGAAGCTTTAAAGGAAGCTCTCAAGAAAGCCTATATTAAAAATATCGGTGCTGCTGATGAAGCTAATGTTGTCGTAGTGATTTCCGACAACCCACCAACACTTGAAATCAAACACATTCGTGAAGTTGTTGCAGATGATGATGAAGAAGATAAGTCTCTTCAAATCACTTTAACAGATGCTAACAAAGGTCGTAAGGCTGGTTTATACGAAGTCGGTGATGAATTCATTACTGAAGTCGATCCAGATTCTTTATCTAGACTTGCAGCTTTAGCTGTTAGATCTATTTTAAGACAAAAACTTGCTGACATTGAAAAAGAAGCACTTTACGAAAAACACAAAGAAAGTGTTGGAACTTTAGTAAGCGGTTCCGTTGAAAAATGTGATGAAAGAGGTATGGTTGTTTCAATTGACCAAACTTCATTCAATATTTCACGTAAAGAATTAATTGGCGATGAAATCATCAAACAAGGTATGCCAGTTCAATTCTATTTAAGCGAAGTCTCAAGTACAGAAAAAGGACCATCTTTAAAACTCTCACGTTCTGACGTTGGTTTCTTAAAGTGTGTCATCGAAGATGAAATCCCAGAAATCCACAACGGTATTGTTGTTATCAAGAATATTGTTCGTGAAGCTGGTGTTCGCTCTAAAGTTGCTGTTTATTCAACATCAAATTTAGTTGATCCAATCACAGCATGTATTGGTAAAGGTTCATCACTTTTACGTGCAGTATGCAATAGAGTTGGTACATCTTCAATGAAAGAAAAAGTTAACTTTGTTCAATACTCTGATGATATCGCTTTATACGCAGCAGAAGCACTTAGACCTGCAAACGTATTAAAGATTGGTGTTGAATCAAATGAATTTACTGATAAGAACGGTAATGTTCGTGTTTTCGAAAAAGTTATCGCAATTATTGGTAATGATGATAAGGATTTAGCATCAGCATTAGGTGCTCGCGGTGCAAACCTCCGTTTAGCATCTAAACTTGTTGGTAAGACAATTGAAGTTCTTGCTGAAAAAGAACTTGCTGATTCAGATTACGCAGATCTCGACTTTGTCGATGTTGAAGCATTACGTGCAGAACAAAAGAGCCAAGCACAAACAAAGATTATTTCACAACGCGCTGAAGAAATCGTTAACCGTACAACTCCAATCATTCCTGCACAAGGTGCTAATGTTAAGTACAAACCACAACAAATTCTTGATGAAGATATTGTTGATGAAGAACCAGTTGTAGTTACACTTGAAGAAACTCCAGTAGTAGAAGAAGTTAAACCAGCTACATCTCCAGTAGTTGAAACTCCAGTTGCTGCTAAGGAAGAAGTTGTTGATCAACCACGTGTTGTTAAAACAACAACTACACTTGAATCTCTTGAAAAATCTCTTGAAACAAGTAAGAAGAAAGAAGCATTCAAGGGTAATACTAAGAAGCGTCCTCACAAGATCACTGATGATGAAGTAGAGGAAGAAAAGAAGGTAGAACCAGTAGTCGCTAAAGGACCACAAATGGATATCTACTCTCAAGAAGAAATCGAAGCATTCGAAGCTGAAGAATACGATGATAACAACGTTGATGACGATGACATCGATTACGAAGACTTCGAAGAATACTACGAAGAAAACTAACTTATTAGTTTAAAGACAAAATATGAAGAAGACACCTTTAAGATTATGTATCGTAACAAGAGAGTCACTTCCTAAAGGAAGTCTTCTTCGTATTGTTAAAAACAAAGATGGACAAGTCTTTGTAGATGACTCATTTACCTTAGAGGGTAGAGGTTGTTACCTTAAGAAAGATAAAAACATCATTCTTAAGGCCCAAAAAACCAATGCCTTATCAAAAGCATTAAGATGTAAGGTAGATAGTGCTATCTATCAAGATTTGTTAAATAAAATAGGAGGTTAATATTATATGAACAATAAAAACTCATACGATAAACGCCGCTCAAATGTACCTACAAACGGACAACGTAATGCAAAAAACCAAAACAAAGTCAGTAATGGTACATTCGTTTATAACCGTGAAATGTCAGTTGGAGAACTTGCTAAGCAACTTAACATCGCTCCATCAGACATTATCAAATTCCTTTTCCTTCAAAGAAAAATGGTTACTATCAACCAAACTTTAGATGATGAATCTATCGGTATGGTTTGTTTAAACTTTGGCTTTGACTTCAAGAAAGAAAAGGTTGTTTCGGAAGAAAATTTCGAAGAAATTGAAATTGTTGATAAGCCAGAAGATCTTAAATTAAGAGCTCCTGTTGTTACAGTCATGGGTCACGTTGACCATGGTAAAACAACTTTAATCGATGCTATCCGTTCATCTCACTTAGTTGACGCTGAAGTTGGTGGTATCTCACAAGCTATTGGTGCTTATCAAAAAGAAATTAATGGACAAAAGATTACATTCTTAGACACTCCAGGACACGAAGCATTTACTGCTATGCGTTCTCGTGGTGCGGCTGTAACTGATATTGTTGTCCTTGTTGTTGCTGCTGATGATGGTGTTATGCCTCAAACTATTGAAGCTATTCACCACGCTCAAGCCGCTAATGTCCCAATCATTGTTGCTGTCAATAAAATTGACAAGGATGGTGCAAATCCAGATAAGATTCGTAATGAACTCATGGCTTATGACATTGTTCCTGAAGAATGGGGTGGACAAAATATTTTCTGCAACATCTCAGCTAAGAAAAAGATTGGTATCGATAATTTGCTTGAAAACATCATTTTAGTCGCTGAAATGGCTGAATTAAAGGCAAATCCAAATAGATACGCAATCGGAACAGTTATCGAAGCAAACTTAGACAAGGGTGAAGGCCCAAAAGCTACCCTTTTAGTCCAAAATGGAACATTATCTTTCCAAGACTACGTAGTAGTTGGTACAGCATATGGTAAAATCCGTCGTATGACAAATGAATTCAAAAAGATCTTAAAACAAGCTGGTCCATCTACTCCAGTTTCTGTTATCGGTCTTTCTGAAGTACCAAATGCTGGTGATAAGTTTATGGCGTTCCCAACTGATAAACAAGCTCGTGAAATTGCTGAAAAAAGAAGACTTGCTAAAGAAGCTACTGAAAGACAAGGCACAAGCGCAATGTCTCTTGATGACTTATATAACAGAATCCATGAAGGTGAAGTTCAAGATATTAATTTAATTGTTAAAGCTGATACAAATGGTTCAGCTGAAGCAGTTAAATCATCTCTTGATAAACTTTCTAATGACCAAGTTAGAATCCATGTTATTCACTGTACATCAGGCGCTATCACTGAAAGTGATATTATGCTTGCTAGCGCATCACACGCTATCATTTATGGTTTCAATGTTCGTCCTTCATCAATGATTCAACAAAAGGCAGAACAAGAAAAAGTTGAAATTAGACTTCACCGTATCATCTATGATTTATTAAACGAAATGCAAGATGCTATGAAGGGTATGCTTAAGAAAGAACAAGTTGAACAAGTTCTTGGTCAAGCTGAAGTCCGTTCACTTATTAAGATTTCTAAAGTTGGTACAATTGCTGGTTCTTATGTTACAAGTGGTATTATCAAAGCCGGATGCCAAGTACGTTTATTACGTAATGGTATTGTCACATATGAAGGAAAACTTGGCTCACTCCGTCGTTTCAAAGATGATGTTAGAGAAGTTAAGGAAGGCTTTGAATGTGGCCTTACAATTGAAAACTTCAATGACTTAAAAGAATTAGATATCGTTGAAGCATACGAAATGGTGGATAAGGAATAATGGCAGATCGCACACAAAGAATCCAATCTATCATTGGTAAGAATATTTCGGAAATCATTCAATTTGAAGTTAAGAACAAAAATATTGGTTTCTGTACTGTTCAAGAAGTTACAGTTTCTACCGATTTTAGCTATGCTAAAGTATATGTAACTTTCTTAGGTGCTAAATACCCACGTCAAAATCTTGAAGAACTCAATAAATGCAAAGGCTTTATTAGAAGTTCATTAGCAAGAAAAATTGATATTCGTAAAACACCTGAAATCACTTTCTATCTTGATGAAACTTATGAAAAGGCTGAAAGATTAAATAAAATCCTTGAAAAAGAAGCTCAAGATATTGAAGATTCAAAGAAAGGTAATAATTAGGCACATTAGTGCCTTTTTATTTTTTGTTAAATAAAGTATTATTAATTTATGGAAAATTTCTCAGGTTGCTTATTTATTAATAAACCAGTCGGATTAACTTCAAGACAAGTAGGGGTAATAGCATCTAAAAAACTAGGTACACGAAAAATTGGTCACCTTGGTACTTTAGATCCATTTGCAGAAGGCCTCCTTATTTTAATGG
>JAKSVY010000075.1 GCA_024413875.1 Bacilli bacterium
TGCCGGTCTTGAAGAAATCTCAACAGGTGAGTTCTTAATCGAGGGAAAACTTACAAACTTTGTTCCTCCAAAAGACCGTAATATTTCGATGGTTTTCCAAAACTACGCTTTATATCCACATATGAGTGTTTATAAGAATATGGCGTATGGATTAAAAATCAAAAAAGATTATTTTCCAATCTATGAAAACGACGAAGAAATTAATAAGTTATTAACAGAAGTTCAAGAAGCCAAAGCTCGTCTTAACCTTATTGTTAAGAAGATGATTAAAGACAGCAATAACTCAGAACTCGTTAATCAATATATGGAGAATTTTAATTTCATTAATTCTTCATTAGAACAAGTTTTAAAAATCCGTAAACCTGTAGTGGGTTTAGATGAAAAGCGTATTGAACGTATTAAAAAGGACATTAGTGCTAATATTAATGAACTTGAATACGTTAAAAAACTAATCAAAGAAGAGGAAGAATTTGAAGTTCAAAAAAACAAAAAAGTTGCTGAACTTGAAAATAAGATTGCTGAAGTTAAAAGCGCAGAACAACCAGATGAGAAGTTATTAACAAAACTTGAAAAACAAGTTGAACTCGAAAATAAATATGGTTCTGATCCTGAACTTATTGCAATGTTTAAAAATGATATTACTTCCCTTGAAAATATCATTAAAGAAAAAGAAACAGAACTCAAAGAAGTTGAAGCAGGAGATACTCCAATTTTAAAATATCGTCATTACTACGGTTATGAGATTGATGCAGAAATTTTCCACGCGGCTTCAATTCTTGATCTTGAATTATATTTACATAGACTTCCATCAGCATTGTCTGGCGGTCAACGTCAACGTGTTGCTCTTGGTAGAGCTATTGTCCGTAGACCAAAAGTCTTCTTAATGGATGAACCATTATCAAACTTAGATGCTAAGTTAAGAGTTCAAACAAGAGGCGAAATTTTAAAATTACATAAACGTGTTGGTGCAACAACAATCTATGTTACTCACGATCAAACCGAGGCTATGACTTTAGCTGATCGTATTGTTGTTATGAAAGATGGTAGAGTTCAACAAATTGATAAACCATTAGTTTGTTTTGGAGATCCTGCAAATATGTTTGTTGCTGGATTTATTGGCTCACCTGCAATGAACTTTATTCATGGTAAATATGAAAACAATGTCTTCACTTCTTTAGATGGCTCGTTAACAGTTAAAGTAAGTGAAAATGATGCAAAAGCCTTAGATAATCACGGAAGTGACGTTGTTTTAGGTATTAGACCAGAACATTTGGTTTATGGTAAAGCAAAAGAAAATAATGTAACTGTTAAGGTTACAGGAATTGAAATGCTTGGTAGTGAAACGGTTATTTATTCATTACTTGGCGAAAATAGCATTTCTATTAAAACTGATAAAGCAGTTAATGGAGATGCGACAGAAGTTGAAGTATCATTCGATAACTCTAAATTCTATTTCTTTGATGAAAAGACAACTTTAAGAATTAAATAGTTAGAATGATAGTTTTGCCGAAAGGAGCTTTTATGAAAAGAAAATCCGTAATTGAGTTACTTGGTGTAGTTGCAGTTGCTTGTTCTCTTTTTGGATGCAATAAACAAGTTAAAGAAAAAGAATATACCGTTAAATTTATTAATCTTGATGGTAGTTTAATTGATGAGACTATTTATAAAGGTGGCCACACGATTGTTCCACCTGATGACATTCAAGACTACGATGTTAATAGTGAGTGCCATCGTTATTTCTTTAAAGGTTACTATGACTTAGATAACCAAACTCCTTTTTCAATCGGTACAAAAGCAACTAAAAATGCTACTTACCAAGCAAAATTTGATATTAAAGATAAACATATATTTAACTCAGTTAATTACAGTTGGTCAGATAGCGAATGCCTTGCTGAAGCGAATTGTATTTTCTGCAATAACAAGATTTCCGAAACTGGACACTCAGTTAGAGTAGATGATAAGGAAACTCCATGTTATGAACAATATCATTTCGAATCTACTTTTGACACGATTGGTTTTGATACCCAAACTTCTGAATCAAAAAGAACAGTTGTTGGCGAACATGCGTTTACTAAAGACTTCGCAAAAGACTATATTGGTAAATCAGGTAAATTTTATTGTGAATATTGCGGCGATTTAAATCCTACAAGTGTGAGCCCAAAAGCTAATGCATCAACTGTAAATGAAGTCAATTTTGCATTTGATACATTTGGAAGCCAAGTTTCATTAGTAGGAAGTAGTGGTGCATATAAAGGCGAAACCAAGCTTTTAGAAGGCGCAGTTAGACAAAATTTAAATTCACCAAGTTCATTATTATTTAAAACATCACTCGCAGACAAATATGAAATTGGTTATGCGGAAATTAAATTAGAACTCCCAAGAGTTAACTATAACTTATATAAACAAGTATCTTTCGATATTTTATTTGATGACGCAACATACGGAGTTAGTTTCAAAGAAAGAACTTGGTATGAAGTTGGTACAGCGGATATTTCAGGCATCTTTGTTGATACTACATTAGAAATTAACTACGATTCTACTCTAGGAAATTACAACGCTGTTATTAAACACAAAGATAAATCTATTGAAAGAGAAACACCTCTTGAAAGTGAAATAGTGGATGGCTCTAAATCATTAGAGATTCATTTTAATTCTATGTTCTTTAATGATGTTACTATATCTAATCTTAGTTTAATTGAGAAGTAGGAGGTTTTTATGAAAAGTAATTTATTAAGATACGCTACGTTATTAACAAGTCTTAGTTTACTAAGCTCTTGCGGTAAAGTAGTTTCACCAAATAGTAAAGAAAATAGTATTGAAGGCTTACTCGCATCATATAGTGTTGACTGTGGATCTAAATTTGAAAATGAAATTTCAAAAGTCACATCTTTATCTGGGGATTTAACATTTAATTATTACCTCGATGAGGGTCTTACTCAAAAATATTATGATATGAAGTTTGATGGATTGCTTGGTTCATTAAATGGCAGTGCATCATCAGATTATTGGGTTCAAGCTGTAGCTGGTGGCGGTTCAACAGGATATCAAGAAGTTAAACAAGTCGCAAAAATTACTGCAAGTTGTGTTGCTTCAGAAACTCCTAATATACCAACCGATTGTATTTCTTATAAACAAACCGCTTGTGAGTATTGTAAAAACAATTTAGGTGAAGGCGTTTTAATGGAAGATTCCGATATTGTTCTTTACAAGTTAGAGAATGAACAACCAGTTTTTAACTACGGTATCACTAGCGCCACACTTATCAAAGAAGAAGTATCGCATGAACCATTTAAAGTTGGCGATTATAGATTCGCGTGCTTTGATGATGGTGTAAAAACAAATATTGTTGTTCTTCCTAGAATCAATTTTGTTGCGTACCATGATCAAGATATCGTTATTAAATTTAGAACTAACAACAGAACAGACTGGGGTAATCCAAAGTATTGTGTTACTTTTGGTACAGACGAAGAAGCTTCGAACCTCTTTGATGGAACAAAAGAACCAAGCTGGCCAGAAAACGCTGATTCAGCATTAATGCTTAATTATTCTAGCGAAACTAAAGTTTTAAAAATCCGTTCTTTAGGTAATGAACAAAAAGAAGTTGAAATTAATGATGCTGAAATTGCAAGCGGAGCAAAAAATATCACTCTTAACGCAAAAGGCGCTTCTCGTTCAATTGCATTCTTTGAAAATTGTATTGAATTAAGACATACCCATGATTGGTATGAACATCCTGTTTCTTCTAGAGAATTAATTGGTTACAAAGTTAGACAATGTAAGATTTGTAAGGAATCTGAACCTTCAGATGAAATCATGACTACTGAAGATATTAATTTCTATGGACCAAATGCTTATGGAGCAGATGCTCAAATTAAAGTAAGCGCAACTCAAGAAGGTAATAGAGGATTAGCTGGCGGTATTATGTGGTCAAATAATACTGATGGCTCAGCAGATATGCATGTATCATTACCAAGAGTAAATTACACGCTATTTGATAATGTAGTATTTGAATTTGGAACAAACTCAGATACATGGGGTGGTAGCCAAGTTAGATTAAGTATCAATGGTGCTAATGATTTACTAGATATTTCGAATGCAAAATACGTTTATGGTGCAATCGAAGTTGCTTATGACAAAGAAAACGCAAAATTAGATGTTACATCTAGAACTTCAAATGGAGTAGTAAAGTCAGTCGTTATTACTGATACTGATGTAATAAATGGAACAAAATCTATTGAAGGTACATTCAATCTCGGAATGTATAGAAACTTCTATTTAAATAAGATCGAATTAAACCACACAGAACACGTATTACAAAATTTAAGAGGCTCTTTATCTTCTATCGGATATAAAGTCGGCTTATGTGAAGTTTGTTTAGTTGAAGAAGTGTCAAATGTTCCTATGACTAGTTCAGATGTTCAATTCACTGATGCAAGTTCGTATGGAGCAAATGCAGCTTCAACAATCCACTCAAGCTTAGAGGGTAATAATAATCTTCAAGGTGGCATTTACTGGGTTAATAATACAGGATCATCTCAAGATGTTGCTGTATCATTCCCTAAAGTAAATTACAGTGTATTCGATAATGTCTTATTTGAATTCCGCACAAATGTAGATACATGGGGAGGAAGTCAAGTTAGATTAAGCATTAATTCTGCTAATGACTTACTTGATTTATCTGGTTCACAATACCCATATGGTGTAATTGAATTTAAATACAATTCATCAGAAGACAAGTTAAATGTCACATCAAGAACTTCAAACGGAGTAGTAAAATCAATCGTTGTTACTGATACAGATGTCATTAATGGCACAAAGTCATTATCAGGTACATTCAATCTTGGTATGTATAGATGTTTCTATTTAAATAAGGTTGAATTGAATCATAATGAACACGTTCTTGGAGAAACTACTGGTTCAACAGAAGTTATCGGTTACAAAGTCGGTATTTGTTCAGAATGTCTTGAAGAAGTTGAAACAACAATCCCTATGACAAACTCAGATATTGATATGTCAAAAGGTTATGGAGTTAACGCAGAAGCAATTGAAGGCGATACAATTAAGTTACGTCCATACGACGGAGTTAAATACGTTGTTAGTGATGGTTCAAACGGTGTTGGCTGGTTAGTTATGCCAAGAGTTAACTTCAATGCATTCAATAGTGTTAGAGTTACAATGATTAACCTCACACTTTGGGGAAGAATTGGATTTGATGCAGAACACACTATCGGTGGATTTGGTGATGGTGGTGCAACATCATACGTCTACTTAGATTTTGCTAAATCAGGTGACAATATTGAAGTTACATTATCTTATCCAACTAAAGGTGCATCAATTAGTACAACATTAACTGATGCAGATGTCATTAATGGTACAAGCTCATTTAGACTTTACCATTCACAAGGTGCATATTCTTCATTCTGCATTCAAGGTGTTACTGTTGAATAGTATTACAAAAAATATCTTGAAATTTTTAAGTAAACACAACAGCATTTAAGGGGGATTAGTTATGAAGCAATATAGAAATTTCTTCTCTAAAGATGAAGGTTCTGAAGATATCGCAAAAGGAACTGAACAAGTATTAAGAGATAAAGATGGATAT
>JAKSVY010000076.1 GCA_024413875.1 Bacilli bacterium
TCCCTGAACTTTGTTTATGTTCATATACTTTAGGGGACATCATCATTAATGATGACTTATTAGACACTGTTAGCATGTATATCGCAAAATTATGTGAATACACTAAGGATAACGATGCTTTATTAATTTATGGCGCACCACTTAAAAACGGTAACAAATTATTTAACTGCGCAATCGTGTCTTGTAAAGGAAAGATTTTAGGTGTTGTTCCTAAATCTAACATTCCTGATTACAACGAATACTATGAAAAGCGCTACTTTGAAAAAGCACCTGTTGATAATGGAAAGATTCGTATCAATGGAACTCTTTACCCATTTGGTGTTCACCTTTTGTTTAGAAACTCGCGTTATATTAATGAAATTGTCGCAATTGAAATCTGTGAAGACTTCTGGATGAATATTGCTCCATCAACATACCATAGTGAAGCTGGAGCACGTATTATTTGTAATTTATCTGCATCTAATGAAACTATTCATAAAGATGACTATAGAAAAGCTTTAATTACAACAACCGCAAATAAAGAAAAGGTTGCTTATTTATATTGTTCATCAAGTGCTAGTGAATCAACAGCGGATGTTATTATGTCAGGCGCGATGGCGGTTGCTGATCCAAGCGGAATCTTTGCTGAAAACGATTTATTCACTGAAGATTGTTTATGCACTACTATCGATTTAGATTACATTGATTCTGAAAGAATCAGAACAACATCATCTAACTACGCTTTTGATCACTCAAAATATCAAACCATTTTCTTTGAAAGTGATGTTTCTTTCTCACATGTAAATAGAAAATTTAATAAATTCCCATTTATTGATGAAGATAAAGAAAAATCACGTCGTTCTGTATTAAAAGCTAATTATATGCAAGGACGCGCAATCGCGAGACGTCTAGAGCAAATTGGTTTAAAAGATGTCGTTATCGGTATCTCTGGTGGTCTTGATTCCACTGTTGCCTTACTTGGATGTGTTGCAGCAATGGATTATCTTAAACTTGATTACACTCACATTCACGCGATTACAATGCCTTGTTTTGGTACAACATCAAGAACAAAGAGTAACGCTGTTTTATTATGTGAAAATTTAGGTATCCCTGTTAAAGAAATTGATATCAAAAACGCTGTAAGCGTTCACCTTAATGATATAGGGCACGAGATTGCTAATGACGTTACTTTCGAAAATGCTCAAGCTCGTGAAAGAACACAAATCTTAATGGACTATTGTAACCAAGTTAAAGGTATTGTTATTGGTACTGGCGACTTATCAGAAATTGCTCTTGGCTGGTCTACTTATAATGGTGACCATATGTCAATGTACGCTGTTAATAATACATTCACTAAAACATTTATTAAGGAAATGTCTTATTGGTTAGCACATGAAGAAAAATACGCTGCCGTAAAAGATATTATCTTAGATGTTTTAAATACACCTATTTCTCCAGAACTTATCGAAGCTCAAAATGAAGAAATATCTCAAAAGACGGAAGATATTATTGGACCATACGAACTCCATGACTTCTTCTTGTATCACTTTATCTATCAACACTATAACCTTAAAAAGGTTTACATCATCGCATGTGATACATTTAAAGATACTTATTCTCCTGAAGTAGTCAAAAAATGGCTTGCACTTTTCATTAGAAGATTCTTTAATAATCAATTTAAGAGATCGTGTATCCCTGATGGTGCTAAAATCTCCGAAGTAAGTTTATCTCCGCGTGGTGACTTCCGTATGCCAAGTGATACATCTTACGAAACATTCTTAGATATCGTTAATAATTTATAATTTATGCAAATTGCATCATTAATAATTGCTGTTATAACAGTTTTAGGAATTATCTTTTCAACAATATTTTTTCCTAGTATTAAGATAAAGAATTTCAAAATCGCAACCTTCTGGGTAATTGCCCTTTTAGGTGCAGCTATTCTTCTTGCTATTCAATCAGTTTCTTTTGAAACTGTATGGAATGGTTTTACCGCTCATACATCTATTAATCCTATTAAGATACTTGTATTGTTTTTATCAATGACATTCTTATCAATCTTCTTAGATGTCTTTGGTTTCTTTAAATATATTGCGAATAAATTTGCAAATAAGTTTTCTAAGAATCAATACACATTATTCTTTGGATTATATTTCATCATCTCTTTATTAACTGTTTTTACATCTAATGACATTATCATTTTAACATTCACTCCATTTATCTGTTATTTCGCTAAAAGATGCAACATTAAGGCACATCCATATTTAATTATGGAATTTGTTGCCGCTAATACATGGAGTATGTGTCTTATTATTGGTAACCCTACCAATATCTATTTAGCTACATCATTTAATGTTGCATTCTTCGACTATTTCATAAAGATGATAATTCCAACAATAATTGCATCTTTAGTATCCTTAACTCTGTTATTCCTTGTCTTTAGGAAAGAACTTAAGGGAGAAATTGTCGTTAATGAACAAGATGATATAAAACTAGAAAAGTTACCTGTCATATTTGGTGTTGTTATATTAAGTATGGCCACTATTATGCTTGCAATATCTTCATACATCCAACTTGAAATGTGGTATCTATCATTGGGCTTTGCAGGAATCTTATTAGTGTTCTTAGTTATTTATTCAATCATTAAGAAAACAAACTATGTCTTAAAAGTATTGAAAAAACTACCTTGGAACTTAATTCCATTTGTCTTATCAATGTTTGTAATTGTCTTAGCAATTAATAACCAAGGCTTATTAGATTATTTATCTAACTTCTTATTAATATTTAATAACACCTTCTCTTATGGCTTATCTGGCGTTATCGCTGCTAACTTAATAAATAACATTCCAATGTCAGTTTTATATTCAGCAATATTAGGTGGCGCAACTGAAAAAGCAATGTATGCTTCAATCATTGCAAGTAACATTGCTGCTTACATCACTCCAATTGGCGCGTTAGCGGGCATTATGTTTATGGAACTAACAAAATCCTTAGATTCTAAAATAAGCTTCTTAGAATTCCTAAAATATGGTGTTTTGATAGGAATTCCTACTATTGTGATTGCAATTACCGCTCTTGAATTTATTGTGTAACAAAAAAAGCCTACCATTTAAGCTGATAGGCTTTTTAAATGTTCACAAATTAATATGTGTACTCAAGAACGACTGTTTCACCTTTTTTGATGACAATCTCGACGCACCATCCAGTTTCACCATTATAAGAAGATTTTTCTGTGTAACTATAATCACTGTATCTAGCTGTATGTGTTGATATACCTGTTACTGAATCGTATTCATAATCAAACCCAGTTGATGATATATATGATCTTTCGCCATCACTATTTAAATTGATATAAATGCTTTCAGCACCTTCATAGTAACAATAAACCCATTCGACATCATTTTGGTCTACTCTCTTGTCATATCCACAGAGCTTACAATGATTCTCTTCATCATATTCGTGTGGAAGACGATAATATGAACCTGTTGTGTAGTTACTTACATAGTGACCATAATTTCCTGATTCGTAGAAGTATAAGCTATAAACAAAATCTTTATTACATTCATCGCAGTGGCATAAATAACCTTCAGTGGTTTTTTCACCAATTTTAAGAAGTTTGTGGCTAACTCTTTCTTTAATAGTTTCCTTACCACAATCTTCACATGTTGATTTTGTGATAAGTAAGCATCCATTAACTGAATATGTATCGTTTGTTGTGTGATATGCCGATTGATATGAATCAGAATATCCGCATTTTGTACATGTCATTGTATTATGAACAATACATGGATTTGTTGAATCAACAGTGCTTGAATAATCAAAATCATGGTCTTCTTGATAACGGACATATTCAAATGTTTTAAATGGAGTTGTACTTTCACCATGGTAGAACTTATAAACGTATGTGTTCTTTTCAATACATTCGTTTTCTGTAAGACTCTCATACTTGTAATCTTGAATAAGCTTTAAATCACATTCATGTGAATGACATGTATATACATATCTACCAAGAGTTGAATCGTATGTGCTGTCAAAATCATAGATATCAGCGTCTACTGCATTTCCTTCAGTGTCTTCATAATAACGGAAGTGTGAATTCATGTGTTCATCACCTAAGTCTAAAGCTTTAGAGACTTGTGATCTACTTTCATGTCTACCACACTTTGTACAAACGTGATGATCATATGTATGTGCTTCGTATCTAAGAACTGAATCACATTCATAACATTCTGAATAATGGTAATCAGATACATAATCATCGAAGATTGCTCCATAAGCTTCATGGTCACAAACTAAAATGTTTGTAGGAAGGCTAACTTGTGTTGTTCCTTTGTTTTTAACAACAAATGATTCAGTAACTAATTGATCATCAGCTGCAGCGCTGATGCTAAAGCTAGAAAGTTCCTTACCATCAAATGAAATAGAAATCTTAACATCAGAGATTCCTTCAGCTGCTAAATCTGTGCCAAATACAGCTGATGCAACATCAACGTCAGTAATTGTGTAAGCACCGTCTTCTTTGCTATAAGTTAACAACTTATATACATTTGCATCATTGAGTCCAGTAAGCATTTGTTCAACTGTTTGAAGTCCATATGAATCCGAATCTTCAACAAACCTCTTTGATTCATAATATTGGCCAGCGATATAATCTGTATCTTTATAGTCAACAATAAAGGCATCTTCGTTTTCTATTTTCTTACCATAATTAACTTCAAATGAAACCATCATTGCAACTTTGAGGTAATCTTCTTTTTGTTCAAGAATTATTCCACCTGATGAAGATACACTATTAACTAATTGATTATAAACAGCTTCTTTTTGTTCATCAGTTACTGCACCCATTTGTGTATATAATGATTCAAAGCCTTCTTTTGTTACTTCTTGGATGAATCCAGCTTTGGTTTCATATGATAACCTTAAGTTATCAATTTTTTGAGTTCCTTCTTGCGAAATGATTTGATAAACACCAACACTTTCTGTTGATGTTCTTAAAGTTAAATTAAAATCAACAGTCATATTTTTAATATCACTGAAGTTTTCAATTGCGTCTTTATACTCTTTTTCAGTAACCTTCGTACCTGAAGTTTGAGAGTTAGAACCAGTATTTGTATTAGATGAATTTTTGTTTTTACAACCTGTAATACTTCCAACAAGAAGTAAAGGCATAAAAATTAATACGGATTGTCTTTTCATACAATGTCCTCCTTTAGTTTTACTTAGATGTAAGCGTGGTCATTATAGCATTTTAAAATAATTAGTAAAAGAAAACTGAACACAAGCAGTTTTGTAGATTTATTAATAGGTAATAAGTTTATGTATGTTGATAAGGACAATTTAATCAACAAATTCCGGGACAAGTTCTTCGTAAAGGTATACTTTCCAAACGGCTTTATTTTTAATCGGATCAACACTTACGTGATTTTCTTGATATAAAGAAATGTAAACATCAATTGGTGAGCCTACATCTTCATATGAGTATAGATTTTTATATGAAAATGAATATTCGGTTGTGTTCCAATACCCATCATTATTTATTGGTACTTGATAATGAGAGTATGCATCATTTTGTGATGTTGGTGAATAATCATTATCAGAAAGAGTAATATACCATTTTC
>JAKSVY010000077.1 GCA_024413875.1 Bacilli bacterium
AAACAATCTCTGAAGTTATTAATGAATTATTAAAAGCTCCTGAAGTAGAAAAAAGGCCATTACTCGGTATTTGTATTGCCTCTCCAGGTGTTATTAATAAAGACACAGAACAACTTCATCTCGCATTCCGTTTACAATCATTGGTAAGTACTCCTGTAACAACTTACTTCTTTAATAAATTCAATGTCCCAGTGCATATGTATAACGATGTTAAAACAGCATGCATTGGCGAAATGGTTTACGGAAGTATTCCACAAAACGCAAAGAACTATGTCTTTATTCATGTTGGTGGTTCAGTTGGTGCGGCAATGGTTTTCGGTGGAAAGCTTTATCAAGGTAAGAGTGGATATTCAGGTGAATTTACAAACTACATCGAAGAGGCCGGTGGTGCAACTGCAAGAAACAGAATCCTCGGTTTCTGGGCAATTGAAGACTATATTCAAAAACACGATCCAAATACAGCAATTGATCCTCATGGCGATTCAACCGCAAATTTAGAAATCTTAGTAAGAGAATATAAAAACAACAACCCTGTTGTACTTGAAGCAATCGATATGCTTGCAAAACAAAACGCTATTCAATTTATCGCATATAATGACTTCTTAGATCTTGAATATATCGTTATTGAAGGCTCAGTCTCTTTACTTAAAGAGAAGTATCAAGAATCGTTAATTAAATATATTAATGAATTAGATTTAGCCCCATTTGATGCAAAGATTTTATTCTCTAGCTTAAACGGTAGAGCAACTCACATTGGTTCAATCTATTGCGCGACAAGAAACTATTTCTTACAAAGACTTGAAGAAATTACAATCGATAGAAGCTCAACAGGTAATTACGATATCTCTGAAGCATTCTCTGATACTATTTAATTAGAAAAGCACCAGGCGACTGGTGCTTTCAATTTAAATGTTACTTGTAGAAACTGTTTTTTGCCACCAGTTCCAACAAATTTCGAAGTTACATCCATCAAATGGGAGGATGTCTTTTTCTAATTCCTCGATAACTGTGATTTGGCCTTTAAGATAAAGTTGAACTCTTTCTTTTGCACTTTCCATTCTTGCTTTAAGCCATCCTAAACGGCCATCAAGAATTTCATATCCAAATGGGCGACATTCAGTAAACCATTGAACTCTAACAGCCTCATGGAATTCATCAAGTGCCTTGATAGCTTTTTTGATTTGTCCAACCCCTCTTTTTAAAGCAGCTTTATTTCCAGCTTTATAGGCTTTTCTTAACTTAACACCTAAATCAATTTTTAATGTGAGTAAAGTACATAATTTAGATAATAAATCATAGATGTAGCCATATTTTTTACTTTCAGAAGCGGCTTCTTTCAATAAACCAGCGTATTCTTCATAGGCCTTTTTATATTTTGGCTTATATTGATCATCATAGAATCCTAACATGACGTCTTGGTATAGGAAGTACTTTGATGGGTTATATTGAATAGCAAGTTTCTTTTTGCCGGGTCTATCTGGTAAATCCATAAGACACATTTTTTCAAGAGTTTCTCCAGTAACAGCTTTTAATAAACTGCTTACTGAGTTTCTATCAGTGTTGCCTTGATATTGAGCGATTGAATAAAGCGCTAAAGTAGGAAGAACGGTGAAGAATGAACATTCATTACCATCATCACCCCAACCTGTGCAGAATACATCATCTAATCCTTCTTCAACACAAGCTTCGAGAGCGTGTTCAGAATAATCTAATGATTGTTCAACGTTAGGAGTGTATCCTTTCCATCTCCATGCTCCACCAGCAAAGCAAACTTCATTTTGAGTTTCTTGGTGAAGGTGAATCATGTTTTGATAAAGCTTCTTTTCAGTGTGGTAATAATCCCAATAAACTAACTTAACATCCTTAGGGATGATATCTAAATATTTAGCAGGGATAGGTTGATCTGTGTAATATTCTTGCTTTGGGTTATTGAGTCTAAAGAACATATCGGACCAAATCATTGGTTTGAAATTATATTTCTTACAGATTTCAATTACTTTAGCGAGGTGCTTACAGAACATTTCAACACGGTCCTTAAATCCGTAAAGTTGAAGAGCTTTGCCTAAACCCATTTTGAATGTTTCATCCATACCAATATGGATTTCATCACAGGTATAGCATTCTCTACATGTTTTAATCATTTCTTCAATGAACTCATAAGTCTTTTTGCTATCAACTAATAAACAGTCATCACTATCTCTTAAATAATCCATTGGTCTCCAACGAAGTGGGACTTGAAGGTGGCCTAATGTTTGAATAGTAGGTAATAATTCAACACCGAATGAATCACCATATTCCACAAATGATTTAATGTCTTCTTTAGAGTATGCACCTCTTAAATAACCAAAGTATGGATGTTTTTCTAATTCATAGGTATCTTCTGTGTAAAGTAATAGTCTATTTTCACCCATTAAAGCCTCTAAGAGGATGAATTCTTTAACTTTGTCGTTATTGACAACACCATTACGAGAAACGTCGAGCATGAGCCCGTTTTTTCTAAACTTTAAAGTGTAGTCAATTTCATATGATTCTTCGTTAGCTTTTTCTTTAACGAAAGTTAAACCACGGAATAAGCAAACTTTTTCAGAATATGTAATGACAACGTTTTTACCATTTCTAGTAACTTTAAGTTTTAATGGTTCTTCAGTTTTAACATAAGTAATATTGAGGCCATCAAAATATTCATTGCCTAAATATTCTTTAGCAACTTCAATTGCGTTATTTAGTTCCATAGATGTCCTCCTTATTTAGTTAAAACGACGTTATCAAGATAAACAACAGCGTTATTTTGATTTTCTGACGTTACACCATTAAATGTATAAGCAATTCTAATTGTTCTTGTAATTGCAGCGTAATTTTCATTACCTGTTAAGTTAAGTGTGTAGTGATACCAACCATCACCAGTATCAACACCATTAACTGTTTCGATTCCGTTAGCACCCCAGCCACTTTGAACTGCTCTTACAGTGACACTCTTATCATCGAAGTGTTCAGAGAATTTAAGATCAAATTCAAATGTTCCGCTTGAGAAATCATCAAGAGGGTAGCCAGAGATAAATTCAGGTGCTAATACAACTGAATAACCAATATCACCCTTAGGTGCTTTACCATTAAATGTAACCTTTAATGACGATCTTGATTGAGTAGTGTCATTAGCTTTAAATTCTTCACTAGTGACTACTGAATTTGATGCTGACCAACCTTCATCAATAGGCATATTTTCCCAACCATTTGAGATTGTTTCTGGTGGAAGTGGTTCAGGTGTACCAGCATTTTGATCAAAGATAATATTATCGATATGAACTTCTGCGCTTGATTTATTTGAATTAGAGATTCCAGGGAAAGCAAATCCAAGACGAATTGCTTCACCAATAGGTAAGAATTCCTCATATGTAGCAAAGTCGATAGTGAGTCTATTCCAACCATCACCTAAGTCAGTGACTGTGAAGTCTTTTCTTACAATGCGGTCCCAGTTTTTATTAACAGCGATAATCTTAACTGTCTTATCAGTGATATTTTCAGTAAATTTAAAATCAGCTTTAAGAACGCCATGTCTAAGTGAAGGCATATCAAATCCAGCAAATTCTTCTTCTGGACTTAAGATGACACCATAGCCATTATCATTCGGATTCTTAACATCAAATTTTAAGTACATTGATGATTTTGAATCTTGTTCAGTTTTTCTAACAATATCTCTATCGTATAAAGCTGTTGTAGAAGTCCAACCGTTATCAAGCATCATATTTTCCCAACCATATTCGATTGTTTCGGCTTTTGAATATGATTTAGTGTCAATATCTGGATACATTGTATTTGGAACAACATCGATACCATCTACATAGAATTGATAATCGTATAAATCACCTTCTTCTGTAGGGGCACCTTTCCATTGGGCCTTAACAGTGAAGTTATCGTTTCTTGTTCCTTCTTCATTAACAAATAAGGTATGGTCAACACCTAATTTTCTTAAAGAGAAGAAGATTTGTGTCCATTCTTTTGGCTTAGCAGTTTGACTGATATTTAAAGAATGTCCCCAGTCAATATCCACTAAATGCGTATAGTTATCTTTAATTCTTAATTGGAATTCAATATCGTAATCGGTTGGGTTATAAACGTAATATGTTAAGATTGCGTTTTCCCAAGTCTTATCAGTCCAATAAGGAAGTAATCTGAAGTTATCTAATGTAAATACTGAACATCCCCAAACATATCTATTGTTTCCTTGGTAGTGGACAGCAATAGCTGTTTTACTATCTTCACCTTTAAGATAATTTTCATTTGTTTCTAATTCTTTAGTGATACCAGTATCGGCCCAACCAGAATATCCGCCAGTTACAACAAGTTCGTCAATAGGATCACCTTTTTGAGCGACAGCAAGAATTTTATTTCTTTCGGTTGTTAATTTCCCTTTATTAGCAGTAACAACAACAACGATTTCATTGGTGTTTACTGGTGTAAAACAATATCCATCGGTTACTTCAAGAGTGTATTCTTTCTTTTCGTAGTAGTTTTGATAATAAACATTGAGTTTATAATCAACACCAGATTCTTCGATTAAAACATCTCTAAAATCATATACTTCTCCAACATACGCCATTGGAGTTTCATCTTCGAAATTAATTTCTAAGTTTCCTTTTTTATTACATCCTGCAAGTGTAAAAACGCTTGAAACAAGAAGGAGTGGAATGAGTTTCTTATTCATTTATCTATCCTCCTATTTTGCTAAAAGCTTAGCCATACCTGCATCGAGGTCATGGTTAAGAGTTTCAAGAACATCTAAAAGTTCAAGACGTACTGCATCGAATTCTTCATCGCTATCGTACGCGATAACATTCTTATAAAGACGTTTATAGTACTTTTGAAGAAGTTCTCTTACGTTATATGAAGTACCCTTTTGAGTATTGTATTCATTTACTTTTTGCTCGATTAACCATTGATATTCATACTCTTCATTACCAGCTAAGATGCTTTCCATACGAAGAGTTGTAATTGGACCATCAATACCGTAGGTAACCCCTGGATATACGAGTTGTCCATCACCAGCACAGTTTGCCCAAGAAATTGGGTCATGCCAAATATCTCTACTAGTAGTAAATCCTCTAGTGTACTTAGAGTAATAACAAACGTTCCAGAAAATATTTCCTTGGATTTCGTAGTCGTATTGCATGTATTTAATTAATCTTGAGTTAAGTAAATCAGCATCTAAGTGGTAGCTTGGATATGGTGTTTGTGGATCCATACAGCCATACCACCAAACGTGTTCACCAAAATCACGATCATTAGAAACCATACGTTGTTTATAAAGTTCACGGTTTTCTGGTGTTTGGAAATGTTGGAATTGTGGACACCAACATTCGACACCACCTTCTTCGTTAGTAGCGACTAATTCATCGGTGTATTGAATGGTGACAAGGTTTTCAATATGTGTGAAAGATTCATATAAATCTGGATAATCTTTTAATTGTTCACATAATTCTTTCTTAAGATCAAAAATAATCTTATC
>JAKSVY010000078.1 GCA_024413875.1 Bacilli bacterium
GGCTCTGTTTCAATATCAAAATTAACACCATCTTTACTTCTTCCTAAGAAAATGTGAGGGATATTATCAGCAGCTTCCGCTCTAAAAATACCAATATATTCTCCATTAAAAATAACAATAGATGAGTTAAAAACCCTTGTTAGTTCATCATTGGTGTTTCTATCTATAATTGGGTTATTTGTGTATCTCCAAATAGGTCCTTTGAAGTTCTCTGGTTTTTCTTGCCATGGGATATTTATTTTCATACGATGTTCCTCCCTTGTTATTCTTTTATTTATTTTTATAATATTTTTCATTTTTAATTATAAAGATATATGGGATAAAAATCCTTAAAAGTTGTTAGTAATTTTTTGTTATTTTCCTTTTATGGTGTAGAAACATTATTATTTTCCCATTCTTCTATGTCAAAATAACAATATTAATATTGTTAATTAATATTTGTTGCGTTATTTGAACATTTTTGGATGTTATAAGAACATAGTTTTTTGTATAAAAAGCAAAAAGGAGATTTTTACAATTATATTGTATAATATGAACATACCTAAAAATTGATAGGAGATTAAATTATGGAATTTAAGAAAATCATTTGTCCTGCCTTAATGCTCGCAGCAATGGTGTTACCAGGTTGTAAACATGCTGACTACGACGTTGATAAGTGGGATGAAAAAGTCGACGCAAACAGAACTCAATTCTATATCCACAACTACGAAGGTGGTTTCGGTTCAGAATGGTTAAGAGACGCTAAGAATGCTTATGAAAAACTTCATGCTGAAGACTCATACGAAGCTGGCAAGAAGGGTATTCAAATTATGATTAAGGCTGATAAGAATTCTTTCCAACCTTCATCATTAAAAATTAGCTCATACGACATGTTCTTCCTTCAAGAATCAAAAGCATACTCATTCTACAAAAATGGTGCGCTTGAAGATATTGATGAAGCTATTACAGGTGTTAACCCATATGAACCAGGAGTAACTCTCGAAAGTAAGATGACAGATGCTCAAAAGTCATTCTTCAATGAAGATGGTAAATATTATGGTTTAAGCCACTATGTTGGTTCATGGGGCCTTTCATACAACAAGACACTCTTTGATCAACAAGGATTCTATTTTGTTAGAAACCACACAGGAAAAACAGGCGAAGCAAAGTTTGTTCGTCATTATGATGATTTTGATCCAGCAAATCCTAATGCAGTTCCAAGAAGCTTAGGACGTGATGGTGTGGCGGGAACTCAAGATGATGGACTTCCAGAAACATATGAAGATTTCTATGATCTTTGCGATTACATTGCATCATATAACTACACTCCATTTACATTCTCTTCAAAACAAAAAGATACATACGTTACTTCTTTAGTTAATGCATTATTTATGGATGCTTTAGGTGCTGAAGAAGCTAATAAATTATTTAACTATGGTGATAGTGGTGTTACATTCAATGATTTAATCAAGGTTGATGTAACTGCTGCATCAAATAAAGGTCTTATTGTTAAAGACGCAGGACAACCAGTAAAAGAAAATAATGTTTTAGTTTCTGATCAACTCAACAATGGTTATGAAGTTTATCGTAATGAAAAATACTTACAAGCTCTTGAATTCATGCACAAGATCTTAACAACTAAGAAGGCTAATGACCCATCTTCACCAAGATACTTCTCAAAGGAAATTATCACTGGTGGTGCAACATATGACTATCAATCTGCTCAAAGATCAATGGTTCAAAGTTCATCAACAACTACAATGATTATTGAAGGTCAATGGTGGGAAAACGAAGCTAAGTCAATTGCTAATAAGTTTGGTACCAACTATGACTTTGGTTGGATGCCACTTCCAAGATATTCTAGAGAAGATACTCATAAGAATGTCTATGTTGACACAATGGACTGTGTTTCAGTTGTTAGAAAAGGTACAACAAAGAGAGATATCGCTTTAGACTTTATCCAATTTGTTTCTACAAAAGAAAATCTTGTTAACTTCACAAAGACAACAAATACAGTTAAAGGATTAGATTACAGATTTGAAAATCAAGCTGAAATCGATGCTTTAGGTGCACAATTAACATGTTTCGGTAAGCAAGTTCTCGATTACAGAATGAACTCTGATTTATTACTTATCGATACAAAGAGTAGACAATTCCAAGACAACCTCTATGCTAGAAATGCATTTGACCGTTATGCTTCAACGTATGCTGATAGACCAATTGCAGCATTTATGAAGAACTGGACAAGTGATGGTGTTTCTGCTGAAGAATACTTTGCTGGAACATATGCTCACTACAAGCAAGTTTGGGTTTCAAAATAATTAGTTTATGATCATTAAAAGACAAGGGAATACAACAAAAAGCGAGAGAATAAAAGACCTTCTCTTCTTTTTGCTCTTGGTTATTTGGCCATTAGTTCAATTCCTTGTCTTTTATGTTTTTGTTAACTTTAACTCTATTAGAATTGCCTTCATCGGTATTGATGGCAAATTCACATTCTCTAACTTCGGACTCTGGTTTGGTGCGAACTGGCCAGTGTTCTCAAAAGCTATTTTACAATCATTAAAGTATTTCGCTATTTGTACAGGTGTTTCTATCCCGTTAGCGTTACTTTTCTCTTATTACATTTATTCAAAACTTCATGGTTCAGCTCTTTTCAAAGTAGTTTTATTCTTACCTAGCATTCTTTCTTCGATTGTTATGGTTATTATCTACACATACTTTGTTAATGATGCAATGCCTGCGATGTTAAAAGATTGGTTTAATATTGAACAAACCTTAACCATTACAAATATCGATCAAAGATCTGACTTATTTGTCATGCTTTTCTATGTTTGGTTTGGTTTTGGTACAACCGTATTAATCTTCTCAAACTCAATGGGAACAATCTCTCCATCATTAAATGAAGCTATGAAACTTGATGGTGCAACACCTCTTCAAGAATTCTTCCATCTTATTGTTCCAGCCATTTGGCCAACAATTACTATGTTTATTATCACTGCCTTAGCAGCGTTATTTACCAACCAATACAATATTATGACTTTCTTCGCAGGAAGCTCATATAACGGTACTGTTGGTTACTATATTTACAATGAAGTAAATGGATTAAAGAACTCACCAGAAGCATTTGGACTTAACCAATTATCAGCGTTAGGTCTTATCTGCACGATGGTTTCTATCCCACTTACTTTTGGTGTAAAAGCATTACTTGAAAAATTTGGACCAAGCACAAAATAATTATGAAAAAGAAAAGAACAAGACCAGTAAGAAAAAATAAACAATCTGTATTCACAGTTATTTTACTTATTCTTTTAGTTGTATATTGCCTCACTTTATTTGGTCTTTTATATTGGGGCGTTATTACAGCCTTTAAAGATTACGACTTAGATTATTATTTTGGCCACAATACATATGGACTTCCAAAAGAATGGATTGAATCATTTACTTATATTTTCACTAAGTTCGGTATTGGCGTTACTAAACCTGATGGCTCTATTGGTTATGCTTTACTTCCAGAAATCTTACTTAACTCATTCTTATATTCTGTTGGTAGTGCATTCTTTAAAACACTTATCCCATGCATTACCGCGTATGCTTGCGCTAGATTTAACTTTAAATTAGGAAAATTCATATATACATGCGTTATTGTCGCAATGATTATTCCAATCGTTGGTTCTTTACCATCGGAAATTAAAGTTGCATCCGCGTTAGGTTTATATAACTCTATCCCGGGTATCTGGGTTATGAAGGCTAATATGTTAGGTCTATATTTCCTTGTTATGTATAACTCATTTAAATCAATGCCTAACGAATATGTTGAAGCCGCTAAGATTGATGGCGCAAACAACTTCCAAATCTTTGCACGTATTGGTCTTCCTTTAATCGCGACAACATTTGGTACCGTTTTCCTTATTAACTTTGTTGAATACTGGAATGACTATCAAACACCTCTTATTTATTTAACAGATCACCCAACAATGGGGTTATCTCTCTATACCCTTTATAGCGGAGGTTCATTAATTGCAAAGAACCCACAATTCACTATTTCTTTTGCAATTATTCTTGTTGTTCCAACTTTAGTCTTATTCTTATTCACTCACAAAAAGTTAATGTCAAATATCACAGTCGGTGGTTTGAAAGGATAATCTTATGAAAAAACAAATCGTTGCCTTATTCATTCTTTCTTCTTCCTTAGCTGGTTGCGCTAATCAAAATCATTTCCATGAATATGGTGATTGGGTAGTTAATGGAGATGTCCACGAAAGATTATGCTCGTGTGGAGATAAGATTTCTGAATCTCATGATTACGATAATGGCCGCGTAACTAAAGAAGCAACTCACGTCGAAAATGGTGAGAAGATTTTTACTTGTTCAACATGTGGTTATGAAAAGTCAGAAGTAATTAACAAAATTGAAGGCCATATCTTCAACCAAATGGTTATGAATGACTCAACAAAAAAGAAAGATGCAGATTGTTCTTCACCCGCTGAATATTATTTTAGTTGTATATGTGGAGTTGTTAGTGACACAGAATGTTTCCGCTATGGAAATTCAACATCACATTCATTTACAAGTGGAATTACTTTAAGTGGTACATACAAAACATCATATTTTGGTGGAGAATTATTTAGCTTTACTGGCGCTACTTTTAAAGGACGTTGCGACATTGAAAATAAAGACGTTGTTTTATCAGAAAATGAATTAAGTGTCATTTATCAAAACAATAAAACATCATTCTCTTGTGGTGACACTAAAGTAACTATTGCATTAAAATCTAATCCAGATGTTAAAAAGGTATTAGATGTTGTTGTTGATCACAATCTTGAATGGGATTTTTCATCACCACTTGAAGATACTTGCACATGTTCTATCTGTGGTGAAAACGATGTCACATTTAGCAAAACATTAACTAGCAACGTTCCTCAAGAACTTGAAACTGCAAAGACATGCTCTCTTAATTTGAGTGGTGTATCTGCTTATAAGAGTGTTGTTTCAATTAAATTAGGCAAATATGATTTAGGTACAAATGTTAATAGTCTTAATTTCTCAAGTGTTAATAATGACCCTGAAGTAATCAATGGTAAAAATCAAACCATTACCGTAGTTGTTAAAGACTTAAAAGACATCAATCACACAATTAGCGTTCCAGTTAAACTTTGTACAAAAAAGATTTCAACTGAAGCAGATGTTTTCTCAATTGCTGTTGGAACTGCTACACAAGGCTTAGTTTCTGATAGCGGTAAATATTTATTAAAAGGATATTATGTTCAAACAAATGACATTGTAATTACTACTGGATTAACCAATTCAAATTACACATTCGATTGGAACTATGCTTTTGGTGGAACATATGAAGGAAATAATTACACCATCAAGGCTAAATCCGCTGGATGGGGTGTCTTTGGTAACCTTTATAACGCAACAGTAAATAACGTAAAAATTGAAGATTCAATGTATACAGG
>JAKSVY010000079.1 GCA_024413875.1 Bacilli bacterium
AGGCACGCCGCCAGCGTTCATCCTGAGCCAGGATCAAACTCTCAAAAAGTTTATATATCTTAGTTCAGTTTATAATTATTTAAATTATCGAATTATCTGGTTTTGTTTTTTCTTAATAAAAAAGAATTGACGTTTTTGTTTCTTGTACTTCTGTTCAGTTTTCAAAGATCAGTTCACGCCCTAATTCCTTAGGCTATTGGTTCTCTTGGAACGCGTGCTTGGTAATAATATCATTACCTTATATACCATGTCAACACTATTTTTTAAAAATGTTTAATTTTTTTAGTGTTTACATTTATGCTATCCGATTTGTGTCGGACTGTTGTTAATATTACTCTCTTAAAATCTTGTTGTAAAGTGTTTTTTTGAAAATATTATATATTTTATTCGCGTACGCGTTATGCACGCTATGTATATGCGCACGCACGCGCGTATTATATATAAAGATATAGGTATTAACTTTTCAATTTGAAGTGCTAAAATACTAGTTATGGACATCTTTATTACTATTATTTTCTTATTTATTGTTGGAGCGTCACTTGGATACATTGGTGAAGTATTCTTCAGGAGATTTGTATCCATGCATAAATGGATCAATCCTGGATTCATGAAAGGACCTTATCTTCCTATTTATGGATTTGGTGTTGTTATTTTATATATTGTTAATAACATCTTTTCATGGACTGGCTTATATGATCTGATGATTAACGTTGTTGGTTCTACTTGGGCTAATGTAATTAATGTTGCCTTTGGAGTTATTGTGTTTACTATCGCTGCTGTTCTTATGGAACTTGTGTCTGGTCTTATATTATTAAAGACTGCTCACATTCGTTTATGGGATTACACGAATATGAAGGGTAACTATCAAGGGGTTATTTGTCCTGAGTTTACCGTTATATGGATGGTTGGTGGAATTCTCTACTCGCTTTTATTAAATGGTCCGGTCAATAAATTGACAATACACTTATATAACTTAGTTACCAATTATTATTATGTAGACTTTATAGTAGGCATCATTGTGGGAATGATGTTCATTGACTTCTGTGTTTCTTCTGATGCGTTTAGTAAAATTTCTAAAGCTGCAAAAGAATCAAAAGCTTATATTTCTTATGAACATTTGAAGTTAGAAATGAAGGAAAAAGCTTTAAGTGTTCGTAACAAATCACATATTCTTCAAATTATTGATGAATTAAAAAATAAAAGAAAAGAGGTTAAACCTCTCTCAAAATTTAAGAAATTATTCCTTATCGATCCAAATAAGGATGTATATAAAGATAAAAAGAACTTCAAAGATGAATAAAAAAAATGGAATCCAATTACGGATTCCATTTCGTTTAGTAATTATCTTTTGCTTTTTCCAAAGATAATAATAACAATTCTTAAGATTCTAATGAACATGTAGATAAAATCTACATAAAGAGTAAATGCACAATATAAAGCAATATTGTTATTTCCCATTCCTGATGCAGCAATTTCTTTAACCTTACGCATATCAACAATTGTGAATAGCATCATCGCAATAAAGATAATGCCGCTAGCAAGCCATGTTGATAATGTTGCGTATACTGGGAAGAACCAGAAGATAAGGAGATTCATCATAACAATGAGGAATGCTCCGATAGCTAATCCAGATGCAACAATAGCAAGTGTAGATAAATTGCTCTTTGCAAAATATCCAATAAGGAACATTGCAAGGAATGTCACCATTGTAATTGCAAGGGTGATAGACATGATATATCCAGGTACTACAAGAGTAAGAGCGGACATCATGACACCCATAAGAATGGCATACACTATAAATGGTGCAACAACATTCTTATTTCCTCTAAATAATGAGGATACTCTAATTACAATAGATGTAATAAGTAAGGCAATAAAGCTTACAGCAAATATTGCTACATAAACAATGAAATACTCTTCGTTTACTAAATCATCACTACCAACGATAGGAAAGATTCTAGTAAACACGAAAGTTAAGATTAGGGATATAATGGCGGTAATGGCAAGACCAATACCCATATAGCCAAATACTTTCCCTGTGAATTTGCCAGTATTTGTCTCAGACAGGTTGTCGTTATTATTATCAATAACTTCTACGTAATCTGACATTAAAGAATATTTTCAATTAATTGCTTGAATGATTCAACTTTTAAAGAAGCACCACCAACGAGAGCACCGTCAACATCTGGTTGACCTAAATATGCACGTACGTTTTCTGGTTTGACTGATCCACCGTAGAGAATACGAATATTTTCTGCAGCTTCTGCACCAGCCATATCTTTAATGATTGAACGGATGTATGAGCAAATATCTTCAGCAATTTCAACAGATGCGTTCTTGCCTGTGCCGATAGACCAAATTGGTTCATAAGCAACGACAACGTGCTTTAAGCAGCACTTGCAGCAATCAGCAAGTCCTTCACGGATTTGTGTATTGATGACTTCTTTTGTTTTTCCAGCTTCAAATTCTTCAAGAGTTTCACCACAGCAATAGATTACTGTCATGTCTGCATCGATTAAAGCATGGACTTTTTGATTACAAGTCTTATTTGTTTCACCATTGTATGTACGTCTTTCAGAGTGACCAATGATACACCAGTCAATTCCGAGTTCCTTTAACATTGGGATAGCAACTTCACCTGTATATGCACCTTTTTCTGCAAAGTGGCAGTTTTGAGCTGCAACTGTGAGTTCAGGAGCAATTTCTTTAACAGCAGCTAATGATAAGAATGTTGGAGCAACACCGATATCAACGCCGTTTTCTTTAGCAAATTTGTCGAAGGCAACTGCTTCTGTTGCAAAAGCCTTAGCTTCTGCAACTGTCTTATTCATCTTCCAGTTACCAAAAATTAATTTAGTTCTCATGATTAATATTTACCTTTAAATTATCTTAAGATATCAACGCCTGGTAAGTGACCATCGTTTTCAATCATTTCAAGTGATGCACCACCACCTGTAGAAACGTGCTTGAAGTCATTCTTATAACCGAATTCTGCAACAGCTGCAGCAGAGTCACCACCACCACAAACTGAGAAACATTCAGCGTTCTTTGCAATAGCTTCACAAACTGCGATTGTACCAGCTTGGAATTCCTTTTGTTCAAAGACACCCATTGGGCCATTCCAGAAAATCATCTTTGCAGAAGCAATAACGCCTGAGAAGAGTTCTCTTGTCTTAGGACCAACGTCTAAGCCTTCCATACCTTCTGGGATAGAAGAACCAACTTCAACTACTTTACGTAATTCTGGATCAAAGTTATCAGCATAGACTGCATCAACTGGAAGTAAAATCTTACCAGAAGCATACATTTCTCTTGCGTAGTCTAATTGATCTTCTTCGAATGGTGAATTACCAATGCTTTCTCCAAGAGCTTTCTTGAATGTGTATGCCATAGCACCACCAATTAAGATCTTGTCGCACTTTTCGAGTAATGACTTAATAACTTTAATCTTATCAGAAACCTTGAAACCACCGAGGATAGCAACGTATGGTCTATCAGCTTCTGCAACATTAACACAACGTGTTAAGTTAGCAATTTCCTTTTCTACTAAGTAACCACATGCAACTTCTTTGCCTTCTGCCTTTAAAGCAGCTGGGATACCATATGTAGAAGCGTGAGCACGGTGAGCTGTACCGAATGCATCCATAACGTATGCATCTGCTAAGCTTGCCCATTCTTTAGATAATGTTTCGTCGCCTTTTTCTTCACCCTTTTCATAACGTGTGTTTTGGATTAAGACAACTTCACCATTATTCATAGCGTCAACTACTGGTGCAATATCTGCAACCTTTGTTGAGTCAACAAATGTAACCTTTGTACCTTCGAGTAATTCTGCTAAACGAGCAGCAACTGGAGCCATGTTACCATTCTTCCATTGTTTTGCAAATTTAGCCTTATCTTCATCAGTACCATTAGCTAATTTGTGTTTGATCTTTCCAAGGTGAGACATAAGAACAACCTTAGCACCCTTAGAAATTAATTCTTTAATTGTTGGTAATGCTGCAACGATACGGTTGTCATCACGAATAACTCCATCTTTTAGAGGAACGTTGAAGTCAACACGAACGACTACACGCTTACCTGTAACGTTTAAATCTTTAACTGTTAACATAATATGTTAATTCCTTTCGTTTTTTATAAATAATGGCACCCATGATATCACGGGTGCCTTATTTTTAGTGTTTTTTACTGGTTAGACAACCCGGCAATTAAGCTAATTCTGCGAAGTACTTAATTGTACGGACCATTTGGCTAGTATATGAGTTTTCGTTATCGTACCAAGAGACAACTTGAACTTGATATAAACCTTCGCCAACTTTGCTGACCATAGTTTGTGTTGCATCGAATAATGAACCGTATCTCATACCGATAACGTCTGAAGAAACGATTTGATCTTCGTTGTAACCAAATGATTGGTTAGCAGCAGCCTTCATAGCAGCGTTAACAACAGCTTCTGTTAATTCGCCATCATATTTAACAACAGCAGTAAGGATTGTTGTTGAACCTGTTGGAACTGGAACACGTTGTGCAGAACCAATGAGCTTACCATTTAATTCTGGGATAACTAAACCGATTGCTTTAGCAGCACCTGTTGAGTTAGGAACGATGTTAGCAGCACCAGCACGTGCTCTACGTAAGTCACCTTTTCTGTGTGGTCCGTCAAGGATCATTTGGTCACCTGTGTAAGCGTGAATTGTGCTCATGATACCAGATTGGATAGCAGCTAAATCGTTAAGTGCTTTAGCCATTGGAGCTAAGCAGTTTGTTGTACAAGAAGCAGCTGAGATAACATTGTCTTCTGTTGTAAGTGTCTTTTCGTTAACACCGAAGACGATTGTTGGAAGATCCTTACCTGCTGGAGCAGAGATAACAACCTTCTTAGCACCTGCTTGGATGTGTGCCATAGATTTTGCTTTTGATACGTAGAAACCTGTACATTCTAAGACGACGTCAACATTGAGTTCTCCCCATGGAAGTTCTGCTGCGTTTGGCTTAGCGTAGATTGTGATTTCCTTACCATCAACTGTGATTGAACCTGGAACGACAACTGTCTTACCATCTTCTGCTAAGACTGGTTCTTTTGATTCGACTGTGTGAACGCCTTCACCGATGCGACCACAATAGCCACCTTGTGCTGTATCGTATTTTAATAAGTTAGCCAACATCTTTGGAGAAGTTAAATCGTTAATAGCAACGACTTCATAACCTTCTGCACCAAACATTTGTCTAAATGCTAAACGGCCGATACGACCGAATCCGTTAATTGCAACTTTAACTGACATGTATTATGTCCTCCTTTTGTTTGCGCATATAGTTTAACTATATCTTTTTAATAATTCAAGATATTAAATATAAAAAATACATAAATATTATTTATGCGCAATAAAA
>JAKSVY010000008.1 GCA_024413875.1 Bacilli bacterium
AATGTCATAACAATTGCAAAGACTGTTTTTGCAAGGAATAATGAACAAGATCTTTGTAAGTTATTAATGACTCTACGTCCCTCCGCAACAACATCAGGAAGTCTTGAAAAATCTGAATCAAGCATAACCATATGTGAAGCGTTTCTAGCAGCGGCTGAACCACTCGCCATAGCAATTGAACAATCGGCTTGCTTTAAAGCAAGAATATCATTAACACCATCACCAGTCATAGCGACCTTGTGTCCTACTTTCTTCATTTCAGAAACAAGGATTTCTTTTTGTTCTGGAGTAACTCTTCCAAAAACAGTGTATTTATTAGCAACTTCTCTAACTTCATCTGGTGTCATACCTTCAAGAGAAATATATTGATCATAATTTTCAACACCAACTTGTCCAGCAATATAACTTACTGTAACGGCGTTATCACCAGAAATTACTTTGACCGAAACACCATTATCAATAAACCATTTAATATTCTTAGATGCATCTTTACGGATGTGGTCTTCTAACACTAAAACACCTAACGGTTGAAGATTTTTTAATTCAACACCTGATTCTGCCGGAGTATTAGATAATGCGATAACAAGTGTTCTTAAACCTCTTGATTCGTGATCATAAACAAGTTCATCAAGTTCTTTACTTTCGATATGTAGGAATTCTTTTGCGCCTAAAACAATGGTTCTTCCATCAGTTAAATTAACAGCAGAATATTTGGTAGAACTATTAAATGGAACAGCGGATGTATATTCTAATTCATGGAACTTACTATATGCTTTTCTAATAGCTTTAGCGGTTCCGTTTTCATCTTTGGTAGCACAAATAAGGGTGTAAAGCATTTGAGCTAAATCACCTTCTGTTTCTTCTCCAATTTGGTGGATGTTAATAACTTTCATACCACCATCAGTAATAGTGCCTGTTTTATCTAAACATAATGTATCCACTCTTGCTAAAGACTCAATACAGTACATTTCTTGTACTAAAACTCTTTTTCTAGAAAGGTTAATAACACCAACAGATAAAGCAACTGATGTTAATAAGAACATTCCTGATGGAATCATAGAAACAAGAGATGTTAATAGTCCTCTAAACTTATCACCCATTGTTTCTGGGGTAATAACACCATTAAAGATTTGAATAGATAATCTAATAACCATTATGATTCCAAAAGTCACAACAAAAGAACCAATGATTCTAAACATGAATCTAATTGATGTGATGATTTCTGATTTTGGACGTTTAAATTCTTTTGCTTTATCTTGTAATGTTTCAGCGTAATTACAAACACCAATATTAGTTACCTTACATTTAGCGTTTCCACCAACAATATAAGCACCAGAATAAATAGAATCACCTGGTTTTTTGGTAACCGAATGAGATTCTCCTGTTAATAAAGATTCATTAACATCAATTTGTCCTTCAACAACTACACCATCTGCACCAATTTGATCACCTAACTTTAAAATCATAATGTCACTTAAAACAATATCATCATCAAAGACTTCAATTATTTCACCATCACGAAGTACGCGACTTTTTGGATCAGAAACAACTCGTAATTGCTCACATAATTTACGAGCACGAAAATCTTGTACAAGGCCAATAATAATATTTGTGAATAAAATGCCTAAGAACAAACAATCTCTAACAGTATCAAATAAAGTTTTCTTATCAATTCCCAAATCAACATAGACATAGATACAACCAATAACAAAAAGGAGGATGTTAAAGAAAGATAACAAGTTATCTTTAATAATATCTTTGGTTGATTTACTGACTCTTTTTGGTGTTTTGTTAACCAAGCCTTCATCAACACGTTTTTGAACTTGTTCGTTTGTTAAACCAATTGAAAGATCTGGGTTAATTTCCTCAGCGTCTTCAATCATCTTTTTAAATTCATCGTATTTTTTATATTCTGCCATGACTTATTAATTTAAAAGTTCGATAAACTTTTACTATAACAAGTATATAAAAAATAAATAAAAAAGACATTATCTTTTTTGGACAATGTCTAAATTTTACTCTTTATTTCTTTTGGTTTTGAAGAAGTCACTGATGATTTTTGAACACCTATCAGCTAGCACTCCACCAGTAATTTCAGGATGGTGATTCAAGTTAGGTTGAACAAACAAATTATACGAAGAACCTAGCGCACCACCCTTTAAATCTGGGGCACCGTATACAATCCTTTTAACTCTTGACCAAAGAAGTGTTCCAGCACACATTGAACAAGGTTCAATAGTGACATACAAGGTACAATCAACAAGTCTCCATGAATTAAGCTTTTTACAAGCTTTACGGATTGCTACCACTTCAGCATGCATAGTAGGATCGTTTGTGGTTTCTCTTTTGTTAAATCCTGTAGCGATAACCTTACCATCTAAAACCAAAACTGCACCAATAGGAACTTCATCTAAATTAGCAGCTTTCTTTGCTTCTTTTAAAGCAAGGGCCATGAATTTTTCGTCTTCAGTATATTTTCTCATAAAATAAAAACCATCACACACGCAGAGAATTGCTTATGGCTGCTGTATTCCTACCCTGACCAGGTTCACACGACTGCATCGTGATGGCATAGTTATTATAACAAAATATGTTAATTTAGCAAAAACAAAGAGTTGTTTTGTTGTGTGATAAACAAAAATTCACGCAAATGACACAGTGTTTTATTCAAAATTCCCACCAGAAGTCGCTTCTTTTTATATTTTTAAAGATTTGATAATTTAATTAGATTTTGCATAAGTAATTACGTAGTAATTAAACAAAATAAAAGAGTGAACCATTAGATTCACTCTTATTTAGTTTTTGGTTAACTATTTCTTAATTGGTTTAAGAACTTCAAGTCCACCCATCCAAGGACGTAAGACTTCTGGGATAACCACTGAACCATCAGCTTGTTGATATTGTTCAATGAGTGCCGGGAAGACACGTGATGTAGCAAGACCAGAACCATTTAATGTACGAGCAAATTTAATTTTACCTGTAGCTTTTTCACGGTATCTAATCATACCTCTACGCGCTTGATAATCGTGAGCGGTTGAAACAGAGCTAACTTCTTTGAAGATACCCATTGATGGAATGTAAACTTCGATATCGTATGTTCTTGCCATAGAAGCTGAAATATCTTCTGCTGCTAATTTAGAAAGATGGAATGTTAAGCCAAGTTTCTTCATTAAAGAACATGCCTTACCTACTAATTCTTCGAATGCTGGCATATCACCTTCTTCAGTTGTGTATTGGAACATTTCAACTTTGTTGAATTGATAGCCACGGATCATACCTCTTTCTTCTGTACGATATGTACCTGCTTCCTTACGGTAGCATGGAGTGTATGCAAAGTATTTCTTTGGAAGATCTGTTTCAGATAAGATTTCATTTCTATGGAAGTTAACTAATGCTGTTTCTGCTGTTGGAAGGATGAATTTCTTAGGTTCGACATTTTCTAAACCAAAGACATCATCAATAAACTTAGGGAATTGTCCTGCAACGAAACCTGATTCATAGTTAAGGATGTGAGGTGGGAGGATGAATTGATATCCATCTTTAAGGTGTTCACTGATGAAAAAGTTTAATAATGCCCATTCAAGTTGAGCACCTAAACCTGTATAGCACCAGCAACCATGACCTGACATCTTAGCACCACGTTCATAGTCAATTAAGCCAAGGCTTTCACATAAATCAACGTGGTTCTTTGGCTCAAAATCGAATTTTTGAACTTCACCAAATTCTTCAATAACCTTATTGTTTTCTTTACCACCTGATAATAAATCATCATCTGGAAGGTTAGGAAGTGGTAAGAGGAAGTTTTTGATAGCATCTTCTACTTCACCAAGACGAGCTTCTTCTTTTGCGCTTTCAGCTGCAATAGCCTTAACTTGTGCAAAGATTGCTTGAACATCACCACCAGCTTTTTTAACTTGTGGAACTGATGCTGATAATCTGTTTCTTTCTGCTTTAGCAGATTCAACTTTTTGTAATAATTCTTTACGTTCATTAACAAGAGCTAAGAAAGGAGTAAAGTCAACTTGGCAGCCTTTCTTTGCTAATTTTTCTGCGATTAATGTAGGATTCTCAATAATTAATTTTTGATCAATCATTTTTATTAACCTCGATTTCTTTCTTAATTAGGGGTGTATGGATTTAACCACACACCCAATAATTTAATTATTCTTTTACTTCAGTATTTTCTACTGGTTCAGCAGCTTCTGTAGCAGTTTCTTCTGCTGGAGCTTCTTCTACTGCTTCATCATCGTGTGGAACGATTGTGATGTTAGAAACACGTTGCTTATCTTCAAGTCTAATAACTCTAACACCTTGAGTGTTACGTCCACTGACTTTGATTTGTGAAAGTGGCATTCTAATAACAATACCATTTGCGGTAACAACCATTAAGTCTTCATCACCCTTAACCGCCTTCATAGCAACTAACTTACCATTCTTTGCAGTTTCATTAAGTGTTAAGACACCCTTACTACCACGGCTTGTTAAACGGTAGTCATCCATTGGAGATAATTTACCAAAACCTTTGTTAGTGATAACTAAGATTAAGTTACCTTCTGAGCTTGATGTTGCAGAGATAACTGGAACTTCAGTATCCATACCTTTAACACCAGTAGCGGTTCTACCCATTGGACGGACATCTTGTTCGTTAAACTTAACAAGTTTACCTTTTTGTGATGCTAAGCAGATGATTTCATCACCTGATGTTCTCTTAACATCAAGGAGTTGGTCGCCATCTCTTAATTCGATAGCGATCTTACCGTTCTTACGGATTGATTCGTATTCACTAAGAACTGTTCTCTTAACAAGACCATTCTTTGTAACGAAGAATAAGTAATTTTCTGGGTTGTATTCATCAAGAGAGATGATTGTGATGATTCTTTCACCTCTTTCAAGGTCAAGTAAGTTTTGTGCTGGAATACCTTTAGCATTTCTACCTGCCTCAGGAACCATGTAACCTCTAATACGGTAAACTTTACCTAAACTTGAGAAGAATAAGACGTCAGTGTGAGTCTTTGTGTGAACCATTGTTGCGATTTCATCATCTTCATTAGTAGACATACCGCGGACACCTCTACCACCTCTATTTTGAGTTCTGAATGTGTCACTTGTCATACGTTTAACATAGTTATTTGATGTTAATGCGATAACAATATCTTCTTCTGGGATGAGGTCTTCATCATCAATATCGAGTGAAGCATCTGAGATTTCAGTAACACGTTCTTCACCAAATTTTGCTTTGATTTCTTCAAGTTCTTTAATAACAACTTCAATTTCATTTTCTCTAGAAGAAAGGATTCTGTTGTATTCAGCAATATTTGCTTCAAGAGTTGCTTTTTCTTCTTCAAGTTTTCCTTCTTCAAGACCTGTAAGTCTACGAAGTGTCATAGCTAAGATAGCTTGTGTTTGAACTTCAGAGAATCCATATTTTGCCATTAAATTATTTGTTGCTTCTTCTGGAGTTGCAGCAGCCTTGATAATATCAACAATATCATCAATGTTTGCAATTGCATTTAATAAACCAACAACAATGTGACAACGATCAGCGTCTTGCTTTAATAAATATTTTGTACGTCTTTCAATTACATCAACTTGGAAGTTTAAGTAATGGAGTAAGACTTCATTCATTGGGAGAATCTTAGGTGCTCCATCAACAAGACAAAGCATGATTACACCGAACGAAGATTGAAGTGGAGTAAGCTTATAAAGCTTATTTAAGATAACTTCAGGAATGAAGTCGTGTTTTACATCAATAACAACACGAACACCTTCTTTGTTTGATTCATCACGAATATCGCTAATACCTTCAATGACTTTATCACGGACTAAGTGAGCCATATTTTCAATCATTAAAGCTTTATTAACTTGATATGGAATTTCTGAAACAATAATTTGCTTCTTACCTGTACGTTCGTTAACATGAATTTCACATTTAGAACGGATTTGGATAGAACCTGTACCTGTTTCAAAATAATCTTTAATTCCTTGTCTACCAAGAATGATTGCACCTGTTGGGAAATCAGGACCATAAAGGTAGTTGGTCATTAATTCTACTGGAGTTAATGTAGGGTTTTTTGCTAATGCAACAACAGCATCGATACATTCACCTAAGTTGTGAGTAGGAATGTTTGTTGCCATACCAACAGCAATACCAGAAGAACCATTTACTAATAAGTTAGGGAATCTTGATGGTAAGACTGATGGTTCTTTTTCTGTACCATCATAGTTATCAACAAAATCAACTACATCGCACTTGATATCTCTAACCATTTCCATGGCGATTTTAGACATACGTGCTTCTGTATAACGCATAGCAGCAGCTTCATCACCATCAACAGAACCAAAGTTACCATGGCCATCAACAAGAGTGTGTTTCATGTTGAATGGTTGTGCTAAACGGACAAGTGTTGAATAAATTGCAGCATCACCGTGTGGGTGATATTTACCCATGACGTCACCGACGATACGGGCACATTTTTTGTAAGGAGAACTTGGGGTCATTCCAGATTCGTTCATACCGAAGATAACACGTCTGTGAACTGGCTTACATCCATCACGAACATCTGGGATAGCACGGCTAACAATGACTGACATTGCGTAGTCAAGGAATGAACCACGAACTTCTGAGCTAAGGTCTGTATCTCTTAATCCAGGAACAATACCTTCTTCAATTTGTTCGAGTTCTGCTTCTTCTTCAGGATTAATAACTTCTTCGTTTTCAAGAATATCTTTCTTTTCGTCTGCCATAAATTATTCTCCTTTCATTAAATATCCAAGTTCTTAACGAACTTAGCGTTTTTATGGATGAAGTCTTTACGAGGTAAAACTTCTCCACCCATTAAGTCTGCAAAGATTTGTTCAGCTTCAAGAGCATCATCAACTGTAACACGTAACATCTTACGAGCCTTAGGATCCATTGTTGTTTCCCAAAGTTGTTGAGCATCCATTTCACCAAGACCTTTGTAACGTTGGAATGGGTAACCAGGACGTAATTTTAATTGTTTTTTAATAACTTCAAGTTGTTCATCGTTATATGCATAGTATTGCTTACCATGGTAGTCAACTTTGTATAGTGGAGGTTGAGCAATGTAGACATAGCCATTAGTGATTAATTCACGCATATAGCGGTAGAAGAATGTTAAAAGTAAGATACGGATGTGAGAACCATCAACATCAGCATCGGTCATAATAACAATCTTGTGGTATCTAATCTTACTTGTATCAAATTCAGGATCAATGCCTGCACCAATAGCAGTAATCATGTTACCAATTTCAGCATTCGCGAAAACTTTTTCGTGAGTTGCTTTTTCAACATTAAGGATTTTACCTCTTAAAGGTAAGATAGCTTGAGTGTTACGGTCACGACCATTCTTTGCAGAACCACCAGCTGAGTTACCTTCGACGATATATAATTCACATTCTTCAGGATTCTTAGATGTGCAGTCAGCTAATTTGCCTGGAAGAGTTGTGAGTTCAAGACCTGATTTTCTATGAACATCTTCACGTGCTTTGCGAGCAGCAAGACGAGCATCTTTTGCTAAACAGATTTTTTCAAGCATTGAGTTTGCTACTTTAGGATTTTCAAGTAAGAACTTTCTTAATCCTTCCATAACAATACCAGAGACAATCTTACGTACTTCTGTATTACCTAATTTTGTCTTTGTTTGGCCTTCATATTGAGGGTTAGGGTGCTTAATTGAAACAATAGCTGTTAAACCTTCAATAATATCTGAAGTATCAAGGTTATCTTGTCCTTCTTTAATGAACTTTTTATCTTTTGCGTATTCATTCATTACGCGGTTCATTGCAAGACGGAAACCTTCTTCGTGTGTACCACCTTCGTGAGTATTAATGTTGTTACAGAATGAGAAGACTGCTGGAACATATGTATCAGAGTATTGCATAGCAACTTCAACTGAGATACCACCTTTTTTACCAGGCATATATTCAAACTCTTCACGTCCTTCACAATAGATAATATCTTCCATTGTGTGACCTTTGGATTCATTAAGAGATTTAACGAATTCGATAATACCACCTTCATAGAAGAATGTTTCTTTGAGAGGTTCTGGTAAACGTGCATCAATAACTGTTAATGTAACACCTTTGTTAAGGTATGCCATTTGTTTACAGTGATCACGAATAATTTCATATTCATAAACTGTTGTATCAGTGAAGATTGTTGCGTCAGGTTTGAATGTAACTGTTGTACCTGAATCTTCACAATCACCAATGCGAGTTAATTTTTGAATTGTTTTACCACCACGGCCGAACTTAATTTCGTAAATTCCACCATTTTTATGAACAGTAACTGTGGTCCATTCACTTAAAGCGTTAACGACAGAAGCACCAACACCATGGAGACCACCAGATACCTTATATCCACTAGTTTCGCCAAACTTACCACCTGCGTGTAAGATTGTAAATACTGTTTCAACACCTGACATTCCTGATTTTGCAACGATATCAACAGGAATACCACGACCGTTATCTTCAACAGTAATTGTGTCACCTTTATTAATAGTAACTGTAATTTTATTACAGTAACCTGCTAAAGCTTCATCGATTGAGTTATCAACGATTTCCCAGACAAGGTGATGTAAGCCTGGTTTGCCAGTTGTACCAATGTACATACCTGGACGTTTACGGACAGCTTCGAGTCCTTCGAGTACTTGAATATCCGAGGCGTTATATTCTGCATCGCCCTTATCGGCATCAAGCTGACTTTGTAGAGTCACTTTGTTTTCATCCATTAAGCGTTCCTCCTTTTCACTATATGGTTTTTAACCTCATAAATTGAGGCGTTTGTAGCATTTGTTTTTGTACTTGTGATAAATACTTGCCCTAACTTCCTTAGAAAGCCTAGAAGGCGTTCTTGATGTGTTTTATCAAGTTCTGACATCACATCATCAAGTACAATGATTGGTCTTTTCTCTTTTTCATCAATCAAGAAGTATGGGGAGAGTTTTAAGGCGATGACCGATATTCTATTTTCGCCTTGAGAACCATACACTGAGACATCTTGGTTATTCACAATCATTTTGAAATCTTCTCTATGAATACCGATTGATGTCATTTTTCTTTTAAGGTCTTCATCTCTTTTGTCCGCATATGCATTATACGCGCGTGTAGAGAAGTCTAGACCAGGTTCAATGAATGGGTGATACTCAATTCTCGCCTTTTCATCTTCACCTTTAATCGCGTGAATTATCTTAGTGATTAATGAATTAATTTCATTAATATAATTAACACGTTCTGTAACAATAATCTCTGAAGCTTTAACCATTTGTTTGGTTACAACTTCAATTTGATTTAAATCAGGATTATCAAATTTTAAGATTTTGTTTCTTTCTTTGAGCAATTTGTCATGTGTTATTAATGCTTCTAAGTATCGATGCGATCTTTTTGATAAGTTGATATCAAGAAAGTCACGCCTAACACTAGGAGAATCATTGAACATCAAGGCATCTTTTGGCTCAAAGACAATTACATTAACAAGGTCAGTTAAGTCAGATATCTTTCTTAGCGCCTTGTTGTTGCATATGATTTTTTTACCGGAAGAGCTTAATTGAGCGACGATATTCTTTTTGATAGGTAAATCCCCTACCTTAGCTTCTATCGTGGCGTATTGAGCGCCTTTCGATATTAAATCAGCGGTTTCGTTAGTTCTAAACGACCTAGCAAGTGATAGAAAGTGAATAGCTTCAACAATATTTGTTTTCCCCTCAGCATTATCACCAACAATAATGTTTAGTTTTGGATCAAAGCTTAATTCAAGTTCTTTATAGTTTCGGAAGTTTCTTAGTTTTAAACTCTCTATTATCATTGTTTGACAATTTCGTAAGTTTTACCAAGAATCTCAAGTTTCTCACCACCACGAAGTTTTCTTCCGCGGCGAACATCGAGTTCTCCATCAATATAAACTTCATTGGTAGCTAAGAATGCTTTTGCCTCACCCCCTGATTGGATGATATCAGCCAATTTCAAAAACTGACCAAGTGTAATGTAGTCAGTATAAATAGAAATTTGGTTTGATTTTTTATTCATAAAAAAGCAGTTCCTTAACTCTTGCTGAAATATTATAACATGTTGAAAATAAAAAGGGAATAATAATATTCCCTTAAAATTTTTTAGTGTTTTTTGCCTGTTTTTAGCCCTTATGAGCGTAATGGAGTGACGATCATATATATAGTATCATCGTTGCAAGATTTGATGACGAATGGGCGTCTATCTCCAACAAATGAAATGCGTACATCTTCTGATTTTAATGCCTTAACAGCATCTGCAACAAATTGTGCATGGAAGCTAATTTCAAGGCGTTCACCAGAGTATTGGAATGTTTGAATTTTTTCGTTTGCAGATCCGTTTGTTGAGCTTCTTGAGAAGACTTCAATTTCATCTTCTGTCATAACTAATTTAACAACATCATGTTCTGCTGAAAGTAAAGAAACACGTTCCATTGTTGATAATAACTCCTTAGAGTTAACTTCAAGAGTGAAATTGAACATTCTTGGTAAGACATTAGTGGTGTCTGGGTAGTTAACATTGATTAAAGTTGTAGAGATAATTGTGTTATCAAAATCAAATAAGACACGCTTATCAGTAACTGCCATTGTAACTGTTTTCGCACCTTCGAATGAACGAACGATTTCAACAAGATTCTTAGCTTGAATGTTAGCAACAAATTCAACATCGGAATCCACTGTCACTTCCTTATGTGCAAGGCGTGCTGTATCAGTTGCTGTTGCGACAAATAAATTATTTTTTACCTTTAAGTTAACTGCAGTTAAGTATGGGTGTTTTGTTGCTGCTGCAAACGCTGTTTGATCAACTAATGCAACTAAATCTTCTGTAGCAATTTCAAGTTTTGCACCATTGAGCGATAAATCAACATCAGGGAATTCATCAGCACTCATTGCGTTTAATTTGAAGTTAGATCTTTCGTCATTAATTTTAAGAATTGAACTATCAATTAATTCAATGGTGACATTAGCACCTTCCATGTGTTTGATAATTTCAACAAATAAGCGACAATTTGTTAATGTGTCTCCATATTTATAATTAGAGATAACTTGTTGTTCTCCAATCATATAAGGTACAACTGTTCTAATTGTAATAAATGAATCAATACCTGTAAGTTCTAATCCTTTTTCATTTAAAGACATTTTTACATTTGCTAAATGAGGAAGAGCTGGTTTTGGGTTAACAGCTTTCATAGCGATATTAAGGCCTTTGAGAAGTTGTTCACGGTTAATTGTAAATCTCATAGATTTCTCCTTTTTATTTATAAATAAATTATTTAAGTTATATTTTAATTATTAGTATTAAGCTTTGTGGATTAGGTGAATTAAGTGGATAACTCAATTTTGCTGTTTTAATTCTACCATATTATTTAGATATTATTTTACAAAACTTTTATTTTTAATAAAATCCTTGCTATTTGAGCAACTTTTTAATCTCAGAAATAGCTGTTTGTAAGTTGACATCAATTTTCAACTCAGTTTCCACTTTGTTAACTGCGTGCATTACTGTTGAGTGATCTTTACCGCCGAACACTAATCCAATTTGTGAGAACGGAAGGTCTAACATATAACGCATTAAGTACATTGATATTTGTCTTGGAACAACAACTTCACCTGTTCTTGTTTTAGCGGTTAATTGTGATGGAGTTAAACTGTAGTAATCCGCAACAACATTGATAATCTTTTGTTGATTGAGTTGTGATTTTGTTACCTTAACATCAATCAAAGATTGAAGTGCTTCAAATGCTGTATCCATATCAATGAATTTTGATGGTTTGTACATCGTTGTGTACCACACTAATTTGTTGAGTGCTTCATCGATATTTCTAATGTTTTTTGAGAACTTCTCTGCGATGAATTCAAGGACTTCTGGTTTGATGCAATTGATATCGAGTGGCCCAGCATTAATTTTTGATTTAAGAATCTTTACACATGTTTCGGTATCAGGATTTGAAATTGACTGTGTTAAACCTTGACCAAATCTTGATTTCATTCTTTCGTCAAAATTCTTTAATTCTGATGGGTGTTTATCACTTGTGATAACAACTTGTTTACCATGCATTAACATGGTGTTAAAAATCTCGAATAAGAATTGTTCTGTTTGCTTTTTACCACCAATAAATTGAATATCATCAATTAATAAGGCATCGAATGAATAAATATATTCTTTTAATTTGCTAGAATTTGTTTCTCCAGTTGCGAATTGGATGAACTCTTCAATGAAGTCGTTTGATGTAATGTATAAAGCATGCTTTTGTGGATCTTTTTCTTGAATATAATTCACAATTGCTTGGAGTAAGTGAGTTTTACCTAATCCTGAGTTTGAATGGATAAATAATGGGTTAAAACTCTTACCTGGGTTTGCTGCAATATAGATAGCAGCTTGTTGAGCTTCAATATTACATTTTCCAACAATAAAGTTATCAAATGTAAGAGAAGTATTAACAACCGAGTTCTTAAAGAACTCTATTTTTGGTTTTTCTGGTTCTCCCCTAGCTTGTTTAAGTGTATCAATAAACTTAAATTCAACAGTAACATATTGACCAATTACCTCGCGTGCAGCGCCGGAAATCAAATCAATATATTGATCATTTAATATCTTAAGAGCAAGGTTGGAATTTACCCCTACTACTAAGGTATTATTTTCGTATGAATATAAGAATGAATCACTAAGGAAGGCATCGAAAATTTTAGTATCTGGAATTTGATTTTTTACATTGGTTAAAACCTTGTTCCAAATATGTCCTAATTCAGTGACTGTTACTGGCATATTTATTACCTCTTTCCTGAATAATTATAGATTTTTACTTTATTAAAATAAACAAGAAAATCGAAATATTTAAAGTTTTCCACAAAAACACCCTAAAAATAACTTGTTTTTATGGGTTAAATACACTAGTTATCCACAAAAAATAACAAATAAATATATTAATGTGGAAAACTATCTAAAATATGTGAATAAATAAGTGTATATTTTATTTACTTTTATGCAGTGTTTTTAGAAAATGTTTAGATTTTATCTAATCATTTTCTAAAAAGTTTTTGAAAAATCTTTTATTTTTTAAGATCTACACCAAATAAGTTAATAACACTAAAAAACAATTAGGAAAACACCAAATTTACAAACACAAAATGTGGAAAACTTTTTAAATTCTAAAAATATGTGTGAATTTATTAATAAGTATCTCATATACGCGTTATACACGCATAAAGTCTTTGACTTAATATCTTATTTACAATAAAATACTTAACGCGTAGTAAAAACTACAAGGAGAAAAATAAAATGAAAAGAACATATCAACCAAGTAAAACTCACAGAAGAAACGTTCACGGTTTCCGTGCAAGAATGAAATCTGCAGGCGGACGTAAGGTCTTAGCTGCTAGACGTGCAAAAGGAAGAGCAAAATTAACTGCTTAATTTTCGTTTTACAGTATGAAAGTTGTTAATAGAATCAAAGATAGTCAAGAATTTCAAGATGTTATTAACACTGGTAAATATTTAAAACTCAACTCTATCAGGGTTTATTACAAAGTAAACAAATGTGGTTATGCCCGAGTTGGATTATCAGTTCCAACCAAAATTGGCCACGCTGTAATAAGAAATAAAATTCGTAGGCAAATTCGAGCTATCCTACATGATTCTCTCGATTTAAGCCTATCATACGACTTTATCTTTATTGCAAGGATGAGTTATGAAACCGAGAAGTTTAATGAAACTAAAGAAACAATTGTTAAGCTTCTTGAGAAAGTAGGACAAAATTAGTGAAAAAATCAGTTAAAACCGGACTAGGAATTACGACTTTAGGCATCGGTGTTTTACTAATTTCTTCATGTACCGCAAACTTCTGTTCAAATACTGAAAAAGCAAAAATGCTTTATAACCTTGATCAAGGTGTCACCGTTTATGTTGATGCTGATCAAATCTCAGGTTTAACTGATGAAGAAAAAATAGGTTATGAAAAATTAGAAGGAAATGAAAATATTTATTCATATGTACCAGTCGCAAGCGATGGCACATATCTTTTAAGTTCTAGTTTAAATTCAGTTATTAAAGCAGTTTCGTCTGCTGGTGGTTACACGCCATCTTTAGAATATTTCAAAGCGTTAGATGAAAAAGTATTAGAGGCTGCAGTTGCTGCTTCTGGTAAAACAATCGCTGGATTAAAATCCGCTGCCGAACTTACATCATTAATTTATGATGTAAAAACAAACACAGTTTCAGTAAGAAACGAAGATGAAAAACCAAACGAATCAATTCTTCATAAAAATGGTTATTTAAAATACTATTCAACAGATGAAGATGCTTTATGGGGTAATTATCAAAAATGGACTGCTGAAATCATTTTAGAAGACAATGGTATTACAGAAGAAATGTGTCCATCACATGACTTCTCTACTCAATACAAAACTTCAATGGAAAATTCAATCTCCGCAAATAGATCATGTATCGCTACTGTTGATGGCGAATATGGTACTTATGGTGACTTTGACCAAACTATTTCTATTAATAAAAAAACATGGAAATATGCTTGGAAAGAAGGTGGATTCATTGAAGGATTACTCGTCTACCCTGTTGCATGGATGGTAGATAGCTTTACTGCATTATTTGGTGGAGCTGGTGCTAATGGAGTTAACCAATTATTAGCATTAATTATCGTTACATTTATTGTTAGATTATTTATCTTCGCATGTACATTCCCTTCAACATTACAACAACAAAAGATGCAAGCTATTCAACCACAACTTGCGAAATTACAAGCTAAGTATCCAAACTCAAATACTAACCAAGCTGAAAAGCAAAGATTAGCACAAGAACAAATGGAATTATACAAGAAAAATGGTGTTAAACCATTTGCTCAAATCATTGTTATGATTATTCAATTCCCTGTCTTCATTGGTGTTTGGGGTGCTATGCAAGGATCATCTGCACTTTCAACAGGTACAATTTTAGGTCTTAAGTTATCTTCAAGTATCTCTAGTGCCCTTATGAACTTTGCAGGTTGGCCAAAAGTTGGTGGATGGTGGACTGCTGCTGTTCTCTTTATCTTAATGGCTGTCTCTCAAGTTTTATCTATGAAGGTCCCACAATGGATTCAAAATAAGCAAAACAAGAAGATGTCTAAATTAGGTAAGAACCCTGCAGCCGATCAACAAAACAAGACAATGAAGATGGTAAGCTGGGTCATGGTTATCATGATTATCTTCATGGGCTTCACTCTTCCAGCTGCATTAGGTGTCTATTGGTTTATTGGTGCTATTATTTCACTAATCCAATCATTAGTCACTCAAGCTATTGCCGCTAAACAAAGGAGCAAAAAATAATGAAAACATATTCAGCAAAGACTGTTGAAGATGCTGTTAAATTAGCTTGTGAAGAATTAGGTGTAAATGAAATTGACTTAGTCTTCAAAGTTACAGAAGAAAAAACAGGTATCTTCTCTAAAAAAGCTACAATTGAAGTATATGAACTCAGTGATGCTATTGAATTCACTGAAAATTACATCAAAGATGTAATTAAATCATTAGGTATTGAAGAAGTTGAAACAAAGTCCTCATTAGAAGATGATGTTGTCCGCGTTGCTATCAATACAAACCACAACCCAATTTTAATTGGTAAGAACGGTATTACATTACAAGCTTTAAATGAAATTGTTCGTTTAGCTGTAAGTGCAAAATTCAAACGTAGATACAGAATCCTTCTTGATGTTGGTGATTATAAAGACAACAAGTATGCTCGTGTTGCATCGCTTGCTCGCCGCATCGCTAAAGAAGTTCAAAGAACTAAAACTGAAGTTACACTTGATCCAATGCCAAGTGATGAACGCAGAATTATTCATAACGCATTATCTCGCTTCTCACACATTAGAACAGAATCTAGTGGTGAAGGCCGTAAGCGTGCTGTTACTGTATTTTATTCAGAAGAAGAATAATAGAGTCTATATGACTCTATTTTCGTTTAGGTATAAATATGTTTGAAACAATAGTTGCTCTCGCTACACCTCCACTAAAATCTGCATTAGCAGTCATTCGTCTTTCAGGGGATGATTGTTTTGATGTTGTTAGTAAAGTTTTTACAAAAGATTTAACTAAAGAAACAAAAAGAGGTATCCATTATGGATATGTTATTAATAGTGGTGTATATGTAGATCAAGTAGTACTTCTTTTATATGTAGCACCTCATTCATTTACAGGTGAAAATTCCATTGAAATCATTTGTCATGGTTCAATGGTTATTGCTAATGAAATAATCAAACTACTTATATCTAACGGGGCTAGAATGGCCACAAATGGCGAATTCTCCTCGCGCGCGTATTTAAATAAGAAGATAGACTTGGTTCAAGCTGAGGCTATTAATGATATTATTAACGCAACAACATTAGAAGCTAAAGATTTAGCAATGCATTCTCTTGATGGCGAAACATCAAAAGTGTTTTTACCTATCAAAACAAAGATTGGTGAATTAATCTCACACATTGAAGTTAATATTGATTATCCAGAATATGAAGATATTGAAGTGATTTCACGCGAAGAAACTATTTCTATATGTGAAAGTATTATTAAAGATATCAATACACTTGTTGATGATGGTGAAAAATCCAAGATTCTTAGAGATGGCATTAATGTTGCTATTGTTGGTAAACCAAACGTGGGTAAATCATCGTTATTAAACGCCTTATTAAAAGAAGATAAGGCTATTGTTACCGATATTGCTGGTACAACAAGAGATATTGTTGAAGGTGAATTTAAACTTAATGGTGTAGCTTTACATCTTTTAGATACAGCAGGGTACCACGAATCAAGTGATAAGATTGAACAAATTGGTATTAATAAAACAATTACAGCAGTGAAGAATGCTGATTTGGTTATTTATGTTTTAGATGAAACTGGATTAGATGATGACTTAACAGAATCAATTAAAGGTAAAGAAGTAATCTATGTACACAACAAATCAGATTTAATCACCAACAAAGATCCTAATGCTTTATACATTTCTGCAATGAATAATGACTACAAATCTTTACTTGATGAAATTGTTAATAGATTAGGATTAGATAATATTAAGATTAAACCTTCATTCTCTAACACAAGACAGTTAGGAATCCTTAAAAATATGGTTAATTATTTAAATAGTGCGATTAATGATGCTAAAGATAATCAACCAATCGATATTGTTTCAGTTAATGTAATGCTTGCTTACAATGCTTCATTAGATTTACTTGGTGAAGGTAATAAAAATGATTTAACAGACGAAATTTTCTCTCGTTTCTGTGTTGGTAAATAAAAATGATTGATACACATTGTCATATCAATGATGAACAATATTTAAATAATCCATTAGAGTATATTAACGCCGCAAAAGAAGCGGGTGTTGATACTCTTTTTGTTGTAGGATATGACCTAAAATCCTCAAAATTCGCGCTAGAAATCGCTTCTTTAGATGAAAATGTATATGCTCTTGTTGGTATTCATCCAAGTGATGTTAAAAAGATGAATAGTGGCGATTTAGATGAAATCGAATCATTGATTTCAAACAAAAAGGTTATTGGTATTGGTGAAATAGGCCTAGATTACTATTGGGACAAGGATGAAGATGTTAAAAAACAACAAAGAGAATACTTTATAAAACAAATAGAGCTTGCTAATAAATATAATTTACCAATCAGTATTCATTGTAGAGAAGCTCAAGAAGAATGTTTAACTATCTTAAAAGAACATAAACCACTCTGTGGTGGTATCATGCATTGTTATGCTGGTAGTAAAGAAATGGTCAAAGATTACCGCAAGTTAGGCATCTTAATTGGTGTTGGTGGTGTGGTTACTTTTAAAAACTCTGTAAAATTAAAAGAGGCCGTTTCTGATGCAAATTTTGAAGACATTGTACTAGAAACCGACGCGCCTTATCTTGCACCAGTCCCTTATAGGGGTACTCCAAACCATTCAAAACACATCCCTATAATAGCTTCTGAGGTTGCAAAGCTTAAAAATACAACAGTTGAGCATATTGAAGAGGTTACTAACACTAATGTTAAGAGGGTTTTTAAATTATGAAAAACCATTTTGATGGAATTATAGTTGTTGAAGGCAAAACTGATGTTGCTCTTTTATCAACATATATAGATGCTGAATATGTAATCTCTAATGGTTCTGCTATTTCTAATGAAGTTTTAGATTATTTAAAATTTAGATCCACAAACACAAAGATTGTTGTGCTTACTGATCCAGACTCTCCAGGTAAAAGAATTAGAGATATTATTGAACAAAACGTTAATAATGTTTCTCATTGTTTTATTGAGAAAAAATACGCTATCAAAAACTATAAAGTCGGTGTTGCGGAGTGTGATATCAATCATTTATTAGAAGCATTAAATAATGTTGTGACATTTTCTAAATCAAACAAAAACACCATTACAATGTCTGATTTATTTGAACTAGGTTTAGTTGGTCCTAATAGTGAAATTTTACGTGAAAAAGTCACAAAACATTATCATTTAGGTTTTGTTAACGGTAAAACGTTACTTAAACGTTTAAATGGGTTAAACTTAAATAAGGAAGAAATTAAAAAGGTATTATGAATCAAGAACAATTCTATAATGAAGTAAAGTCTTATAAGCTAATTGCTAACAAATCACTTGGTCAAAACTTTTTAATCAACCCTGATGTTTGCCAAAAGATTGTTGGTGCACTTGAACTTAAAGAAAACGATAATTGTCTCGAAATTGGTGCAGGTTTAGGCTCTTTATCATATCAATTAGCGAATCAGCCTGCTAAAAGCACTCTGATTGATATTGACGAAAGAATGCTTTCGTTTTTAAATGACCATTTTGGTAAATGTGAAAATATTGAAGTTAAGAGAATGAACGCTCTTAAAGAAGATTTATCTTCTTATAATAAGATTGTTGGAAATTTACCTTACTATATTACATCTGGAATTATTGAATGTATTTTACTTAAAGCAGTTAATATCGAATGTGCTGTTTTAATGGTTCAAAAAGAGGTGTTAGTGAAGCTTAATTCTAATGAAGTAAGCCCTCTTTCAATGTTCTTAAAATACGTTGGTAAAATTGAAACTGTCGCTAATGTATCCAAAGTTCATTTTGCACCTGTTCCACATGTTGATTCAGCGGTATTTAAATTTACCGCAAATGAAAATATTAAAAATACAAATAACCCAATCTTATATAAACTAATCTCTCACTTATTCTTGCTTAGAAGAAAAACAATCTTAAATAACTTAACTAGTGTTTTGGGAAATAAAGATGCTTCAAACAGTATTTTAGAAGAAATGAATATTAACCCACTTCTTCGTCCGGAACAATTAGATATAAATTTTTATATAAATTTATTAAATGTATTGAAGTTAAAGGGCTTCATTAATAAAATATAATCCTATGTACGCTAAAGCATATGCAAAAATTAATGTCTTCCTTGATGTATTAGGAAGAAGAGAAGACGGATATCATGATCTTAAAATGGTTATGCTTCCAATAGAGTTACACGATTCAATTTCAATCTCTGTTTTACCATACTCTCCACACAGTTCAGTTGTTTGTGATCATATTGAATTAAAAGCAACTAAGTACAATATGGTTAACAAAACCCTTCTTGCTATGAAGGATAAATATTCTTTTGATGAAAACTTCACTATAGTTGTTCACAAAGAAATCCCAATTGCTGCTGGCCTTGGTGGTGGTTCATCTAACGCTGCTGCAACAATGAAGGCAATCTATTCAATTCTTAAGATTGAAGATACATTAGATAGTAAATTAGCTTTAGCTAAATCCCTTGGAGCAGATGTTCCGTTCTGCTTATTAAATCAACCAGCTCTAGTTGAAGGTATTGGTGAAAAAATTACTCCAATTAAATTAAAAGATAACTGGTATGTATTAATTGTTATGCCAGATGTTGGTTTATCAACAAAAGATGTTTTTGAAAAAGCTGACACCATGGAACTTGGACATGGTAATGCTGAAGAAGTAATTGAAGCATTAACTAAAGGTGATGAAGAAAGACTTGGTAAAGCAATGTATAACTCTTTACAAGCCGTATCAACATCAATGAATCCAGAAATTCAACCAATCATTGATCTTATGAAAAGTGATGGTGTGAGTGCAGTTATGATGTCTGGTAGTGGTAGCTCAGTCTTTGCTATCTCTAAAAACAAAATGAAGTTACAAAAACTTTATACAAAATATGAAAAATTAAACTTAGATGTTTATCTAACAAAGGTAATAAAAGAACATGAATAAATATGCAATTGTATTAGCGGCTGGTAAGGGTACTAGAATGAGAGATCCTAATCCAAACAGATCTAAAGTCAGTCACGAAATTCTCGGCAAACCCCTTGTAAATCACGTTTTAGACGCTATTAAACCATTAGGATTATCTAAAATTGTTACTATTGTGGGTCACGCTGGTGAACACACTTCTTTGTTAGTTAAAGATTATTCAGAAATCGCATGGCAAAGAGAACAAAAAGGTACTGGCCACGCTGTTTTACAAGCTGAACCTATTCTTGGTGAACTTGAAGGTGCGACAGTTATTCTTTGTGGTGATGCACCATTAATTAAAACATCAACATTAAGAAGCTTATTTAACAAACACATCAAAGATAAAAACGATGTAACCGTTTTAGGTGCTAGAGTTAAAAACCCACATGGCTATGGAAGACTTGTAGTTGAGAATGGTCAATTAGTAAAGATTGTTGAACAAAAGAACTGCAATGAAGATGAAGATAAAATCAACCTTGTTAATACAGGTGTTATTGTTTTCAATAACAAAGTTATGTTTGATGAATTAAAAGTCTTAACACCAAACCCGGTAACAAACGAATACTATCTCACAACCTTAATCGAAACTATTAAAAATAAAGGCGGTAAGGTTTGTGCTTATGATAAGTGCGGCGCTCGTGAAATGAAAGGTGTTAATGATCCAGAACAACTACGCGAAGCAGAAGCAGAACTTGTAAGACGTAATAAAATTAGTGCTTCTTTAAAGAAAAAATAAATAATTTATTAATATAATTAAAGATAAAGAAACGACCGAAAAATGTCGTTTTTTTATATTTGTTGGTTGTTTTATTAATATATAGATTACTAATTATCATTAGTCTTGATATTAATAAAATATTTTATTAAAATACTTGTACATAAATTTTGAGGGACAATTATGAAAAAATCTGTTATTAGTTTATTGATTTTACCTTTACTTGCAGGTACTTTAGCAGGATGTAAAGGTATTTTTGGTGGTGGAGATGAAGAAGATTCAACAATCACCAAAATTTCTATTATGAACTTCGGTGGTGGTGTTGGTAGCAAATGGTTATACAACGCTATTGAAGAATTTGAAGAGATTAACAAGGATCGCTCATTTGAAGATGGACGTACTGGTGTAAAGATTGAAGTTGATTCATCAACTGCTATCGATACATCTAACCTTGATATGAAGACATACAATATGTACTTCACAGAAGCTGGCCAATCTATTTATAACTTAGCTAACTCTGATTACTTATTAGATTTATCTTCTTTAGTTAATGAGAATTGTTATGGTGAAAGCAAAACAATCTTAAGCAAGATTGATGCTGATTATGTTCAAGCTCTTAAGGGTGCAAATGGAAAGATTTACGCTTTACCACACTATGAATGGTACCCAGGTATTACATTCAACAAAGAAATCTTTGATCAAAGTAACTTGTATTTTGCTGATGATTCAGAAGACGCTGATTTAAAGCAAGAATACACATGCAAATATGGTACAAGATACTTCATTGCTAACAAGAACGCTAAGAAGACGTGTGGTAATGATGGTATTTATGGCACAGATGATGATGGTTTACCAACATCAATTGAAGAACTCTTAATATTATGTGCAAAACTTAAATCCAGAGATGTTGTTCCATTTATTTTTGCAGGTAACCACAAAGACTACTCTCACTATTTATTACAAGGTTTATTATCAAGTTTAGGCGGTAGAGATAGTGCTCGTACATTCTACACATTCAATGGTGCTCAAAATGTTGTTAAAGGTTTATCTTCTAACAAATTATGGGGAACAGATATTCCTGACATTGAATTTGAAGAAAGAACAATTACAGAAGCTAACGGTTATTTAACACGTGAAACTGCTGAAAGATATTATGGTCTTGCTTTACTTAAAGAAATTTATCAAGCAGGATTTACTGATTCTTTCACAAACCAAGGTTCTACAACAAACAAGGACGTTGAAGAAAAATTTATTTGTGGTGAATACCAAGGTAATGGTGCTAAAAACTACGGTATGTTAATTGAAGGTAACTATTGGTACAACGAAGCACAAGATAAATTCAAACTTTACCACGAATTATATAACCAAGATGAAAGAGTTCTTGGCTGGATGTCTTTACCAACATTAGTCAATGGTTCAGTTACTGAAGGACACGGTAGACAATCTGCATTAATGGATATTGGTTATTCATATACATTCATTAACTCTAACGTTATTGATGTCTTTGATAGACCGGGACTTGCTGATGCATGTAAAGAATTCTACAAGTTCATCTATAGCGATGATCAATTAGTTAAATTCACAAAAGAAACAGGTATTATCAAAGCTGCTGTTAACTATGATATGACCGGTTCTTTAAGCCAATTATCTACATTCCAAAAACAAGTTATTTCTATCAAGCAAACTAATGGTGCTATCTATGGTGGATCTAACTCACAAGTATTTATTAACAACAAAGAAAGCTTAATCTTAAGCTGTAGTTCAAATATTTGGAAACCAACAGTAGGTGGTGTCCAACAAAACAATATGTTTACTCCATTAATGGGTAACTATTCTCCATGGGATGTTTTCCAAGCAACATTTATTGGACAAACAAAGTGGGTATCAGATTATTTAAATTAATTTAAGGATATAAAATGCCAAAATTATACGCAGAAACCAACTTACAATATAAAAGTAGTAAACTCTCTAGAAAAAACAAGAGATTGATTTTCTATATTTTAATGTTGGCTCTTCCGCTTATCCAATTCTGTATTTTTTATATCTACGTAAACTTTAACTCAATTGCTATGGCCTTTATGTCTTATAAGAACATGAAGGGTGATGGCGCAACATTTGTGGGATTCAAAAACTTCTTAACAGTCTTTGATATTATTAAGGAAAAACCACACTTATTAACTAACTCACTTATCCTTGCATTCTTTATGCTTGGTGTTGCAATGCCTTTAGCAATTCTCTTCTCTTACTATATTTATAAAAAGAGATTCTTACACGGATTCTATCGTGTTGTATTATTCCTTCCACAAATTGTTTCTGGTGTTGTCTTTGCAATTATTGTTGGATTAATTTTTGGTGCGATTGCATTAAAAACCGAATCAAACACAATCAACGCTTTTGATGGACAATCTTTAGCAAGTCCAGGATACACAAGAACAATGCTTATTATGTTCACTGTGTGGATGAGTTTTGGTGTTAATGTATTGCTCTTTACAGGTGCTATGAATAACATCAACCCATCACTTGTTGAAGCAGCAGAACTTGATGGATGTAATACAATTCACGAATTAATTCACGTTACAATTCCAGCTATTTTCCCAACCATTGTATCTTTTGTAATCATTACAGTGTCGGGTATTTTTGTTAACCAAATGTTCTTGATGGACTTCAACACTATTAGAAGCGATCAATACACAATTGGTTACTTTATGTATTATCAAGCTCAAAATGCTAATAATGGTTTAGCAACAACTAAAGGTAACTTAAATAACGGTATCTATTCATACCCTGTTTTAAGTGCATTAAGTATCATGATTACAGTTGTCTTATTACCATTAACATTAGGTATTAAGAAATTACTCAATAAGTTTGGTCCATCTACAAGGTAAGAAATATGAATGCGCTATTAATGAGATTTAGAAAAAGAGAAAATCGCGTTAACCACATGAAGGGTGCTGTTAACCATATTTTCTTCACAATCATTTTCTTTGTTTTAGCTGTTTATGCAGTTTCTTTAATCACCTTACTTCTTTGGGCATTTATTACATCATTAAAAACAAATGCTGATTACGTTAATAACCCATTCAGCCTTCCCGCTGCTGGTACAAACGTTTTAGCCAACTATATCGCTGTTTTTGAAAAGTTCCACGTTAAAGGAACAGCATCTTATTTCGTTAATGGTAAATTAATTACTCACAAATATGATGTTAACTTCCTTGGAATGCTTTTTAATAGCTTAATCTATGCTGGTTTTGGATCAGTTATTCAAGCAGTTGTTCCTGCTGTAGTCGCTTACATCCTTTGTAAGTATGATTTTAAGTTCTCTAAGTTTGTTTATGGTGTCGCATTAATTACATACATCATCCCTATTGTTGGTAACTATCCTTCAGTAGTGGTTGTTATGCAAAACCTTGGATTATATGACTCATTTATCGGTAACTTCATCCAAAAGTTTAACTTTGCTGGTATGTATTTCTTTATTTACTATGCATTCTTTGAAGGTATCTCAAATTCATATATTGAGGCCGCAGAACTCGATGGTGCTAGCCAATTCCAAATCTTAACAAGAATCATTCTTCCACAAGCAAAGAACATTATCTTTACGGTTATTGTTATTATCTTTGTTCAATTGTGGAATGACTATCAAACACCACTCCTTTATTTACCATCGCACCCAACAATTGCTTATGGTGTTCACTACATCACAACACAAGCAGATAATACAAGTGCTCTTAACTTACGTGATACAACTGTAAGACTTGCATCTTGTATGTCTTTAGCTGTTCCAACATTACTCATGTTTATCTTCTTAAAAGAGAAGTTGATGTCTAATCTTTCAATGGGAGGATTAAAAGAATAATGAAAAAAAGAACTGTTGTTTTATTTTCACTAGCTTCAGCGTGTCTTCTTGCTGGTGCTGGTGCTCTTTCAGCTCATTTGATTTCAAAAAATAATTCCGCTATCTCTGTTAAAGCAGGAGAGCCAGAGATGGTTTTTGATACACCTATTAATAATGACTATTTCCTTGGTGACACTCTTGAAGTACCAAATGGAAAAATTAAATACGAAGTTAATGGTTCAACTAAATACTTAATGGTTAATGATTATTATTTAGTTTATCCAGATGGAAACGCTAAAACAGGCGAGGTCTTCGCATTAAATCAAATTGGTTCATACGAATTAGTCTTTAGTGGTGAATATAACGGAAATACGGTTACATGTAGAAAAGGATTCGTTGTTAATCAAGGCGCATATGCTCTTAAATCAGTCTATTCATCTGTTAATTACGTAAATGAATTAAAGACTATGAAAAAGGAACCTAAGAGTGGTCTTGAACTTGATCTTGTTGATGGTGATATGTTCACATGCAATCAAACAATCAATATTAAAAATGCCAGTGTTGATGGAGATCCAATTGTTAAATTTGCTCCTCACGCAATGTCAGTAAATGCCGATCATATTAAAATTGATGCTCAATGGTTTACAGTTCGTATTACTGACTATTATGATCCAACTAACTTTATTGAATGTTTAATTACATACCAAGTAGCAAACCCTGCTACTGGTCGTTTAGCTTTATATTGTGTTGGCAGATCATCAACCCAATCATTTGTTGGCCTTGATACTAACCATGGTTTTGGTAATGTTGCCACTATCGATGGTGTTAACTATGGTGTTAGAACCGGTACAAATAACTATGGAGCACCTCTCGATGTTGTTCCTGGTAAAGTTCCTGGACAATCAAATGATATTTCTAACGCAGATGATTATGGTTTTGCAGTTAACTATGATACAAGCACAAAACGTTTCTATATTAGACACCGCACAAACCACTTAATTACTGATTTAGATGAAACATCACTTTATGGTGCAAATACGTTCAAAGGATTCACTTCTGATGAAGTATATGTTTCTTTATATTGTTCTAACTATTCTGAAACTAGCGCAAAGTTAGATGTTGTAGAAATTTATGGAAGAAAAGGCTCAGATTTAGCGGTTAATAAGGTTGTTGATAATCAAGGACCAGTAATTTCATTTGATTCAGAAGTTAATAATTTCTATATCTCAAAGAATGAAGATTTTGAAATCCCACACGCAACTGCATCAGATTTAAATTTAGTAGGCGGAGTTACTACAACCGTTTATTATGGTTTTGGAACTTCATCACAAACAACTGTGCCTGTATCTAGTGGTAAATTTAGACCATTAAAATCAGGACAATATCATATTGTTTATGAAGCTAAAGATAGATTTGGTAATACAACCACCGCGACAAGAGATTGCTTCGCTGTATCTACTGAACATAACAAGGCTTGTGATTTACAAGTTGAACCATTAACAAGTGTTTCAGCAGGTCAAAAAGTCACATTACCTGAATACACATTAAACACTCTTAATGATGGAAAATATCTTGAAGTAAGAGCGGTCTTTGAAGATGGTTCTATTGAAAAAGCAGAAAACGGAAAATTATTCTTCCGTAGAGTTGGTAAATATAATGTTGAATACATCTATGGTGATGAAGTTATTAACAATGTTTATTCATATGAGGTTGAATCACTCGCTAATAACAAATATCACTACATTGATAACATTATTTTCCCTAAATATTTAATTAATAAGTCATCATTCTCTTTAGAAAACTACAACGTTACTTTGGTTGATTCAAAAGAATTAAAACAAGCAGTTCCTGAAGTATATGCTGATTATGGAAATGGATACACAAAACTTAGTGATCCAAATGAAGTTTTTGTTAACACACAAAACACAACCGCTGATTTTAAGTTTGTTTATAATGGAAAAACAATCGAAGAAGTAAAGAATGTTCCAGTAGTGGACACAAAATTTGCTTCATCACTCGATATGACTAAATATTTTGTTGGTGATATTACCGCTACTGCAAAAGGTGATTCAGTTAACCTTGTAACTAACCAAACAAGCGGTAATACAAGAATTGAATTTATTAACCCTCTTGTATATCCTCTCTTTGCGTTAGATGTATCTATCCCACAAGTTAACTTTGGTTCATTTGACTTAATCTTTACTGATTATTATGACGCAAGTAACACAATGAAATTATCATTCATCTATCAAGCAAATGGTTATTCAGTTGTTTATAACAATGCATCGTATTTAATTGGTAAGAGCACTCAATTATTACTTACATATAATGTTGCAACTTCTTCATTTAATATTAATGATAAGTTAGATCTTTATGCTCCTTCAGTATTTGAATCACAAAGAGTTTATGTAGCATTTGAATTTACTGAACTTTCAAAGGCTCAAACATTAGCAGTTAAACGTATTAATAACCAAGTATTCTCTACTGAAAAAGGAGATACATTTAAACCACAAATTTATTCTGCACCTTATAGTGGTACTGTTTCATATGGACAAGTAGTTAAACTTGAACAATTTGTTCCATGCGATGTTTTATCACCATTCTTAATTAATAACGTTAAGATGAACGCTAAAATCACTTTAACAGATGGTTCAGTTAAAGATGTTGTTGCAACAGATGGAACAACACTTAACGGTAAACAAGATCCATTTGGTGAATATTACATTAACTGTGTTGAATATGGAACTATCAAGGTTACATATGAATACTCTGACCAAGCTGGTAATAAATATATCCTTATTAATTCATTATTAGTAAAGGATGATGTCGCACCAGTTATTGAAATTAATGGTGGATATAATGAACACACTGTTGTTTCTGCTAAATTTGGTGATAAGGTAACCGCTCAAGGATTTACAGTTACTGATAACATTTCTACTTCAGAAAACATTAAGACAGAAGTCTATGCAATGTCTCCAAGAATGGAAATGGTTAAGATTACAAAGAATATGACATTTACAGCTGATTATTATGGTGATTGGCATATTTGTTACTACGCTACAGATGAGAATTCAAATGTAACGGTTAGATATTATGTAGTGAGGGTTAATTAATTATGAAGACACGTAAATACCTTTTATTAACAGCGGCCCTTACAACTATTGCAGGGTCTTTAGTAGGATGCAAAAACACATCATCTACTACTATTCCTGATGTTCCTGAAGATACTCACGTTAATAAAAACGAATTATATTTTGAAGGAACACATAACCTTAACGCTAATGATAAGGATGGCTACATTGTTAAAAATGGCCAAACTGAATATCAATTAGTTATTTCAGAAAATGCTTCTCAAACAATTAAGATGGCAAGAGATGAATTTAATTATTTATTCAAGATTGCCACTGGTTGTGAATTAAGAGTTATTTTTGATACTGAATTAACTCATTCACCTAATCAAAAATACATTTCTTTAGGTGATAATAATTTATTTAAATCATCAGGTATTGAAATTGATAAATTAGCTTTAGGCAACGATGGTATTAGAATCGTTACAAAAGATAACAATATCTATATTATTGGTGGCAAAGATTCCGGCACTCTTTATGGTGTTTATGATTTCATGGAAATGAACTTCCATTATGAACAATTCTCTAATGAAATCATGAATATTGATAAAGGCGTTAGTGATGTCAAAATGAAAGATTATGATGTTACTGATATCCCAGATATCCCTATGAGATGTCACTCATATGGATTTATGGGTAAGGGTAACACTGATTATGATAAGAAGATGTATGGTTATCGTTTAAGAGAAGATAGAGTCCGTAACGATCACCGTATGAATATCTTCAAAGTTTTAGGTGACTCTAAATCTGAATGTAAAAAATCTACAAACAGTAACACAGTTATTAACTATGATTTATATCATGGTGAACACCCAAAATGGTTCTCAGTTAACTGTTCTAGTAGTGGATATCAATGGTGTTACACCGCTCAAGGTGATGAAGAAGAATTAAATGCATTAATCAATGAAGTTGCCTTAAAAGTTGAATTCTCAATGACAGTTTATGATCCTGTTAACTACCCTGATTTAAACGTCGCGTTAATTATGATGGAAGATAACTTCAATACTTGTACTTGTTCTGCTTGCCAAGCTGCTAAGGCTAAATATGGCGCAGATTCAGGCGCAGTTGTTGTCTTTATGAACAGGGTTGCGGAGATTGTTGAAGAATGGCAAAACAAAGAAGAAAACGCTCAATATAAGAGAGATGATTTAAAGATTTGTTTTAACGCTTATAACGCATTCGAAAACTCTCCTACACACTGGGATGAAGCAAAAGGTGCTTATGTTCCTAATCACGAAGATGTAATTATGAATGATAGAGTGGGTGTTTATTTCGCAGAAATTAATAACCTTGATAACCAACTTTCATTCTTTAGTAAAGATAATGAGCCAGGAAAAGCAATGTTTGATGGTTGGGCTGCATTAACTAAGTGGCTTGAACTTTGGGTTTATGAAACTAACTTCGCAAACGCATTATATTTCTATGATTCATTTGCGTTCTCAACTCAACAATTTAATAACTATATTGCTTCTAAGAATGTTAAGTTAATTTTCTCTCAAGGTATTGATAATGATGGTCATACCGGATGGACTGGAATTAACTGGAACACACTTAAAGCATATTTAAGTTCAAAACTTACTTGGGATTCTACTCTTAACCAAGAAGTCTTGGTAAACAAATGGTTTGACGCAATGTTTAAAGATGCTGCTCCAACTATGAGAAAACTCTTTAATATGCAAAGAGCACACTATAACTACTTAATGGATAACTTCCCTAACATCAGAAAATTACGTAGTATTTATAACGCAATTAACAAAGCGGAATACTATCCATTAAATACATTAAATGGTTTTGTTGCGGTGGTTGATGAAGCTAAAACATATATTCAAAAATATAAAACTGACGCAACAACATATAAATTATTAAGTCACGCGATTGAAGCTGAAGCAGTTTCATCTCTTTACGCAACTCTTGAACTTCATGCATCTTTCTTAACACCAGAAAATAAGAAAGCTGTTTACGATCGTTTGATTGAAGATATTACAGAACTTGAACTTTCAACTGCTGTAGTTAAAGAAGGAAGTCAAACCCTTTCTTCTCGTATGAATTCATTTAAATAGGAGGTAAGTTATGAATAGAAAATTAATTTCAAACATTAAAATTATCTCCGCTTTGTTTGCATCTACTCTTTTGACAGTTGGGTGTTCATCCAATGGATCATCTACTTCAGTAGTGGAACCAGTCATTAATGATTCAATCTCTTTAGAGATGGAAAGCATTGAACTTGTTTTAGGTGATCAATATAAACTTGAACCAAAGATCTCTTCAACAAGAAGTGAACCACTTACCATTTCATACAAATCTTCTGATACATCTGTTGTTACAGTTGATGAAGAAGGTGTATTAACTTCGGTTAAAGTAGGTAGAGCTACTGTTGAATTAACATATGGAAAAGCATCTACAAAAGTTACTGTTGCAGTTACTTTGGGTGATTATCGTCCATATATTAGATTCGAAAACATTTATTCAAATGAAATTACAGTTGATTTAGGTACAAGCATTGATGTTAGTGCGTATGTCTTCTTTAATTCAAAGAAATATTATCCTGATTTAGGTTATGAATTATCTAACATGACTGCTGGTTTTGTTGATGAAAACCACATGTATACTCCTAATAAAGCAGGTAAATTTAAAGTCACTGTTTGCGGTAGTTTTAATAACTATCCATTAGAAGATTTAACATTAACAATCAATGTTGTTAACAATGTTGAGTTCACCCTTTCAAGAAAAGATGACATTAAGGAATTATCAAATATTTCTTTATGTAGCCTTTCTTCATACAAAGAAAATTCATACCAAAACTCAATTGATGTTGTTGGTTATGTAACCGAAGATGGTGTTAAAAAACCAGTTGATTCAATTTCTTTAGTAGATAACGATGCTCATGCGGTTACATTTGATGCTTCACTTGGTAGATTAAGTGCGACAGGTGTTGGTAAAGGGCAAGCATCTTTATTACTTAGCTTTACTAATAAGAGTGGTGAATTAATGACTCAAAAATTCCCTGTTTACGTTGATTTCCCAGTTCTTCCTTATGACAACGAACCAATTCAAGAAGTTGGTGTTAAAAACGGTACATTTGACGCTGAATCAATCTTTGCATCTTTCCCAAGTAATCAAAGAAAAGTTACTGAAGCTAGAAGCGCAGATGGAAAAACAAATTATAAAGTTGATTCGGAAGGTAGGATTTCTGGTTTAACCGAAAATATTAGTCAAACCCAAACAATCCTTTTAGGTAACGGAGTAATCTTACAAGAAGTTAGATATGTTGCTTATGCTGGTGTTATTTCTAAGGCAGAAGATTTAAATATGTTTAACACTCTTTCTAAAACAGGTAACTTTAGAGATATCCTTGATCTTAAGATTACTGGTAAATATGTTGTTTTAAATGATATTGATGCGACAGGATTCACTCTTGCTCAACACGATAGAATTGCTGGTGAAGGATTAAGTGCTTTCCTTAACTGTGGTTTCTTAGGAGAATTTGATGGCAGAGGTCATACAATCTCTAATTTGACATTCTCTAAAGGTGGTATCTTCAGTGCAATCGGCGCAGGTGCGCTTATCCACAACATTGGTTTTGAAAACGCTAAATTTGATGCATATAACGCTGAAGATAGACACGTTTTAGCAACATACATTAACAACGCAACAATTGAAAACCTTTATGTTCATATTGATAAATTAGCAAGAATAAATGCTTCTGGTTTAATTTGTCATGATATGAATATTTCTAGTGCATTTACCAATTCACTTATTGTTGTTGATGAAGCCGGAGTTGAATTAAATAACGCTAATGGATATGGAACATTCTCTTCATACGCAAATCCAAGAAAGCAATATGGAAATGCTCCTGCAGAATATTTTAAAGATACATACTTTGTATCTCCTGCACCATTAATTAAAGGACAATCATATACAAGTGTTAAATTAAGCAACGCATATTATTGTGATACCAAAGATGTTAACTTTGATATTAGTTATCGCTTTGCTGGTACTGATGATAATGGTGATGTAGTTGACACAGTGTATGATGTTCCAAAATACACAATCCCTAACGCAAAACACTATTTAACAAAAGAAGCCTTCAAGAACGCTCGTAATGACTACTCTTCATTTAATAGTGAATACTGGCATGTAACATCTGAAGGATTAGGTTGGAAGATCTAAAATGTTTGAAAAAATTACCCCAGAACAAGCTGGTTTTAATAGCAAAGAATTAACTAAACTCATTAAGCGCCTTAATGGTGCAGGTTTAAACACACACGGAATCCTTATGATGAAGGGTGATAAGGTCTTTTTAGAAACTTATTACAAACCATTTGATGTTAGTTTTAATCATCGTTTATATTCAGAAACTAAATCTTTTGTTGGTATTGCAATTGGCCTTCTTGAAGAAGAAGGTAAACTTTGTTTAGATGATCCAATCATCAAATACTTCCCTGAATGTATTGATTTTGAACCACACCCATATTTAGCTAACCAAACCATTAAAGATATGCTTATGATGAAAACATCAGTAAGAGTGCCTTATTGGTTCTTTAATGAAGATAATGATCGCCTTCATTTATATTTCCACACCAAACCATTTAGACCAAGTGGAACGGTTTGGGAATATGACTCTGATGGTAGTGAAGTCTTATGTTGTTTAGTTGAAAAATTAACAGGTAAAACATTATTAGAATATTTAAAAGAAAAAATGTTTGATGATATGGGTGTGTTTAAAAACGCTCAATTATTAAAAGTACCTGGCGGTTATTCTTGGGGTGATTCAGGAATGATTGCGACATTAAGAGATAATGCTGCGTTTGCAAGACTTGTTATGAATTATGGTGAATATAATGGAAAGCGTTATATCAATGAAAAATATGTTAAAACCGCAACAAGTAGATTAACTGATAACATCACTAATTATGATGATAAAAACAAATCATTTGGTTATGGATATCAAATCTGGCACTACGAAGACAATGTTTTTGGATTTGTTGGAATGGGCGATCAACTCGCAATTATGTTCAAAGATTACGATGTAATTTTTATGATCCACTCATCTAACCAAGGAAACAATTATTCTCGTCCATTTATTTACTTTAATGTTAAAGAACTTGTTTATGGAATGTCTAAAAATCCACTTCCAGAAAACAAGGAAGATTATGATGAATTACAAAAGTTTTGTGATTCACAAATTATTAAACATTTACCAGTAGGAGTTGAAACATCTTTAGAATCTAAGATTAATGATGTTGTTTATAAATGTGAACCTAATGAAAACATGAACATCAAAGAATTTTCTCTTCACTTAGAAAAAGATTTTGGTGTCTTTAAATACATAAACTTAACAGGTGAAAAAGAAATTAGATTTGGTCGTGGATATAATAAATTTGAAACATTCCCAGAAGAAGGGTACTCATATTTAGTGGGTAAAGAAAAATCTAAAGGGTATTTCTATAAATGTGCAAACTCTGGATGTTGGAGAGATGAAAGCAAATTTGAAATTGATGTTGAAATCATTGATTTATATTTTGGTAATTTAACCATTATGTTCTACTTTAAAGACGATACTTGTTTTGTAAAGATGGTTAAAAATGCAGAAAACTTCTTTAGAGAATATTGGGGCGAGCTTCTCGCATTTAAAAAATAATATGGATACATTTGTTAAACATATTTCTTCTTCAAATCAAATCACAGTGTTTTGGGGATATGAACACTATTCATTAAACACTGAATATTGTTTTTATATTAATGATGTATGTGTTGGTAAATCTACTCACACTCATTTTACATTCAATGAATTAACACCAAACACCACGTATGAAGTAAAGATTCTTGCAAACGAAAAACCATTTGCAACTACCTTACTTAAAACATCTACCAAAAAAGATAAAGTAGTGGTGAATGTTAATTCAACAGGTGATGTTTTAGTTACTAAAGAATTACAAAACATCATTGATAACAATATAGATAAGATCATTTGTTTCCCTAAAGGAACATATCTTTCAGGGGCACTTTTTCTCCATGAAAACTCACACCTATATTTTGAAAAAGGTGCGTGTTTATTAGGAAGCACTGAGCCAAAAGAGTATCTTCCAAAAATTCCATCAAGATTTGAAGGATTAGAAATGGAATGTTATGCATCTTTAATTAACGCTATTTCAGTTAATAACATCATCATTGAAGGTGAAGGCGAAATTAAAGGTGGTGGAGCAATTTTAGGAGATAAAATCATTGAAGCTGAACTCCCATATGTTGATGAATCAACATTAGATTTAAAGAAAACCAATCCATCATTAATTGCTGGAAGAAAAAGAAATAGATTAATTAATATTACACGCGCAAATAATGTATTAATTAAAGGATTAAAAATGGGATATGCATCAAGCTGGAATCTCCATGTCCTTTATAGTGAAAATGTTGTAATTACTAATTGTTTATTTGAATCGTTTGGAGTCCATAATGGTGACGGAATTGATCCAGATAGTTCAAAAAATATTTATATTTTTGATAACACATTTAATTCTGGTGATGATTGTATTGCAATTAAATCAGGTAAAAATCCAGAAGGAAATATTATCAATATTCCAACTGAAAATGTTGAAATATTTGATTGTAAAACTATTAGGGGTCACGGCTGTGCGATTGGTTCGGAAGTCTCGGGTGGAATCAAAAATGTTAATATTTTTGACTCGGATTTCACTAATACAATTTATGGCTTACATATAAAAACAACCAAGAAACGCGGTGGTTTTGTAAAAAATGTTAATGTAGATAATGTTTCTTTTCCATCAATTAATATCCGTATGGTGCCATACAATGATGATGGTGAATCGTCTGGTCAATTAACTGAATTTAAAGATTTTAATTTTAGCAATATTTCATTATCTGGAATTATGTATGAAGATGTCGATAAAACAGATAATGTTAAATATGCAATCGAAGTAAATGGGTTTGAGGATGATAAAACAAAATTCTCTAATTTTACATTTACCAATCTCACTTTTTATTCATCTTTTAAAGATGATAAAATATTAATAGCAAATGCTAATAACATACAAATAAGGAGGAAGAATTAATGAGAACTTCACTTAAATGTTTTCTTACCGCTGCTATGGTATTTTCTTTAACCAGTTGTGGTGGAAAAGAAAGCGCAGCAAAAACTTATGTACTCACATTCCATCAAGAAGGAGTAACTGATACGTTAGTTACAGTTACAAAAGGTGAAACAACAAACGATGATGTTAAGGCTCAAGAACCTAGCATCACTCCAAAAGAAGGGTATACAGGATCGTGGGATTATGATGTAACAGCATATACAACTGATACAACAATTTCTCCAACATATACTCCAATTACTTACTATGCTACATATAAGGCTAATGGTAGACAAGTTGGTGATCCTTTACCATTTACAGTTGAGGATACAAGGGTTCCAAATGAACCAGCAGTTCCTGAAGTTGCGGGTTATGAAGGTAGCTGGAATGATTACACAATTGCTGCTGCAGATATGACAATTACTGCTAAATATGAAATCAAAACATATACAGCAACTTTCTTAGTAGCAGGAGAAGTAATTGCAAACGTTGGATTCACAATTAACGATCTTGATTTAGATAATCCTTATTTCCCAAGAAGCATGATGCCAGAAGTACCTGCATCAGCTTTAAAAGCTCACTACGATGTTACATGGGAAGACAAGTTACTTGATCCAATTGGTGATGTCACAATCACTTTAACCGAAAAATTACACGAATATAAAGTTCAATTCGTTGATGAAGCTGGTAATCAAGTTGGTGAAACTCAAACATATACATATGGACAAGATAAATCTGTAATTACAGAACCAACTGTACCTTCTAAAGAAGGCTATACAGCTGCTTGGGGTGATTACACATTAACCGGTGAAGAAGATGTTATTGTTGTTTCTCCTACATATACAGCAATCACATATTACGCAACATTCTTTGCTGATGGTGTTCAAGTTGGTGAACCAGTTCCATTTACAGTTGAAGACACTGAATTATCTAACATTCCAAATGTTCCTGAAAAACCAGGATATGAAGGTGATTGGGAATCATACACATTAGGTGCTGGTGACATCACAATCAATGCTGATTATCATTTACACCGTTACTACATTTCTTTCCAAGTTGATGGAGAAGAAGTAGCAAAGGTTCCATATACAGTTGAAGATACTAAGGCAAGTATTACTTTACCTGACCTTCCTGAAAAGAGTGGTTGTTCTTCAACTGGTTGGTCTGATTTTGAACTCACATATTCAGATGAAGTTCTCGTGGTTAATGCAAGTTACTATAAAAACGTTACAGATTTTGAAGATGGAGTAGTTCCAACAAGCTTCAAATACAACAACATCGTTACAGATAAAGCAATTTCAGAAATAGGCGGTGTTGAAGGTTCTAAATGTCTTGATGTATCAGTCAAAGCAGGTGACTTCTTCTTTGGCTTTGATAAATCATATCTCAAAGCAATGTTTGCAAATGAATGGGTAAAATCAGTTGCATTCGATGCAAAATCAACAGTTGCTACAGAAAACTGGAGATCAGGTGCACCTGGAGGTGAAGTTGCTTCTAACGGTTCTCCTCAACCATTTGAAGCATACTCAAATGGTAATGCTGGACTTTCATTAAATTGGAAGACATATTACTTCACAAGAGCAATGTATGAATCATTAAAAGATACTGATTACATGATTAAAGGCGCTGTTGGTGGTGTTGCAACCATTTCAATTGATAACGTTAGACCAGTTGATCATGATCCATACACAAGTAAATCTCAATTTGGTTTTGAAGGAAATACAATTGCAGCAACAGCTGGTGCAACAGAATTCTCAGTAAGAAACGGCAACAACTACGAAGGATTAAAGGTTGCTGGTGCTGGCGTTGTTGCAGATTCTTGGGGTTATGACTATAACATTAAGAGTGAAGGTAATCGTTCAGTTAAATTCAATAAACAATCCGGCTATTTATCTGTTTACATGAATGCATCTATTAGAGATGCTATTCCTGGAGATTATGTATTAATTGATATGTATTCAACAACAGGTATCAACTCTTATAGTGATAATAAAGGTATTACTGATGGTATGAATAATCCATTCAATAGACAAACACCTGGAAACAAATGGTTTACACTTGTCTTAAATAAATCAACAAGTATCACTAACGATGGTAGAATTCTCACCATGTCTGGTAGTGCTTCTGGAACAATTTACTTTGATAATATCCGTGGTGCATCTAAATTAGATGAAGTTGAAACAGGTTATGCATTCAAAGCTGGTGATTATGGTTACTACCTTGACTACAAGACAGACACAACCGAAACTGCTGGTAACACAATTAGAGACGTCAACAAGAACTACACATTCATGGTTAATGGTGCAAACTTAGTTTCTGCTGAAGTAACAACTGAAAACACTTCTACTAATAGTTTGCGTTCAGTTAAATTCACTTATAAGGCTAAAGGTTATTGTGCATTATTCATTAACCCTAACCTCTTAAATGAATTCTTACCAAAGGGATACACAATCTCATTTGATCTTTATGTAAATGGTTCATTCACAGGTGGTACACCTTGGGGCAACATTGCTAACAAGTGTATGGGTAAGTGGGGAACAGTTACAATCACAGAAGATATGTTTGAAAAGAATGCAAGCGGTG
>JAKSVY010000080.1 GCA_024413875.1 Bacilli bacterium
GACCTTCTGTACGTCAAACAGATGCTCTCCCAGCTGAGCTAAACATCCAAACTGGGTTACACTCCTTTTGTTGAGTGCTTAATTATTATATTTAATAAATAGGATAAGTCAAACAAAAATTTGCAAAATAGTTGTAAATAGTTTTACTAATAAACAATTTTATCAACGATTTCTGAAAGTACGATACTGTTAGAGTGGCTCCATTCAATAGTTTCGATTTGTTTGTTCTCTATCGCTTTCTTGCATGCGATAAGTTCATATTCAAATCCACCTAATGGGCATTCGCAGTTAATTTCTTGGATAAGGTTATTGCTTAAGTCATAGACTTTAACTGATTTAGCGGCAGTTACTCTATCGATATAGATATATCCCTTATCACCATAAATCTTGATATCTGATGGGCCGGTAGTTAAGGCATCACCAACACAAATAGCTTCTACATCACCATAGGTGAGCACTACTTTTTCATATACATCAACATCATTTTCTTTACGTAAATCTTTTATTTCTACTTTATCTGGATTAAAACCAAATGTGCGTAACGCGAATGAAATTGGATATAAACCAATATCCATTACTGCTCCACCACCTAAGGAACGCTCTCTAACTCTTTCTTTATGCATCAATGAGTATTCAAAAGAAGCTTCCATCTTTGTTACTTTACCAATAACACCACTACTTAAAAGATTATTAGTGATTTCTCTAAGTGGCATAAATGCACACCACATAGCTTCTAAAACAAAGATGCCTTTTTCTTCAAATAATCGATAGACTTCTTTTGTATCTTTTGATGAGGTTGTAAAAATTTTCTCACAGATAACTGGCTTATTATACTTTAAACACAAAAGCATATTGGCGTAGTGTTCTGAATGAGGTGTTGCTATGTAGATTAAATCAACGTTTTTGTCTTTAGCGAGTTCTTCGTAGCTTCCATACGCTACATCAAAATTAAAATCAGCCTTAAAAGCCTCTGCTTTTTCTAGAGATCTTGATGCAACAGCGTATGCATTAAATCCTTCTAAAGCATTAATAGTGTTCGCCATTTTTCTTGCGATGTGACCCGCGCCAATAATTCCAACATTCATCATAATTTAATAATATCAATAATATTATTGATTTAAAAGTCTAATAAATAGTCAAACAATATTGAATAGTATTACTATTCTTGAATATTGCCAAATACACTTTTATAATAATTCCGGTATCAATTATGAAAGAAATACATTTTGATCAAATTAGAGATAATGTTTCAAAGGCTATTTTTAATGCATGCCACAATTTAAATTGTTTCACTATGAACAAATTAAAAGAGGCATATGCAAACGAAGATAATAAGCTTGCTAAAGAGATTATTAATCAAATCATTGAAAATGCTGAACTCGCTGAAAAAGAAACAATTCCAATGTGTCAAGACACAGGTATTGTTACTTGCTTTGTTACAGTTGGTAATAATGTTCATTTAAATTGTGATTTAGAAGACGCTATTAACGCAGGTGTAAGAGATGCATATGATAGATATTATTTAAGAAAATCAGTTGCGGATCCTTTAACAAGAGTTAACACAAAAGATAATACACCTGCTATTGTGCACGTTAAATTAGTTGAAGGTGATGATTTTATCATCAGAATTGCTCCAAAAGGTGGAGGAAGCGAGAACATGTCTGTTCAAAAGATGCTTAATCCTACTGATGGGAAAGAAGGAATTATCAAGTTAGTTACTCAAGCTGTTAAAGAGGCTGGTGGAAGACCTTGCCCACCTTTATTCATTGGCATTGGTATCGGTGGTAACTTCGAAAAATCTGCTCTTATGGCGAAAGAAGCTCTATTTGAAAGCGGTCGTTCTAGCAATCCAGAAATCGCTGAACTTGAAAATGTAATTAAAGACGAAGTTAATAAATTAGATGTTGGGCCTATGGGATTAGGTGGAAAGACAACTTGTTTAGATGTCTTTATTAAAACAATGCCTTGCCATATCGCATCACTTCCTGTCGCGATTAACATTCAATGTCATGCGAATAGACATGAGGAGATTAAGTTATGATCGATGTCACAACATTAAAAGCAGGCGATGTAATTAATCTTTCTGAAGTTGTTTATACATCTAGAGATGCTGCACACGCTAGACTCAAAGATTTAATCGAAAACAATAAAGAATTACCTGTTGATTTCACTGATTCATTTATTTACTATGCTGGTCCTACTCCAACAAAGCCAAATGGAATTGTTGGCTCAATTGGCCCTACTACATCAGCAAGAATGGATAAGTTTATTGATATGATGCCTAAACTTCATATTAAAGGAATGATTGGTAAAGGTCCTAGAAGCGAAAAGGTAAGAGAAGTTTGCAAAGAATATAAGATGGTTTATCTTATTGCTACCGGAGGATGTGGAGCATTACTCTCCAAAAGAGTAGTTAAATGTGAAGAAGTAGCCTTTAGTGACTTAGGCTGTGAATCAATAAAAAGAATGGAAGTTAAAGATTTTCCATTAATTGTTGCTTACGATACATTTGGAAACAGTGTATTTGAAAAATAATAATTTTATTTAACAATAAAAGGCCAACTTGCATTGGCCTTTTTGCTTGAATTATTCTTTGTTTTTTAAGATTTCTTGTGTTGTTTTTGCTTCTACATTCACTACCTCTGCAACTGCATCAGCCATCTTTTTAGTGTTACCACCTTTTGAATAATATCTAATTGCTGTAACCATTATTTAGCCCCCCTTAATAATTGTATGCAACTTAAGTATATAGATATTAGAAAAGACCGCTTAAACAAGCGGCCTAATCATTATTTTTGGATTAATATCTTACGACACTCTTGAATGAATCACCAGCACCATCGTAGCCAGTATATTCATCAGCAAATTCATCGTAATTAATTGTGAACTCTTTTGAATCGTTATAGACCCAAAGTGAACCAAAGCTCATCCATTGGAATTCTTCTTCACCAATGTAAGCAAAGCCATCATCTTGAACAGTTAATGTAATTTCTGTGTCATCAGCCAAGACAATTTCATATGTACCAACCCATGAAAATACTTCTGGTTCTATATATTCTTTTGAAAGGTTAACGACTTGAACTTGGTAATAATAGTAACTACCATCATCTGTCATAGGAGATGTATATAAAACAACAATATCACCTTTTGTATATTGAGTTACTACAACACCTTCATCTATAAATTGATTTGCTTTTGTGTAACCTGCTGATTCTAATTGTGAAGCATAGCCAGCAACTAATGAATCAACTTTATCATTTTGAATGTCAATGATACCAACAACACCTAAGTATTGTTTATCATCATCACCTGGTACCATTGTATCAAAGAAGAATTCAACACCTAAATTACCAGTATACATTGGAACTTCCTCTTCGCATAAATCATAAACAGCATCTTCAAATGAATAGCCTTCTTCTGCAAAGGTGTTTTCACCAAAGTAGACAACTGGTTCACCATTTTCCCAAACAAAGACACCATTATTTACATTAACAGCAGATCCTTGAGCAATATTAGAGTCTGAAACAAATGTATTCCAAGCGTTTCTTTGTACTTCAGAAGTAGTAGCATCAAAACGAACTGTAATTTCTACTTTTGCACCACAGAAGACATAAGAGAATTTTAAATCATCTGTTGTGCCTTTTGTTTCTGAGACTGTTCCACCTTCAAATGTTAATGAGCTTAAGCTAACAAGAGCACCTGTGTAACTTGGTCCATATTTAGGAGAAGCAAATTCATCTACCCAATAGCCTCCCTCACTAACTTCATTAGGCCAGAGCATTAAATAGTCATCTTCATAAGCAACATCTTTGATATCCTTTACTTCAATGTGACCATTCTTAGCAGTAATTGTGCCAGTAAAGTTTGCTGGAACATTTTCATTGACTTTACAATCAGGGAACTTTTCAGTTTCTGATGTTAAGAACGATGTATAACCAGCATCACTCCATAATGCGAGATATTTACCATCTTCACCAACATAGTCAACAGGACATGTGTATTCGAAATCAAATTCAAGGCCTTCATATAAAGCTTCACCATTTCTGCTGATTTGCTTAATATCAGAATAGTCAGGTTCTGGAAGAGAGTCTAAACCAGCAAGATATTCAGTAACTGCTTCATCAGTAGTTGTGCCGATATTTGAGAATTCGAAAGTTGCCCATAATGCGTTAAGGTCAACTTCAGCCCCTTCGATACCGCCATTATATCCATAAAGTTCAACGTTATCTAACGAGCCATCATCTTTTAAATTAATAGTAACGCCACCTTTACCAAATCCAAACATTCCATAGCCGAAATCTGTGTTAACAGCACGTAAGAATGTTAAAATTTCAGTTTCATCATTTGAATGGTAAACATTTTCAGAGACTGCTTCATATTTTGATTCATCAAAATAATTTGTTAATTTGCTTGCTTTTAATAAGTCAGCATCAGTGAAATCTCTTCTACCGCCGAAATCAAAATAATCAAAGTTCCATGGACTTTCATATTCTCTATTGTTGTGATCAAAGTAATGATAATATTCACTATCGCTTTCAACCTTTACATAACCTGAAAAGTTTCCTTGGTAACAGTTAACAAATAAGCCATCACCTAAACGTAATTGTGGTGCGTAGTCTGTATCGTCGCTACTAGCGGTTACAAAGCTAACTGTGAAGTTAGTTCCAAACGAATCTAACGCATTTTGTAACCTTTCATTTTTTACTGGAGTTGTGTCTGAACCAGTGTTTGTGTCGGTAGCAGTATCTGTTCCAGTATTAGTGGTTGTATTAGAGCCTGAGCCCTTACCACATGCTGCTAAGCTGAATAATAATGCAACAGATAAACCAACTATAAGTTTATTGTTTTTCATAGATGTATTCCTCCTCATTTGTATGAAAATTTATTTATAAATATATATGAAACAAACGCCATTGTTAATAAAAAATTTTTTAACCAGTAGTATATACTGCTTTATAAAGCGGTATTTTTCGACATTTTTTACATAAATATTACGAAAACTTTACCACTTAATTATATTAAATAAATTTAATATAATGTAGGGCCATATGAAATCACTCAAAAACTCTATATTAAGTGTGGTAGCGTTAATTTGCTTAACCACGTTAACTAATTGCCACGAAAACAAAGAAAATAATGAACCATCCACTCTTGTAAGCGTTGTTTCTATTTTAGATAAACCAATGGTTAATGCGAACGTTAATGTTTTTGATGACACTAACAATAATGTTTTAACTACAAAGATTAATGCTAATTTTTATGTAATAGAAAGAAAAGGTTTGATAAGATATCAAACCTTTATTTTTATAATGGTGCCGACTAATGGATTTGAACCATCGACCTACGCGTTACGA
>JAKSVY010000081.1 GCA_024413875.1 Bacilli bacterium
AGTCTTAAAGAAGGAAAGATACTTATCTATACAAAATCTTATTATTGGAGGGCTTGTTATTTAGATACTGATATCAAGATTTATAACTTCCAATGTTTAGATTTGATAAGAAAAGTTTTCTTGGATCATGAAGAACTAACAGAAGATGAAATTGCTAGACTTAAAGATGATGAATTAAGTTATGAAATTTACCTTAATTTATCTAAGCAATCAATCGATATCAGAGATATATGGTTTGATACTTTTGTTTATCAAAATATAGGTGATTTTAATTTAGAAACCACTGATGACGAATACGAAATGTTAAGAGAATACTATCACCTAGAAGCTTAGTTAATATAGTGTCTATATAAGTTGCTATATCTATGATATAGAGCGAATATATCAATGACCAAAAGGAGGTCAAGATTATGGCAACTTATACCAAAACACAATTTAAAAAACGCATCGAAGAGCTTAAAGAAAAATTAAGTGATTTAAGACTCGAATATGAAGAACTTCAAAGTGATCTAGAAAGCGAATCTTCTGATATTGAACCCTATGAAAATAAGGACGAGTTAACAGAGCTTCAAGAACAAAGACAAGAATGGTTAGATAATACAGCTTCCACAATTGAAGAATCAGTTAATTCCTTACAAGAAGCTGAAGATAATCTAGACTACGTTGAATAGAGGAGATGGACCATGGAAAAGAAACTAACAGTCAGAGAATGGTCCATCAACTTCATGATGGATATGTATTCAGATGCATCGATTAAAACTCAAATCAAAGCAGGCTGGTGGGATTGGTTCTGTAAAGACACTAGCTTAAGAAATAAGACCTATAAGATGGGTAAAATCATTATTAAAATTAATGGAAAAGGAAAACTCGACCTAGATAAAAATTATGTCTGGTTTAAAAACAACTGCCCGCTTAATGGCCCTTTATATGATGACTTCAGATTTGCAGATTTAGAAGATGGAGAAGTACAATTTACAATTCAATGCGACTGCTGCTGGAACGAAAAGAAGTTTGCTGTCTTTGGAAGAAAAGGTAAAGGACAACCATTTAGCCAAAGTCCATTATTTGAATGTAATACCATTAAACAATTAGTGGATTGGTTCAATCTACCTTGGTAACTTTCGACCTAGGTTTAGGCTATACCGAAAATAATTTAAGAAAATGTTAATGAATCTATAGTACTACCGATAATATATGTGAACGATAACGTGGAGTGTATGTTTATAGTATTATCTATAGTAATTGGTAGGAAACTATAAGAAGTAATTACCCTATATAAAGTAGGGTTTTTCTTTGCCTATGTAACTACTAGTCACGTTTCTAAAAGCCATTAGATTTGTTAACATCTAATTGGGTCATAGAGATGAAACAGTTTGATTTCTAAGGGCTTTAGAAAGTGTTTATAGGAAAGTGAGACGTAATGAAGATACATTTCTTAAATGGAAAAGAGAAGGAACGCTAAACGCTAAAATTACATATCTTAGAGGCGCTAGTGCTAATTTTTATTCACAAAAAAGAATCTGTATTGATCTAGGAATTTCAGAAACAACTTTTATAAAGTTAAAAGAGAAGCATCATGAAATTAGAGAAGCACTTGCCTATGGCGATGAAATATTAAAAGCAGATGTTATGTCTGCTCTTAAGAAAAGAGCTATAGGTTTTACATCTAAAACTAAAGTTAAGTCCTATAAGAAAGATGGTACTGGTAGAGATCAACAATCTATTCAAGAAGTAGAAAAAGAATATCCACCTGATGTAGATGCAATTAAATATTTATTAACAATTCTTTTTGGAAGAGAATATCACCCAAAGAAAGAAGAGCTTGAATTAATGGAAAAACGTTCAAAAGAAGAATGGCTTCCACCTGATAAATAATTATATTTTGAAGAGATGACTCCCCCCGGTCATCTTTTTTCAATCTGTTTTGAAGTACCGTTCGCCCCCACCTCAGAAAAATGCGAGGCCTAATTTTTGAAAATCTGAAATTCTTTTGGGAAGTTTATAAAACTATATGTAAACATAATTATAAAAAGTGATATAATTTTGATAAAGATAGGGAAGTGGTATAGGATGAATTGGGCTGAATCTATTAAACAGCTTAGAGAAAGAATGCTTTTAACACAGACTGAACTTGCATCCAAATTGGATGTTTCTTTTGTGTCTGTTAACAGATGGGAAAACGGTGAGCATGAGCCAACCATGAAAGTTAAGCGTGAGTTAATGAAACTTATGAAAAAATACAAAGTGGTGGAGGACTAATTATGCCAAATATTAATGGTGAACAAACAGAATTAGAACTCGAAAACGAACTCATTAAGCAGTTAAAATTACAATTTCACTCTTCTGATGCAGAAGACGCTTTTGTTGCTATCCACGATAACGATTCCCTATATAAAAATCTTAGAAAGCAAATTGATAAATTTAACGGAATCACCTTATCTGATTCTGAATTCAGAAGATTTGTAAATGAACTAGAAAAATACAACACAGTCTATAAATGCTCCATCAACCTCAGACAAATGCAGACGATCACAATGGATGATGGCACAAAGAAAAATATCAGAATTTTCGAGAAAAACGACTGGTGCAGAAACATTGTTCAAGTCGCTCATCAAATAAATCAAAGAGGGGAATTCGAAGGTAGATTCGATGTCACGATCCTTGTTAACGGCCTTCCTCTTGTTCAAATTGAGCTAAAGAAAAACGGAATAACTGTTAATGAGGCATTCGGTCAAATCGAAAGATATAGAAGAACTGTTTATAACGGACTTTTCAAATATATTCAGTATTTTGTTATTTCAAACGGGTCAATGACTAAGTACTTCGCAAACAGCGATAGGCCATTTGTGAAAGAAAAACTTTTTACGTGGTCAGACCCAAATAACGTCGCAGTAAATAGATTGAGCGAATTTGCTAGTGATAGATTAACTAAGTGTAATATTTGCAGAACCATTTCTAACTATATAGTTATCAACCAATCAGAAAGAGATTTAATGATCCTTAGACCATATCAAGTCTGGGCTGTAGAAAATTTATTACATCGTGCATTGAATACTAAAAATAATGGATTTGTATGGCATACAACTGGTAGTGGTAAAACATTAACCAGTTTCAAACTTGCTCAGTGTCTTAGAGATACAGGAAAATTCTCAAAGGTTGTTTTCCTTGTCGACAGAAGAGACCTTGACAGACAAACCGTTAGAAACTTTAACTCTTTTGAAAAAGGAGCCGTTGTTAATGTTGATGATTCTCAAAAACTCTTTAATTTCTTTACAGATTCATCTGTGAAGATGGTTACGACAACAATTCAGAAGATGTCCAACCTTTGCTCAAACCCAAAATTCGAGAAAGCCGTAGAACAAAATAAGGACTCAGTTATTTTTATCATTGATGAATGTCATAGAAGTAATTTTGGTGAAATGAGAAAGCATATTTTAAGGGCATTCCCAAATGCTCAGATGTTTGGCTTTACTGGTACTCCTATTTTTGCAGAAAACATGAATGCTACAGGTTTAACAACTGAAGCTATATTCGGGGGAAAGCCTGTCCACTCATACAAAATCAAAGACGCAATTAACGCTAAGATGGTTTTAGGTTTTAACGTTCAATATTTCAAAACATTAGATATCGTCTTAAAACCCGGAAAAGATGAACAAGTCGAGGAAATTGATAAAGAAGAATTGATTTTCTCTGACATAAGAATCGGTAATATTACAAAGCACATCTTTGAAAACTTCGATAAGTTGACTGTTAACAAGAAATACAATGCTATCTTCGCTATTTCTAGTATTGATTTATTGATGAAATACTATGAGGAATTCAAAAAGCAAAACGCTGGTTTAGAGGAAGATAAGAAACTCAAAATCGCAACAATATTCACCTATGCTCCTAACGATATAGATACAGAGGAAACTGGTGCAAACGAAAAGATTGCTCAACAAAAACTACAATACGTCATGGATGATTATTCTCAAATGACGGGTAAGAACTATTCCACTTCTAACTGTGCTGAATACTTTGAAGATGTAAGAGAAGATTTTAGAGATGGAAAGATAGATTTAATTTTGGTCGTTAATATGATGTTAACTGGCTATGACTCAAAGAGAATCAATACATTATTCTTAGATAAGTCATTGAAGTATCACGGCTTAATCCAAGCTTTCTCTAGAACAAATAGATTGGATTGCTCAACAAAACAGTTCGGCAATATTGTTTGTTATAGAACAACTCCAAAGGATGTTTCAAAGGCTATTGCCTTATATTCACAAGAAGATCATGACATCGTTCTTATGAAAACTTTTGATGAATACTTGGCTTTGTTTAGAGATGCATTGCACAATTTGCGTTCATACACTCTAACTCCTGAAGATGTTGATGCTTTAGAAGGCGACACAGCGAAAATTGAGTTTGTTAACAAATTCAGAAAGGTGGCAAAATTCCTTGTTTGTTTGCAAAACTTCTGCGAATTTTCTTTCCCAATCACGCTTAAAGATGACATTTCTGTTGACGAATATAGTTCGTTCAAATCCAGATACTTAGACATCTACAACGAATTCAAAAAGCACCCAGAAAAGGTCTCTGTTATCGGAGAAGTTACGTTCGATATTGAGTTAGTACAAACCGATAAAGTTGACGTCGATTACATCCTTAATTTACTGAGAAAAATAAAAGCTAATGGTGGCGAAACAAAACAAATGGAGGTTTCTACACTTATTAGAATCCTCAAAAGATCTACCGATCCTGTTTTAGCAAGCAAAAGAGAATTACTGGAATTGTTTATTACAACAGTTTTCCCAACATTGCCTGAAGACGCTTCTATTGATGAAGAACTCGCAAAGTTCATTGAAGAGCAAAGAAAAGAATCCTTAATGAATTTCTCTAAGGAAATGGATTTGGTTTATGAAGAACTTAATAAACTAGTGGTGAGATACGATTATTTCATGACTATCGATTACGCTGATATCAAGACCATATTGAATAAAAAAGCTAAAGAAAGATATAAAGCGAAGCACCCTGATGTAAACGCAATTAGAGCAACAAATGAATTGATGGAGCTCATCAAACAATACGTTATTGAGGTTGCAGAAAAATACTCATTACATAATTAGGAGGAACCTATATGGCACAAAATAAAGACGAATTATTGGCAAAGCAACAAAGTGAAGTGGATTCTAAGCTTTGGGCTATGGCAAATGAGCTTAGAGGCTCAATGGAAGCAAGCGAATTCAAGAACTATATTTTAGGATTGATGTTCTATAAGTTCCTTTCTAACAAAAT
>JAKSVY010000082.1 GCA_024413875.1 Bacilli bacterium
TCTGATGATTTCATTAGCTTCAGTAAGTTCATCATCATGAATATCCATCCATAGCTCTGGTTGGGCCTTGTTTTCCATGATCTCCAGTTCTTCTTTTCTTGGATGGAATTCTCTACCGAATTTAACAGTAAGGAGATATTTAATTGCATCTACATCTGGAGGAAATTCTTTCTCCACCTCTTGAACCGCTTGATAATCTCTGCCACCACCATCTCTTTTCATAGATCTAACTTTCGTTGTTGAGATATATCCAACAGCTCTCTTTTTAAGAGCAGACATCACATCTGCTTTTAGAAGTTCATCTCCATACGCTAGAGCATCGCGTATTTCCTTATGTTTGTTTTTAAGTGTAATGAATGTTTGTTCTGAAATGCCTAAATCAGAAGCCATTCTTTTTTGTGAATAAAAATTAGAGCTAGCGCCCCTTAGATATGAAATCTTGGTATTTAATAGCCCTTCCTTTTTCCATTTGATGAATGTGTCTTCATTGCGTCTCACTTTCTATTTACACTTTCCAAAGCCCTTAGTGATTCAAATTGTTAAAACACTATGACCCGCTTAGATATTAGCAAATCTAAAAGTCTCTGCCTACGTGCCTAGTGTACACTTCGTACTTTGTACGCATTCATTTTTGGAACAATAACTAATAGCAACAAACAATAATCAAAATATAATCAATCAGTAATCGAATATATATCCATACTTCCACTCACATATATTATCGGAACATTAAACATTGCTATTAAATTTCTATCAATATTTTTAACAAGAATAATAAAAACCTCTCTAACTCTAATGAATCGGAGAGGCTATTTGGCTTAGTAATCAATAATTACTTTCTTAACAATGGCTCGGATTTGTCCTTTTAAATGAGGATAATATCTTCTAACTTTTCTTGATAACGTTGGAGAATAATACTCAATATATTTATCTCTATCTATTGATGATAATTTCATTTCTTCACCTTGAATATCTGTGCAGACAAGTTTTGCTATAAATGATGTGCTTAAGTATTTTGTCTTGGTAGAATTATTGAGTTTATAGCTGTAATCTTCAGTAAGAACCACATAAGTTAAGTCTCTTGGATCTATGTTTCTTGCGTCATGTGTGATGTCTTCAACAATAACAAGTGCGCCTGCAGGAGCCTTTAAAACATCGTTATATTCACTTAATCTAATTGCATACAAATTTGTTGTATCAGCATCTTTTATATTGGCGCTGAAATCATATAACTCTGTTTTTACTGAATCAGCTTCTTCACCAATGAGCCCACTTCTTTCATGACTGTAGATCTTACATGTTTTGCCTCTTACTTCTAAAGGCATTATTCTTTCAACCCAAACATCGATCTCGCTTACAAGTTCCGCTCCTGAAAATGTATCAATACCAGTTAATGTATCAATAGAACAACCCAGAGCACTTGCAATTTTATAGACTGTGTCAAATGGAGGAATTCTCTTTCCTTTTACATACATAGATATTGTGTTTTGGTGTACGCCTATGACTTCAGCTAATTCTTTTTCTTTAAGTCCTCTTTTAGCCAACAGTTCTTTTAAGTTATTACTTAACCTTTCATTTAAATTTGGAATTGAATAGCTCATGATTGTCCTCCAATAAATTTTTTCGTTATTTTTTCGCTTATATTGTAAACCAAAATCACTCTTTTTGTTATTTTTTCATACCATTATCTTCAAGCATTACCTAAAAATGTAAACCAAAATTCGCACCACAAGTGAAAAAATACAAGTTTTTTTGCGAATCCAGGGTGATGCTAAATTCCATGTTATTCTTATCTCGCAACCAAGTTAAACTGCGGTTTGTAGAAAGGAGAAAATATGCGCTTATATCTATTAGAACTAAGACACCAAAAAGGATATTCGATGCGTAAACTAGCTAGAGAAACCAACATGTCATATCAACACTATACGAGACTAGAAACAGGAAAGATTGGCGAAAGAGTTGGATTAATAACAATGGGCCGTATTGCAAAGGCTCTTGGAGTTAGTTTAGACACAATCTATCCGCTCGAAGAAGAATACGTTGAATCTCTTATCAAAGACAAAGAATTAAAAGAAGTTAATAACTCAGGGAAGGAGGAATAAGGAATGGAGTATCGTCAATACCTATTAGAAAGAAGATTGAAATTAGATCTCTCAATAAACATGTTGTGCAAAATGACCGAAAGCTCAAGACAGCACTACTATAGAGTTGAAAGAGGCATCTCAACAACAAAGTTGACATTCGTCTATATGTGCAAAATTGCGAAAGCATTAGATTTCACATTAGAAGAAATGTTCCACTATGAAACGATGTATCTAGAATCCTTAAAACTTAAAGATGAATCAAATTAATTGGAAGGATGAAATAAACCGCTACATACAGACGTTAGATCGTAAGCCAATTACTAGAGATTCATATAACAGGATTCTCAATTCGTTCTATGAATACCTTATTAGCACTTCAAAACTTACACCAAGTAAAGAAGACATCATTGTTTATAAGGAATATCTAAAAGAACATGTTGGCTCAGCAACTGTTCAAAAGGTAATGGTTGTTCTAAGAGGATTCTTCATCGATCTGGCCAGTAACGGAATTTATCCAAACATTATGCTTGGAATCCGTGGCGAAAAGATTAATAGGAATTTCAAAAGAAGCGCTCTAACAATTGAAGAAGTATCTAAGCTTCTAAAGAAAGCTAAGAAACTTGCCACCACCCTAGAGGGCAAAAGAAACTATGCAATAGTGTCATTAATTGCTACAGCAGGTCTTAGAACAATTGAAGTTGAAAGAGCTAATAAAAATGACTTCTCATTCAAAGGAGACGTACACATCCTATTCATCCAAGGCAAAGGAAGAGATGATAAATCTGACTATGCCAAAATCTCAAATGAGGTTTACTCCATTATCGAAGATTACATATTTGCAAGAAATGATAATGAAGAAGCTCTGTTTGTGACTCATAGCAGAAACACAAAACCTAGCAGATTAACTACTAAAAACATTCGTGGAATTGTCAAAGAGCTTCTAAGAAGAATCGGAATTGATGATCCACATTACTCAGCACATTCATTAAGACATTCATTAGCTACAAACCTAATTAAAAACGGAATGAGCATTAATGAGGCTCAATTATTGCTCAGACATAAAGATATCTCCACCACCATGTTTTATGTCCATAGCATCGATAGAGAATCAAATAATGGTGAATTAATAATGTCAGACATTCTATTTGGAGGCAAAAACAATGGAAAACAATAACAACATCATCTACAGCGTTAATGATGTAATGGAAATCCTACAATTGGCTAGAACCACCATACTTAATTTTATTAAGAAAGGTGAACTTAAAGCTGCATATCTAGGTAACCAATACAGAATTCGTAAAGAAGATTTAGATTCCTTCATTGAAGCGAAAAGCAAATAACTTTGAAGGAAGGGATTTAAGGATAGAAGAGATAAAAAAGATACATGATAAATGTGATACATGATAGAAGGGATTAAGGTGATAAATTATGGATAAATCTGAAAAGATAAAATTGCCTGATAAAACTATTGATATAGAAGCTTCAATTGATGAGGTTCCTTATGAGCTTTGCTATTGGTGTAAATATATCATTAGAAACAGTTTAATAACTGCTACTGAACTTGATCTTCCTTTGTTTAATGATTTCTTAAGAAAGCTAGAAGACTGTTCAGATGAACACGCTATTCAAAAGGTTATGCGTTATAACGTTATTAACATCAAACGCTTTAATTGGATGGATAGTAAATCAAAGCCTATATCTTCCAGATTTCACTACTTCAAATCCTGCATCATCAAAGGCCTTAAAAGCCAAAATGTTGATGAAGCTTTTATCTCTTCTATTACCTCATATTCTGCAGATGACGAGTTACCGTTTTAGCACTTTAAATATAGTGTCTTATTGAGTTGCTATATCTTTGATATAGAGGGAATATATCACTGACCAAAGGAGGTCGTGATATGGATAAGAAATTATCAATTAGAGAATGGAGTATTAACTTCATGATGGAGCAATATTCAGATGCTTCAATTAAGACCCAGATTAAGGCCGGCTGGTGGGATTGGTTCTGCAAAGACACTTCCCTTAGAGCCAAGACCTATAAGATGGGCGCAATCATTATAAAGATTAATGGGAAAGGTAAGGTTGACCTAGATAAAAACTATGTCTGGTTCAAGAATAATTGCCCGCTCAACGGACCTTTATATGATGACTTCAGATTCGCAGATCTAGAAGATGGCGAAGTTCAATTCACAGTTCAATTAGGATGCTGTTGGAATAACAAGAAATATGCTGTCTTTGGAAGAAGATCTAAAAGATCACAATTTAGCCAAGAACCATTATTTCAATGCAATACCATTAAACAGTTGGTTGACTGGTTCAATACGCCATGGGAGGAGGAAAAATAATGGCAGATAAACTACAAAAAGTAAAAGTTAATATAAATAGCTTTGCTTCAGGAATATACGCGTATTTAATGAGAAATAAGCTATTAACACCTGATGAATTTCACTTATTAAGAACTCAATCAATTGAGGATAAAGAAACCGAGGAGGAAACAGAAGATGGCGGAAACAAGTAAAGTTACTGTTATTGCTGCAGATCCTAAGCTTAATATCGATTATGCAGAAAGAGATAAGAATATGCACAAAAGGGTTGCTGCATATTGTCGTGTTTCTACAGAAAACGATGAGCAGATTAATTCATATGACCAACAAGTCCAAGAATGGAATAATCGCTTAACGAGCAATCCTAATTACACCTTAATCAAGATTTACACTGATAAAGGTATTTCAGGAACCAGCGATAAAAACAGAACCGGATTCCAAGAAATGATGGCAGATGCTAAAGCTGGGAAATTGGATATGATATTCACTAAATCAATATCAAGATTTGCTAGAAACACTGTTCTTACTCTTGAGTCAATTAAGAAGCTAAAAGAATGGCATGTTGAAGTTTGGTTTGATAATGAGAACATGTCATCTTGGGACCCTAAAAGCGAAGCCATGTTCGCAATTATGTCCACCATGGCCCAAGAAGAATCACGTCACATTTCTGAAAACGTTAGATGGACATTCCAAAAGAAAATGAAGGAAGGATATGACTTCACCTGTGCTGGAAGATTCCTTGGTTATGATAGAG
>JAKSVY010000083.1 GCA_024413875.1 Bacilli bacterium
CAATATAACTTAAAATATTGTTCTTAGAGAGATAGTGATTACCTAAGGTAATGCAGTCGATTCCAGCATCAATAAGTTCATTATAATGCTTTTCAATTAATCCCTTACCATGGGTAGCGTTTTCACCATTAGCAATAACGAAATCAATTTGATACTTTTTTACCAAATTTTCAATCGAATTTTTTACTGCTTGTCTGCCTGCTTGGCCGACAATATCTCCAAAGAACAATATTCTCATATTGGTTAATTATTTAGCTGTTTCAACAGCGCGGTATTCTCTAATGACTTGAACCTTGATTTGACCTGGATATGTCATTTCAGTTTCAATTTGTTCACGAATATCACGAGCTAACTTGAATGCTGCAAGATCGTCAATCTTTTCTGGAATAACCATAACGCGAACTTCACGTCCTGATTGCATAGCGAAGCATTGATATACTCCGTCATAGCTCTTACAGATTTCTTCAAGTTGTTCAATACGTTTAACGTAGTTTTCAAGAGTTTCTTTTCTAGCACCTGGTCTAGCTGCGCTTAAAGTATCAGCAGCTTGGACAAGGTTAGCGATAACTGATTTAGCTGGAACATCACCATGGTGAGATTCAATTGAGTTAACAACGATATCTGGTTCACCATACTTCTTAGCTAAACGAGCACCTAATTCAACGTGTGAACCATCTTGTTCGAAGTCAACTGCTTTACCAATATCATGGAGTAAGCCAGCACGTTTTGCTAAGTTTTGATCTAAACCGAGTTCAGCGGCCATAATACCTGCTAAATAAGCAACTTCCATTGAGTGATCAAATGCATTTTGACCATATGAAGTACGATATTTAAGGCGTCCAACATATGTTAATAATTCCTTATTAATCTTTGGAAGTCCAAGTTTAAATGCTGCATCTTCACCAGCCTTAGCGATTGTTTCATCCATTTCCATTTTAACTTTGTTTGAAACATCTTCGATACGTCCTGGTTGGATACGTCCATCTCTAACTAAAATATCAAGAGTGCGGCGAGCAATTTCACGTCTAATTGGGTTGAAACATGAAACTGTAATAACTTCTGGTGTGTCATCAATAATTAAGTCAACACCTAAGCTTTGTTCGAGAGAACGAATATTACGTCCTTCACGACCAATGATTCTACCCTTCATTTCATCTGAAGGAATAGTGACGTTTGATACTGTTCTTTCTGTGACAGCATCTTGTGAGAATTTTGAGATAGCAAGTCCAAGCATATTAAGTGCTTTTTCATTAACTTGCGCTTTTGCTTCATCTTCTTTGTTCTTGATAAATGCGGTGATTTCTTTAGACATCTTTGATTCAACACGAGCAAAGATTTCATCACGTGCTTCTTGAACACTTAATTGTGCAACTTTTTCAAGTTCAGAAATAATAGAGTCAATCTTATCTTGAAGGACTTGTTCCTTCTTATCACATTCTCTTAATCTACGATTGAGTAATTCATTCTTTTCATCGATAGCATTTTCCTTGTTAGTAAGGTTAGCGTCACGACGATCAATGTTTTGTTCACGTTGATTAAGTTTGTTTTCTAAACTTGCGTATTCTTGCTTTCTTTCTTTGATTTCTTTTTCAGCTTGTTGTTTTAATTCGTTAACTGTTTGCTTTGCATCAATTTGAGCATTTTTACGAATTTGGTCTGCTTTGATTTCCGCGTCGTGAATAATCTTTTCAGATTTCTTAGAAGCTTCTTTAGCCTTAAAGACAGGAAGGAATTTAACGAGTAAATAACCTCCAGCAAAGCCTAAAAGAAGTGCAACAGCGACGAGGATACCCCATACAAAATCTGGCATGTTTGTGTCTCCTTTTCTAATAAAAATATAATGTGACTTGGTTACAAGTCAAAAGCCTCGAACCAAATCGATAATTACGTTTATTACCTAAAATTAAAACCTTAATGAATAAGGGAGTTATATATTTACAAGAGCATAGCTCCAATAGAACAAATTATATTTATTTGGTAATAAGTACCTTGCGATACAAACACATTATAACAAACGAAGTGATAAATATGAATATTTATATTTAATGAATTATGTACGCAAAATAAAAACTCCATAGGAAGTGGCTTCTTTTGGAGTTTAAATTTTTGAAATTATAATTCGCCTGTGCGGATTTTTTCTTCAATTTCGCTAGCGAGTTCTGGATGTGTGCTGAGGTATTCTTTAGCAGCATCTTTACCATTAGCGAATCTATTACCTGAATATTCAAACCATGAACCTGATTTTTTAAGGATTCCCATTTGAACACCCATTTCAAGGATTTCACTGTTTCTTGAAATACCTTTACCATAGATAATATCGAGTTGGCATGTCTTGAATGGTGCTGCAACTTTGTTTTTAACAACCTTAACATTAACTGTGTTACCAACAATTTCAGTACCGCTCTTAATTGCTTCACTTCTGCGGATATCAATACGAAGTGATGCAGCAAACTTTAATGCACGTCCACCTGTAGTAGTTTCTGGGTTACCATAGATAACACCAACTTTTTCACGGATTTGGTTAATGAAGATAACTGTACATTCATTATTACCTAAGACACCTGTAAGTTTTCTCATTGCCTTAGACATAAGTCTTGCGTGTAAACCAACGTTGTTATCACCCATTGTTCCATCAAGTTCTGCTTGTGGAACTAAAGCTGCAACTGAGTCGACAACGATAATATCGATTGCACCACTAGCAGCAAGCATTTGAACGATTTCAAGAGCTTGTTCGCCACTATCTGGTTGAGAAAGGATTAATTCATCAATATCAACACCTAAATTGTGTGCATATAAAGGATCGATTGCGTGTTCTGCGTCTACGAATGCTGCACGTCCACCTTTCTTTTGTGCTTCAGCAACTGCGTGTAATGCGAGTGTTGTTTTACCTGATGATTCTGGACCGTAAATTTCAATGATACGTCCCTTTGGATAACCACCAACACCTAATGCTGCATCGAGCATAATTGATCCTGATGGGATAACATCAACATCAACTGATGGGCGGTCACCTAATTTCATGATTGAACCTTTACCGTATGTTTTTTCAATTTCACGTAAAGTTTCTTCCAATGTTTTCTTTGTTTGTTCTTTGGCCATTGTTCTTGCCTCCTTATATTAATTAATAGGTAAGTTTTTTAAATTTTTGACGAATTATTTTGAAAAAGTTTCTAAAATGTTGAGCATTTGTTGAACAGCTGACGCTCTAATTTGATTTCTATCTCCTTTAAAGAGATAGCTTGCAACAGCGGTTACTCCTTTGAAACAAATACCAATATATGCTTCTCCAACTTGTTTATCACCTTTTTCGACTGTTGGACCAGCATTTCCAGTGATAGAAAGGCATATATCAACATTAAGAAGTTGTTGTCCTTTTTGAGCCATTTCTTGGGCTACCTTAGATGAAACTACTGTAAATTCTTCAATAGTGTTTGGATCAACTCCAACAATATTAATCTTCTCTTCAGCAGTATATGTCACTACTGTTCCTTTATAGACACTTGATGCTCCAGAAACACTAGTAATTGTTGAGGCAAATAATCCACCAGTCATTGATTCAATTGAACCAAAAGTGAGACCTTTTTCTTTAAGCTTTGCAAATATATCCTTAATTTCCATTATTCAGCGTCTTTCTTGCCTTCTTTAAGGACATGTTTATTTTGCATAAAGTAGATAACTCCACTAACTAATGACATTAATGTTGCAGCGTATAAAAGAATATTTGATGGCTTAACAATAACTGGCCAAGATGAATCAAAATATGAGAATGGCCAATCATTAAGAAGTAACGCTGGAATTGCTACCATTTGTAAGACAGTTTTGGCTTTGCCAAAAATGTTTGCTGCAATAACTTCTTTCTTCTTAGCTGCCATTAAACGAATTGCATCGACAATTAAGTCACGAATAATCATGATAATAACGCAATAGACAGCGATTGAAGATAAGTTAGCGTGTGGAGTATCAGCTGTTCTACCAAGTAAGTAAATTAAGATACCATCAACAAGCATTTTGTCAGCGATTGGATCTAAGAATTTACCAAGGTCAGTAACTTGATTATTTTTACGAGCAAGATAACCATCAAGGAAATCTGTAAATGAAGCAACAACGAATAACCACATTACAACAAAATCAATTAAATAGATTTGTGAACTGCCTAAATATAAAGGCATTCCATCGTTGATTTTGATGAATGATAAAGTAAAAAGACCGATGAGCATAACAACGATCATAACAATTCTTGATACTGTGATTTTTGTTGGTGTATTCATATTCTTATCTTCTTTCTAGTGAGTATCCGATCCTGTAAGCCATGTTTTGTCTAGGATAATAATTTATCTATGTATTTCTACATGCAAAATTGGATTCAGTTCTCCTCTTTCGCTTCCCCTACCAAATTTGGGTTTCTCGCTTGTGGGGCTTACCAACGTTTCATCCCTATTGTTTCCAATAGATTCGTCTCTGTGGCGCGTTATGGAGCCTAATCATGGGTTTCCCTTTAGAGTTAGCTCCGCCGTTATGCGCTCCCGCATACCTAGCCTTATTTATTGGACTAGCGCAATCACTACTGACATCGCAGTCAGTGCGAGCATGGACTTTCCTCTACCTTGCGGCAGTAATTATCCGGACCGGAATTTTAATTATAATTTGTCAGGATTAATTCCTCTTTCATGTAACGCCTTTTCATATTTTCTAATCTTTTGGATCAAATCAATATTTCTAGTAGATACTTGAGAGTCATCTTTTTCCTTAATTCCTTGAAGACGAGAATTAAGTTTTGTGTTTTCGGTAAGAAGTCTTTTATTGTCTTCTCTTAACTTAATAACATCTTCTTCAAGTTTAGCGATATAACTTCTTGATTCTGTGTAATATTTCTCAAAAGCTTTGTAATCGAGAATAATTTCATCAAGAGTTTCATCAACTTTTTCAGGATCATATCCTTTCACGTTTGCTGGAAACTTCTTATGTAATAAGGTATAAGGTGTATAATTTGTCTTTGTAGCCATATATTTTAGTCACTTCCAGTGTTTTAATTATATTAAAATGTAGAAATAATATCAATTATTTAGTAGTATATTTGAGGTTGTTAGTTTATTAACAT
>JAKSVY010000084.1 GCA_024413875.1 Bacilli bacterium
GCTCTCAAGGATGTGTCTTTGCAGAACCAATCCCACCACCCAGCTTTAATCTGAGTCTTGATTGAAGGATCGCTATATTGCTCAGTCATAAAATTGATTGACCATTCTCTAATTGATAGTTTCTTTTCCATAGCGTTATTCCTCAATGTTGTCTAGATTGTCTTCAGCTTCTTGGAGGGAGTTAACTGTTTCCTCAATTGTTGATGCTGTATTATCTAGCCATTCTTGTCTTTGTTCCTGAAGCTCTGTTAAGTCATCCCTATTTTCATAAGGTTCGATGTCTGAACTTTCAGATTCAAGGTCGCTTTGTAAATCTTCAAATTCCAACCTTAAAGAGCTGAGTTTTTCTTTCAATTCCTCAGCTCTCTTTTTAAATTGTGTTTTGTTGTATGTTGCCATATCATTGACCTCCTTTTTGGTCAGTGATATGTTCCCTCTATATCATAGATATAGCAAGTTATTTTTAAGCTTTCTAGGATCTACTTCTAAGGCATAATATTCCCAGAGCATTTCACCATTTTCATCACATGTTTTTGCAATTGCGTCAGGCGTATTTCTGTCTACAAATTTATCAAACCATAATTCTCTGTCTTCTTCAGGCATATCAAATAAATAATTCATTGTTCTTCTGGTAAATGAATCATCTTCAATTATTTTGATTTCCTCAGGAGTCCATTTTATGCCGTTTATAAAGGCTTTTTTAAGAAGGTCTCCTTTTGAATATTTGTACTTTTCAATATCGGTATTTAAATAAACTAAATTCCAATAATATGACTTTGTATAAATAATCACAGTTCCTCTTTTGAGATCTTCTAATCTGAACTGATTCATTGGAGCGCAGATTCTATTAACAGAGCCATCTTCACACATGACTCTAACCATATAATCCCCACCGAGAATTTTATCTAAGACATCTAAGATTACACCATAATATCCATATTGTTTTCCCATTATTTTTCCTCCTCATCTATGAAAAGTGAATCGATAAATTCATCGCTCATACCTTCTCTTCGAAAGCCATGAATTATGCATCTGCAGAAATATTTGTATTTTTCTACAATGTATAGTCCGTATTGGTCTTTCCATTCAATTTCTAAGATACGGCCAATGTTGAAAGACATAACTTTACTCAGAACTTTCTTGCTAGGACATTTTTCGGCTCTTCTAAGGAACGCATCAAAACAAGGAAGACTTGTATCAGTAACTTCAATTAAACCAGCCTTTAAAATAACTTCTGTGTAATAGCAGATTTCATAAGGAAGCTTCTTAATAGAATTTTCTATATCAGATATTTTATCTCGTTGTTTTATCATTCTTTGTTCTTTAGTCATAACCAAATATCCAAATATCCTTATATCTTTCCCTTTTATCTTTTATCTTATATCTTCTTCCTTTTATCATTTCTTTGGTTCAAAGACTTTCTTTTTAGAATCGATAAAAGCATCAAGATCTTCTTTCTTGATTCGATATTGATTACCAATAAGAACCGCTCTTAATTCGCCTGATTTAATGTATTTTCTAATGGTTTTTCTAGAAAACTGAAACATTTCAATCAAGTCATTAATGCTGTAGATGATTTTATTTTCTGTCATTTTTGTTTCCTCCAAATAGTAAATTTGACATTATCAATTCACCATCATTCGAATCACGTTCAATTCCGTGAATATAAATCATGGTTGTTGATAAGTCTTTGTGTCTGAGAAGAAGCTTTGCTTGTTCAATACTCATCCCATTTTTAATTAAGTTAGTTGCAAACGCATGTCTTAATGAATGAGTTGAATAATGAGGATCATCAATGTTTATTCTTCTCAATAATTCTTTGACGATTCTTCTCACATTTTGAGTTAATAACCTTTTAGGTTCTACACCTCTTTCATGAGTTACAAACAAAGCTTCATTGTTGTCTGTTCTATCTAGCAAATACTCTTCAAGAATTTCATAAACCTCAGGAGAGAGTTTTGCATAATCAGATTTATCTGACCGACCTTTTCCTTGGATGTAAAGAATATGAAGATCTGCTTTGGTAGACAAATCTGCTTTATTGGCTCTTTCAATTTCTATGGTTCTAAGACCGCAGGTTGAAATAAGAGCAACAAGAGCATAGTTTCTTTTGCCTTCCAAATTTGTAGCTAATTTCTGAGCCTTCTTTAGAAGCTTAGAGACTTCTTCTAGAGTCAAAGCACTTCGTTTGAAATCCTTTGATATCTTTTCTCCCCTGATTCCAAGCATTACATTTGGATAAATATTGTTGCTGGCAAGGTCGATGAAGAAGCCTCTAAGGACCACTACCACCTTAGATACTGTTGCAGCACCTACTGATTTCTTTAAATACTCTTTATAAGCAATTAGATCTTCTTTGTTTGGACACAATTTATTATTGCTTACAAGATATTCATAGAATCTAAGTAGCATTCTGTTATAGGAATCCTTGGTAACAGGGCTTCTATCAAGGCTTTGAATATACCTAGCTATTTCTTTCTTCCAATCAATACAATTTTCCATATTTTGCAAACATGAACTCCTGGTATTGTTTTTCAAGATAGTAAGCTTCTTCAAGATTGAATCCTAAAGCCAATACAATTGTTGCAAAGTACATTAATGACACTTTTCCGCCAGTAATACCCTTTTCAAATCTGTAATATTGTTGGCGTTGAGTATAAGTAAGTCTTGCAAGCTTATTGATTGATAATCCAACCTCGTTTCTTTTTCTTACTAAATACATGCGATATTCGGTATTCTTTCCGAATCCTTTAGTTTTACGGTCGTTATTTTCCATTTTTCTGTTCTTGCTTTTTATATACTTCCTCTAAGTAAGATTCTTCATACTTATAGAGTTGGTCCACAGTTACATCAAGAACATTAGCTATTCTGCCCATAACGATCAATGTAACTCTGCCGGCGCGTTGGCCGTTTTCAATTTTTGAATAATGAGAAACAGTCATGTTTGCTTCGCGAGCAACCCTACGCATTGAATAGCCTTTTTTGTCTCTTAAGTTAACTAAATATAAACGCATTTGTTCTCCTTTCTGCACTCTGGTTTTTTCATCAGTGCACCAATAGAATAACATGTGGTAATCAACACAAAATTACGACTTTTTTTGAATATGGGTTTTCACAATAAATGAACACACTTATGTATCGTTATGCGACTTTTATTCACCCCGTCTAACAGCGCTTTTTATAATAAATAGATGATATTTTAGTCTTTAAGTAATAAAATATTTTCAGTATGGCAAAACAAAAAAGAGAGAATAATACATTTAAATTTGTATTAGGAAAAAGAATAGCTAGATATAGAAAAGAAAATACAGATTACTCACAAGCAGATCTTGCTTTTGCTGTTGGTGTAACTCCTAACACAATTCACAATTATGAAACTGGTAAAATCCAGCCACCTGTTGATATCCTTTATAGAATTGCTAAAGAACTTTATGTTTCAATAGATGTTCTAACTGGAACAAGCTCAATTGAAGGCGCAGACGTCGTTAGATCTCTTTTTGTTTATGATGAAATTTACACTAAAGAGTCAACGAAAAATGGCGATTATGATTTATGTGAAATTGTTCCTAAAGAATATCAACGCACAGGAGATAAAAAAGGTTCATACGCGTACAATTTTGAAGCTAATATGGCCGGCGTTGATTCAACTGAGTTATTTGCCGTTGTTCTTTCAAGATACAATGAATGTTTAAAAGCTCCTGCTGGTTCGGTCGTTATTATTCAAAGAGTAAGAGATCCTGATTTCATAAAACTACAAGAACCTGCTGTAGTTCTAATGAATGCAAATGTCGATTTTGATGGTAATAAATCAAAAACAGTTTCATTTTTCACTAAACTATCACCTGTTTCAAATACTGGAAGCACGATCTTCTATGAAAATATAGAACTATCGCATAGATGGATGTTTAACTTTCCTCTAAATGGAAAAGAAAAAATTATCTACGAGAAATATCTAGGTAATCTAATATCCGGAATAGTTAAAAAAGTAATCATAGATTATTAAAATGTTCGCTGTTGTTGACTATTCATCTATATAAGTAATTGTTATATTATCTGCGGATACAATTTATAGATCTTCTAGGCTAGAGGCTTAGGAGATTTTTTATTACTTATTCAAACTCCTAGAACAACGTTCCTCTAGTTAGTTAAAACCTAGTTGATATAAATATCAATTAGAGTGATTTATATACCAAGGAGGAATATCAATGGAAGATATTAAAAACGAAGTCAAAATTGACATAAATGGTATCGCCTTAGGTATTTATGGGTTTCTTATGAAACAGAAACTTATAACGCCTGATGAATATCATATTTTAAGGAGTCAACCGATTCCTGAAGAAAAAGCTGAGGAGGTAACAGAAGATGGCGGAAACAAGTAAGCAAGTAAAAGTCATAGCTGCAGATCCTAAACTTAATATTGATTATGCAGAAAGAGATAAGAATCTGCATAAAAGGGTTGGCGCTTATTGTCGTGTTTCAACGGATTCAGATGAACAATTAAATTCATATGACCAACAAGTTGAAGAATGGACAAAACGCTTAAATGAGAATCCTAATTACACTCTTATCAAAATTTATACAGATAGAGGAATATCAGGAACAAGTGATAAACGAAGAACTGGTTTCCAAGAGATGATGGCGGATGCTAAAGCCGGCAAACTTGATATGATCTTCACAAAATCCATTTCAAGATTTGCTAGAAATACAGCACTCACTCTTGATTCTATTAAGAAGTTAAAAGAATGGCATGTTGAGGTTTGGTTTGATAATGAAAATATGTCATCTTGGGACCCTAAGAGTGAAGCCATGTTTGCAATCATGTCCACCATGGCTCAAGAAGAATCACGCCACATTTCTGAAAACGTTAGATGGACATTCAGAAAGAAGATGGAAGAAGGATATGATTTCCTAACAACATCTAGATTCTTAGGATATGACCGCGACCCGGAAACAGGCGAATTAGTTATTAATGAACAAGAAGCTGAGGTTGTTAGATTAATTTACGATATGTACAC
>JAKSVY010000085.1 GCA_024413875.1 Bacilli bacterium
ACAACAAACCAAGATAACACACAAGCCGGATTTATGTGTGTTAACCAAGGTACCAAAGCAGTGGAAAAGACTTTCCGTTTTGATAACAAGATCGAAGGAGAAAAACTCTACATCTATCAATTCTCAGACAAGAATTATAAATTAGATGAAGAAGGATTTATTGCTCCTAACTACGTTATTGATGGAAGTTTAAATAAACAATTAAAACTCACTATTAACGCTCATGAATTAATGGTGGTTTCTACGGAGAAATTATAATGAAAAAGGGTAGTATCGCATTATTCTTTGCTTCATTATTCGTGCTTGGTGGATGTTCTTCCGGAAACATCGAAAGCAATAATTTTTCGCAAACAGAAAATACTAATCAATTAGGAGACTTTAATCTTCTTTCACCTATTGAAGGAGAAAGCTATGTTGAAACTCCAACATTCACTTGGGAAGCTTCAAATAACGCAACAAGTTACACTCTTGAAGTTGCCTCAACTGAAGAATTTATTGATATCTTAGAAACTGAAGTCTATGTAAAGAAGGCTAATATTTCAACAACCTCATTTACTATTCAAGCTGACTTATCTAAAAAGAATCAAACATATTTCTGGAGAGTCACTGCGGTTAATAACAAATATTCAAAAGTGTGTAGTGAAATTAAGTCTTTCTACTTAGCCGCTAACGATAAAGATGAAGTTCCATTTGATATTGGTGAGGCTGATGATTGGGCAATTCACCAATTAGGTTCTCAACCAAATATCTCAATTGATAATTCAAACTTCTTCGGAAACAACAAACCTTCATTAGTTATCTCTTTTGAAAAAGAAAAAACTAACCAAGGTATTGTGTCTAGTGATGGTTGGATGGTTTTAACAAGAACTGTAGAAAAAGATTTATATGGTCCAGATTCACTTTATTTAAACTTCTATTATTCAGGTAATGACGCAAACCTTATTATCCGTTTAGTTGATAAAGATAATGAATATTGGTACACCCAAGTTCAAATCTCTAATAACGCTAAACAAGGCATCATCTTAAAGTTCTCTGACTTTGTTCAAAGAACAGCAGATGTTACTGTTGCAAATAGAGAATTTAACTTTGAAAGAATTAAATATTTTGAAGTAGTTTTCGAAAGATCATTTGGTGATGGTGTTTGCCTTATTAATGATGTTAAAGGTGTTAAGTTTGCTAACTATGAAAACTTATTCATTGGAGATCTTAGATTTAATTCATTCACTCAAGAAGATGTTACTTTTGAAAACTATAACTTTGATATCGCTTTAGAAGAAAAAGAATTAAAGCTTGGCTACTACAAAGACGCTAACGCAAATAACGATAGAGGTATTAATGGTTATGGTTTTGCTAAATTAACCACTAATAGATACTTTATGGCGGGTGACGCCATCTCTATGGAAGTAAAGTATACGGGTACCAAAGGTTCTAATGCTTTACTTAGAATTTATGAACAAGATACTGATAGATGGTCATTTAAGATTCCATTTAACTCAATGGTTGAAAACGAATACTTAAAGGTTGTTATTCCTTACGAAGCATTCGCTAAGAGTTCAATCAATGGTGATGGCGCACGTCAATTCTATTACATCTTAAATATGCAATTCGGATTAGAAGGCATCTATGGAACAGGTACACTTTCATTTAAGAACTTCTCAATCGTCAAGAAAGCTGATGTAGTGGATACATCTACAACTGTCATCGGTTCAGATGGAATCATTGATAATTTTGATAACTACGCGACTAACGCTGAATTAACTTATAAATGGGTTACAAGTATTACAAATAAGGATGAAATGATGAATATCGAAGCAACTGATAAACCAGCAGTTGCAGGTAATAAGTTAGCCTTATCAATGGCCTATAAATCAGATATGGGTCCAGCAACATATACTCTTCCTATCGATGCAAAAGGATTAACTTATAACGCTATTACATTCTCAATCAAAGATAAGTCATTTAAATCAACTGATGAAAGATACTCTCACTTAAAGAACGCTAACGCAGAATTTGCTATCGTTCTTACATTAAAATCAGGTGAAGAATATCGTTACCATATCGATTCAATAGATGAATTCTGGTATGAATACACAGTTCCATTCACAAGCTTTGTGTTGGAAAACACTGATATTGCAAATCCATATCCAATCTCATGCGGAGATATTGGCTATGTCACATTAGGCATGCAATATTTCTACAAGGATAGAACTGGTAAGAATGTTCCTGCTTACACAACTGATAACGTTGTCTTAGCAGATAACATTAAGTTCTCAAACGCTACAACATTATCTAAAACATTAATTAATAAGATTATTGAACCATCTAAGACTGATCCAAACATCGCTGTTATTGATGACTTTGAATATGATTCAGCAACACTCGCTAATAACTGGATTAATGCAAACGATCAAACATATGGAACACCTACATTATCTAATGATGTTTCTTCTTCAGGTGGTAATTCATCAATGAAGTTTACCTATGTTGGAAATCAAGCATCTCCAAAGATTGTTACTGAAACAACTATTTCAAGTGCATGTAAGGGTAAATCACTTGTCTTTGATCTTAAGGGTGATGATAAGGCAACAGTTTATGTAAATATTTACTTAACTTCTGGTGCTAATTCATATCAATACCGTGCAACATTAACAAAGGTTAATTCATCTTGGAATAGATACGCTATCGGATTTGATAACTTTAGTTTAGTAAGTGGATCATCAGGTATGGTCTTATCTCAATCTAACTTAATCTATGTAAGCAAAGTTACCTTTGGTGCGGTTAACTATGTTGATAGCTTAGAAAGCGCTATCTACTTAGATAACTTAACATTCAGTGCTAACTCAGGTTACACAGCAAATACAGTCACTGCTTTATAGGAGGATGACAATTATGAAATTTAAAAAGTATGAAAACAATCCAATCTTAACAAAGAACCCAAAGAATTATTGGGAAGACCTTTGTGTTTTAAATCCTGCAGTTATCTATAAAGAAGATGAAGGTGTCGCGTATATGCTTTACCGCGCAGCGGGTAATGATGAAGAACACTATATCTATATTGGTCTTGCTAAATCAAAAGACTTAATCCATTTTGAAAGATGTTCTGATGAACCATTAATTAGACCAACATTAGATGGTATTGACGGTGGAGGTGTTGAAGATCCACGTTTAATTAAGTTAGGTAGCTATTATTACTTAACTTATGCTTCAAGACCATTTGCACCAGGACAATACTGGAGAGAAGATAAAAAGGTTTTTGGTTTTAAACCAGAATATGGTCCAAAAGTCTTAATTTATAATGACACTATTACCCATTTAGCGGTTTCTAAAGATTTAGTTAATTGGAAGAAACTTGGAAGAATTACTGACTCTCGTATGGATGATAGAGATGTTATCCTTTTCCCAGAAACAATTAATGGTAAGTTCTGGAAGATTAGCCGCGCTATGTATAAGTGTGGTGATGGATATGAAAACAAAAATCCTGCTATTTGGATTTCTTGTTCAGATGATCTTCTTGAATGGAGAGAAGAAGAAAAACTTCTTTACTATGGACATGAAGATTGGGAAGGAAAAGTTGGTGGATCTACTCCTCCTTTAAAAACTGGTAAGGGTTGGCTTTTCTTCTATCATGGTGTTTCTCCAAAAGATAGTGGATACCGCGTTGGCGCAATGCTTTTGGATTTAAATGATCCAACAAAGATTATTGGTAAGACTAAAGATTTCTTAATGGAACCAGAAGCACCTTATGAAACAGGTGGATTCTATAATGGTTGTGTTTTCCCAACTGGTTTAATTGAAAAAGATGGAGAAATCTATATCTATTATGGAGCAGGTGATCAATGCATCTGTGTCGCAACAATTAATAAAGATGAATTAGTAAATGAATTACTTAAGGAGGGATATTAATGAAAAAGGTTAGCTTTGCTATTCCTTTCCTCTTAATTTCTCTTGTTAGTTGTGTAAATAACAAAGGTTCTTCAGCAATTGTTGAAGAACAAAAATACACTGCAACATTCTTGCTTAACTGTAAAGCTGAGGATATTGAATTAGGTTCAGGTTATATCGCTTATGCTGATAACCTCCTTTACACTCAATATGAAATTAAATTAGGCCAAAAGTTAACTAAACCAGCAGAAGACCCAGTTCGTAATAACTATGTCTTCGATGGTTGGTATAAAGAAGTTGAAGGAATTAATGAATGGAACTTCGACACTGATGTCGCTACATCAAGTGTGTTCTTATATGCTAAGTGGGGAACAGTTCAACAAGAAGAATATGTTGAACCAGAATATGTTCCAACCGAAAGAATCATTACCGATAAGGCATTTGATTTAACTAGTATTCTTAGCGCACCTATTAGTGCTGGTAAAGTTAATTTAACTGCTGGTGCGATCAACCGTTTAACGGCAAATAAGAGTGACGTCAATTTTGCCCTTAATTATGGAAGAAAAGAAGGTGTAACATTCTCATCTACGTATAACGATTCTACAAAAACAATTACTGTTAAATATGTAGAAAATGGCACTGAATCTTCTATTAATGTTGTTGTAAATGATATTACTAGCTCATTACGTGTAACTAGCAATTCATATTACGAAACTAAGGCCCAAAACTATGAAGTTAAGGGGGCGAACTTTGAAAACTATCACATTATGCTCGCTGGCTCTTCTTCAATGGAAAACTGGTCAACATCAACCGAAGATTTAGCACCTATTGTTTCTTATAATCACGGTATTGGTGGTACAAGAGCTGATGAATGGAGAGACCAATTAGCAGA
>JAKSVY010000086.1 GCA_024413875.1 Bacilli bacterium
AATTTCGTAAACAACTTCGTTCATACGAAAAATAATTATAATCTTTTATTTAATAAATTAAATGATTTTAATTTCTTTTGGTGCAGAATGAGAAATATTGTATGTTCCGTCACTATTTTTTCTTACTTCAATTGTGATTGGACCATACTTTGTTGTTCTTGATGCTTTGACATAATTTAGATCGCCTAATGATGGTTCGATTTTATATGTTTCAGAATCAATAATCTTAATACCGGCAACTTCTTCAATTAAGAATGGAGAAGGACCAGCAGACCAACCATGAGCTAAAGATAAACGATATCCTGGATAACACCATTGTCCATAATTTTCATGGAAATATGGTTTACCTTCTTCATATTCATCAACTTTTCCACCAACCCATTCTGGTTGATAATCTTCAAAGAATGTTGTTGCGTTTATATCAAGCATTAAACCATAGAAATCTTTCATGATTTGAATAGCTTCTTTGGTGTTGCCTTGTTTTGCCATTGCTTTATATATTGCATAACTTAGGAAAGTTGATGTTGATTTGTATCCATCTTTTAACAAGCATTCAGGATGATCAGGGCCAAATGCCATTTCTTGTAAAGCTCTTAAACCTTTTGGAGCATCTAAAGACATGTCTTGTTTCTTAATTTTAGACAATGCTTCATTGACATCTTTATTTTCAGGTAATAAACGAGATAACGCATCAAGAGATAGCTTTGTTAAAGCAACGCAGGCATCTTTAATACCAGGTTTTGTCCAAGAAGGCCAATCAATGAAATAATCCATAGCAATTTCACCTTCTTTATTTTGGTAATAATCAATATCTCCGTTATCTAATACACATTTATTTAAAATAGAAGCTAAGCCCAATAAATAAGGCATTTGATTATCAAGCCATTCGTTATCCCCATTAAGCTTATAAGTAGCTTCTACATATAATGTCCACCATAAAGAATATGTAGGCATTGAATTCATCCACCCTGGAAGAGGATACTTTTCTCTAACGCAGTCGATAGTATTTCTAATGACATCTAGATCACCATATGAATCAAGCAATGTCATAACTTGAACATTCATGTCTCCTGCCCAAACTAATCTATCTCTTTTAATAGCTTCAACAACCAATCCATTTTGAACAGACATAAATGCTGTTCTAGTAGCAATATCATAGATTTGATTGATTCTTTCATCATCACATTCAAAATATCCAACTTGTTTAGCATCCATATGGACATAACATAAAACAATACCAATAAATGAAACCCATTCACCAGAAACATTATCTATTCTGACAAATCTAAACCCTGTATTACCAACCGTAACATCAGATAAACATGGGACATTGTAATAGAAATCTCTATGGTTATGATCATTTGATGTGTGCATATAACCAACATCATGCATAACCTCGCCTAAAGATTCTCCAAATCTAAGTCTTAGTTTTGCAGAATTATCTTTAACTCCAACAAAATGGACGAGCATTCTAATTCCGCCAGAATATTCTTTACCAAAATCAAGAATAATGTGGGAGTTATTAGGTAAAGTCATTACTTCTTCATTACCGACTTTATGTGCTAAATATGGCTTTTCTTTTAATAATAATTCAGCATTACTAACATCATCAGATGCTTCAATAATACGTTTAGGAAAAACGAATTCATTTACTTGTGTTGTTTTAATCATAATCAAGTCCTCGATTATAAGATTAACACTATAAAAGACAAAAGAAAACTAGTCCAATATGAACTAGTTTAATTTCTTAAAATATATGACTATTTTCTATATTGTTCTTGAGCAAAGCTTTGGTGAACATCAGATAATGATTTACCTTCTTCAAGAGCTCCGATGATTCTTGCAAATAATGGAGCAAGTGAGAGAACTTCAATCTTATCAATTCTCTTTTCTGGAGGTAATGGAATAGAATCAGTAATAACTAATTTTGTTAAATCAGAATTAGCGATTCTTTCAATTGCAGGATTAGAAAGGACACCGTGTGAAATAGCAGCATATACAGCAACAGCGCCTAATTCTTTTAATTTAGATGCTGCTAAGCATAATGTGCCTGCTGTATCGACAATATCATCAACGATGATACATGTTTTACCTTTAACATCACCAACGATACCAACAAATTCAGCTTGGTTTGGCTTTGGTCTACGCTTATCAATAATAGCAATAGGAACGTTTAATTTTTCAGCTAATTTACTTGTTCTAACAACACCACCATGGTCTGGAGAAACGCAAACAACATTTGGTAATCTTAAATCTTTGAAATAGCGATAGAAGATTGGTAATGCAGATACGTCATCAACTGGAATGTTGAAGAAACCTTGAATTTGGCTAGCGTGTAAGTCTGTACATACAACTTTATCAGCACCAGCTGTAGTTAATAAGTCAGCAACTAATTTTGCTGAGATAGGTTGTCTTGCTTTTGCTTTTCTATCTTGTCTAGAATAGCCAAAGTAAGGCATGATGCATGTGATGCTGTTAGCAGAAGCTCTTTTACAAGCATCAATACATAATAATACTTCCATTAATCTTTCAGTTACTGGAGTACATGTTGATTGGATAATGTAAACATTATCACCACGGAACGATTTTCCGCCTTCAAAAATCATTTCTCCATCAGCAAAGTGTGTGACTTTAGATGGTAAGATTTCGACGCCGAGTTCTTCAGCGATTTGTTTTGTCATATCCTCATTAGCAGTGAGAGATACGAGTTTGAGTCTTTCGTACATAATTTTTCCTTCCTTCAATACGGAGTGTAGTACGACAAATCACTTTCGTGATTGGTTATATGAAACATTCGTGTCAGTGCCTCATGCACGATTAATCGAATGCCTACACCTAATTAATTCCTTTTTAACAAAAGGTATTTGCTAATTGCGCAAATGGTTTTTGCGTCTTTAATTGTTCCTTCTTCAATCATAGAAAGAACTTTTTCGAGTGGAATATAGAGAACATCAATCACTTCATCTTCATCCAAATGTCTTTCGCTTTTAACTATGTTATTAGCTAAATATAGATAGATGATTTCATTGGAATATCCGCAAGTTGGATACATAACACCTAATGAAGTTAATGATTCTGCTTTATAGCCTGTTTCTTCTTCAAATTCACGAATACCGGCAACATATGAATCTTCACCTTTTTCTAATTTACCCGCAGGTAGTTCATAAAGTTCTTCATCATATGCATAACGGTATTGCTTTTCCATAATGATGTTACTATCTATAACACCAAGTATGCAAACGCCTCCACGATGATGAACGATTTCTCTTGTTGAGATACGTCCATTAGGACATGTTACCTTATCAACGGTAACATTAATGATTCTTCCATCATAGACAGTGGTTGAAGACTTTTTAATTTCTCTTTTATCACTCATATATAATATGATAACTCAATTATTAGAAAATTGGTCTATTATCTTTAAATTCTTTAACGACTGCTAAAGAATAAACTGGAACACCTAAATTTTCGATTGCTTGTCTACCGCCTTGGAATCCTTTTTCAATAGCAGCAGAGAAACCGATAATTGTCGCGCCCGATTGCTTACATAGATCAACAAGACCTACTCCAGCAGCACCTGAGGCTAAAAAGTCATCAACAATAACAACTTTATCTTCTTTTGTGAGGTATTTCTTATCAATTGTAATTGGATAAACAACACCTTTAGTAAATGATTTAACAGAAGAAGTATAGTTATTGTTTCCAGTAATTTTGCTAGCTGATTTTTTAGCATAAACAACAGGAACATTACCATAGGCTAAACTAGCTCCATATGCAATAGCAATGCCACTTGCTTCAATAGTTACAACTTTAGTTGCACCTGGAAATCTTTTAGCAATTTCTTTTCCCATTTCATTGCATAAGTTAACATCAATTTGATGGTTTAAAAAATTATCAACTTTGAGAATTTCATTGTTGAGAATAATGCCATCTTTTAAAATTTTTTCTTCGAGTAATTTCATAATAATTTCCTCTTAAATGAAATAGAAATAGGTGCCAAAACTTGGCACCTATTTAATCTTTTAATTAATTACTTAATTGTACCGAAAGTACGGTCACCACAGTCACCTAAGCCAGGGCAAATATATGCTTTATCATTTAAGCATCTATCGAGTACACCGACATAGAGTGGAACATCTGGATAAGCTTCTGAGAAAGCAGCAACACCTTCTGGAGCAGCAATGATACAAATGAAGTGTAAGTTTTTACAACCATGTTGTTTTAATAATTTAACAGCATCGATTGCACTACCACCAGTAGCAAGCATTGGATCGATAACGTAGATTTCTTTTTCTTCGATATCTTCTGGAAGTTTGCAGTAGTATTCAACAGGTTGATGAGTTTCTTCATCACGATATAAACCAATGTGGCCGACTTTAGCGTTTGGAACAAGTTCAAGCATTCCATCAACCATACCAAGACCAGCTCTTAAGATTGGGACAAAGCAAAGCTTTTTGTCTTCAATAACTGGTTGGACTGTTTTTTCGACTGGAGTTTCAATTTCAACATTTACTGTAGAAACATTTCTTAAAGCTTCATAGCCTTCTAAAACAGCAATTTCTTTTACTAGGTGTCTAAATTGGTTAACACCTGTATCCTTATTTCTCAATTGTGTTAA
>JAKSVY010000087.1 GCA_024413875.1 Bacilli bacterium
TGATGCAAGGGCAACAACTCCTAATGTTTTAAGTAATTTTTTGTTCATAATCATTTTCCTTTCTTTATTTTGTTTCAATGATGTATGCGCTAAATAGTTGTTTTAATTCTTTTAATACCTCAATGATTTTCTTATAGGTAACGCCTTTAAATTCTGAATATGTTGTAACAGACACTAGAGCGTGACCATCTTCATCATTGGTAAATAGGTATGTAATCTCAACTTCATCGCTAGGAACGAATATTTCGTGGTGAATTTTATCAAATTTCACATTAGTGACATCGATATTTTTCCTTAAATAGTCTTCCACTATTGAATAGGCTGATATTTCATTGATTCTAAGATTTAGAGGTCTTAATTCAACTTCATCATCACCTAAGCGAGTGTATGAGAATTTTTGTAAATAATGATTTAATCTTTTAAACATATTATCTAATTCTATTTGTAGTTTCTTTATCAAAGAAATATGCACGATCTAAACTATATGTATATTCATCTAAATCATGAGGCTTGATATCGAATTCAGAGTTAGTCTTAATAGACACTCTTTGACTTGCTAATGAGCCATAGACAATAAGTTCATTACCAAGTAATTCTTTAATATCACATAAGATTTTGATTGGGGCAGATTGGTTATCAGCCTTTTTAGCGTCTTTCTCAAGGTACATGTCTTCTGGTCTAATTCCAAAGACAATACTTTTATTAACATAATCTTTGAGTAATTCTTTATGTTCTTTGCATAATGGGAGTTTAACTACTTCTTCACCTGGAATTTCATCAAGAACAAGTGATTCTCCATCAAAAGTACCATTTAAGAAGTTCATAGCAGGTGAACCAATGAATGACGCGACAAAGATATTGTTTGGATCTTTATAGACTTCCATTGGAGTTCCAATTTGTTGAACATATCCATCTTTCATAATGACAATACGTGACGCCATTGTCATAGCTTCTGTTTGGTCATGAGTAACATAAACTGTAGTTGCGCCAACAGCTTCGTGAATTCTTGCAATTTCACTTCTCATTTGGACACGTAACTTAGCGTCGAGGTTAGATAATGGTTCATCCATTAAGAAGACCTTTGCATTTCTAACAATTGCTCTACCTAAAGCAACACGTTGACGTTGTCCACCTGAAAGAGCAGCAGGTTTACGCTTTAAATATTGAGTTAAGCCTAAAATATCAGCAGCTTTTTCAACTCTTTCTTTAATCTCTTCTTTAGTGTAATGAATCATCTTTACTGATGGTTTAGAAGGATTTGCTTTAAGTTCATTAATCTTATTTTCTAATTCACTAATTTTTGCTTCATCAACTTCATCTTGGTCTTTTAAGTCTTTGATTTGTCTTTGAGCTTCTTTGATTAATCCAGTATCAACTTCATATTTTTGATTACCATTTTCATCTAATACTGGCACTGGATGTTTTCTAATCTTGATACCAAACGCCATATTTTCAAAAACAGTCATGTGAGGATATAAAGCGTAGTTTTGGAAAACCATCGCAATATCTCTATCCTTAGGCATAACTGTGTTGACTAATTTGTCATCAATATAGAGTTCACCATTAGAAATTTCTTCAAGTCCTGCAATCATTCTTAAAGTTGTAGATTTACCACAACCAGAAGGGCCAACAAGAACAATGAATTCTTTATCTTTAATTTCGAGGTTAAAATCAAATACCGCTTGAACGTTATTTGGATAAATTTTATCAATATGTTGTAACTTTAATGTTGCCATATAACCTCCTAATAATCCCAATTAGATAATCCAGTGTTTCTTACTTCACCTGAATTATAGATTTCTTTGAATTGTTCTCTGAATACCTTGATGTAATCAACTGCGACAACATATGTATATTCAAGAGGGATATAGTTTTTAAGTTTTACTGCTTTTACAGGAGCGGTATAGTTTGTATTTCTAACATAACAAGATTGGTAATCTGATTCACAATCTGGTTTGTTGTATTTGTAAATACCCGCCATCTTAGAGTTATTAGCGCCACTATTAAGTGAATCAGAAATATTTACTGATGCACTACTTCTACCTGATGCGTAATATGTTGCACCTGGAATATAAACACCAACACCAAAATCATTATCATTAACCCATCCGAACCAATCTTCAGAGTGTCTTCTTGTTTGATATGATCCATTTTTCCATGGGCCAAGTTTTGCTTGTCTATCTAAGTTAGCGTCGTTTGTCCAAGGAGATGCTCCATCATATGTAACAAAGTTATGTAATGGGTGTGAAATATATGTAGCTGGAATTTCAATGTTATGAGCTGGAATATTATCAATATCAGTAAATCCATTCCAGTCAATAAATCTATTGCTTGCGTAAAGAAGTCCGTCTTTAATACGGAACCAGTTTTCCATATATGATTTAGTGACTCTGTTTTCATTTGGATTACCATATCCACCTGAACCAGATGCTCCCCAGTCTAACGCTCTTACTTTAGCGTACAATGTATCTTCAGTTACTTGATAATCAATAATTTGTGAGAAGTTAACTTTTTCATCTCCACCTTGAACTGGGTTATATGGCCAATAATATCCATCTGGATCAGCGGTTCTACAAAGGTTTCTTGTATAACCGTTTTGTGTTCCACCATCACCATTAGATTTAGCGGTCTTTTCTGCTTCTGTTGTGCCATATCCACCGACTGAAGCATAGTAAGATTGTTGGATTTGACGGCCAGCGTCAAAAATATTAATTAAGTTTGTGTGTTTAGTAACTAATTGGCCAGTTCCTTCAAGTTCTAAGCCAATCTTTACATTACCTTCTCTATCAACAACTTGATCAACTGAGCTTCCATCATATTCAGTTCTTTCTAAATATGTAAGAGTGCCACCAGTTAATAAGTCCATACCAACTTTGAGTTGATCTTTTTCAATATAGACTTCTTTATCTTCAGCAGGGATTTCTCTATCTGAATAATTAAGTCCACCGAATTGAATTTCAATTTCTTCGTTAGTAATGTTTTTAAACTTAATAGATTTAAAAATCTTATTAAAGTTACCAACTGCTTGTTTAGTTGGTCTATAAGCATCAAGGAATTGTCTAAAGTCATTCATTTCAGTTGATGCTTCAACAAAGAATTCTTCACTTACAACTTGAGTTGTTTTAGCTGAGTTAGCGTATATAAATTCACCTTTAAAGTTTTGATTACACTTTGTTAATAATTGAAGATAGTTAAAATCCGCGATATCTTTATTAACTTCAAGTGATAATTCTCCATTAGCAGGTACTTTTAAAGTGTTCTTATAACCTGGAAGTAATTCAAAGAATTTGATTTCTTCTTTTTGTTCTGAACTACCAGTATTGGTGTTTGTAGAACCGGTATTTGTAGATTTTCCGCTACAAGAACCTAAGCAAAAGATTGCGATAGCGGAAAGTGTGCATAAAGTAGTCTTTTTCATAAGTTACCTCCTAGATAAGTGAGAATCCTCTAAAATACATTGCATCATCAAGATTTGCTGGTGATGAAATGACGATAGTTGCGGTATAACATTCATTTTCAGTAGTTGTAAATAATGGATCAATATCAAGGTATGCGACTGCCCATTCACCTTCATTCATCTTTGTTTTGATGCCTGTGAGTTCTGGGTATCCTGGAGCCTTTGTTGTTCCATTAATTGTGACTGTTGCTGATGGAGCGTTAGTCATTGTTAAGTATTCGTTATTTGTTAAGTGTTCTGACTTTAAAAGAACAGAGTATGCAATACCAAGTGAAGTTCTTGCACTTCTATTTTGATAAATAACAGCAATCTTTGTTTTACCTGCAAGAGACATATTGTAAATACGAGTGCCATCAAGTTTAAGATCTGATCTTACACCAAGTCTAGACCAAATAGAGCAATTTTCACTTGAGTTAAGTTTTGTTGTCTTCATACCAAGTTCAAGTGAGTCATAAGCAAAACCATTGAAGTCATTCTTATAAACTGATTCAGTCTTTGAATATTCTCCTGTTGAATAATCAAGTGATGTTTCATTCATCTTGAATGAGAGTGAGTGTAAGTAAATATCACCTGTTCCTTCAAAGGCGAGTTCAATTAATGAGATATTACCTTTTGAAGTGATATCAAGAGCGATGTTTTTAGTGCCACTTACATCAGATAAATCAACTGGATAGTTTGTTACTAATCCATTGATTGTGACATTAACGTTAATCTTAGTAATAGATGATGAATTCTTTGTTAATGAAAGAATCATTGATTTATATGCATCATTATCAAATTGAGTAAATGTCTTAGAAATCTTAGCATCTCCACCTGAAACACTTACTTTTGTTCCAGCGTGAGTTGAATCATAAACTGTAGTAGCGCTTCCACTAGTAGTAACTCCACCGCAATATAAATC
>JAKSVY010000088.1 GCA_024413875.1 Bacilli bacterium
GAACACATGTATTATCTATAAAAGAATAAATACACAAATTTTTTGAGTGAATCCGTCATTATATTTCATTAATAAATAGCTATCTTGTTGTATAATCAAAATACTATGGAATACACAATGGAACAAAAATACAGTTTGATCAAAACCAATTTGATTAAACAAACATCGACTAATCCAATCGAGATTGTTAAAACAATTATGCATATGGATTTTATTAATATTCATGGACCAGAACATCATCTTCTTGATGGTGGTGCTCTTTTAGTGGCAATGTTCAATGCTGGTTATGAAATGGATTTAGAAGCAAATTTAGATAGACTTGCTGAAAGAAGCATTAAGATGCCTGGTGCTATGTGTGGTAACTGGGGTGTATGCGGTTCAGTAACATCTTTAGGAGCAGTATTTTCAGTCTTAGATGGAACAGGACCTCTTTCTAGCGATGAACATTATGCTGAACATATGGAATTTACTTCTAGAGTAATTAAAAGAATGAGTGAAATTGGTGGACCAAGATGTTGCAAACGCAATGCATTTATCACTTTGACTGAAGCTATTAAATATGTTGAAGATCATTATGGAATCAAACTTGCACACGAATGCATTGAATGTGAATTTTCTTCATACAATAAGCAATGTATTAAGGACAAATGTCCATTTCATTGTTAATCGCGTTGTATTAAAATAAATACAACTATAATCAATATAAATTGATATTAAGTTCACGGAGGTTATTTATGCTTATTAAAAAATATGAAAACAATCCAATTCTTTCACCAGATGAAAACATTGAATTTGAAGCAAAATGTGTTTTAAATCCAGCTGTTGTTTTTGATGATAAACTTAACAAATTTGTCATGGTGTATCGAGCAGCAGGAATGGATGATAAACACGTTATCCAATTTGGTCTTGCTACAAGTGATGATGGAATTCATTTTACTAAATGTTCTAAAGAACCTGTTTTCAAAGCTAATAGATATGAACCTGATGGTGGCTGTGTTGAAGATCCTCGTATCACCAAAATTGGTGAAACCTATTTTATGACCTATGCTGCAAGATGTTACGCACCAGGACCATATTGGTTACCTGAATGGCCATTTCCACCAATCTATACTGATGAAAATGATGTTCACACTCAAGATATGCCTGGATTTACAAGAACAAATGTAACAAGAACATATCTTGCTGCAACAAAAGATTTTGTTCACTATCAAAGACTTGGAAGAATTACCGAAGCAAATGTCGATGATAGGGATGTTGTATTATTCCCAGAAAGAATCAATGGTAAATATTGGATGATTTCTCGTCCTAAATTTGAAAACGTTCCAGGAGTTAATATGCCAAGTATTTGGATTTCTTCTGGTGACGATATTGGTGAATTCGATAAGCCAGAACTTCTTATTACTGGTGGTACAACTGATTGGGAAGTTCAACGTATTGGAGCAGGAACAGTACCAATAAAGACAAAATATGGTTGGTTCCTTCTTTATCATGGAGTTGACGCAAAAGGTATTTATCGTGTTGGTGCATTAATTCTTGATTTAAATGATCCACGTAAAATTGTTAAGAGAACTAAAAGCTGGTTCATGGAACCTGATCAACCATTTGAACTTCAAGGTATCTACGATGGTTGTGTTTTCCCAACTGCAACTGTTTTAAAAGATGGGCTTTTATACATTTACTATGGTTGCGCTGATAAACACATTGGTTTAGCTTTTGCTAATTTTGATGAATTACTTGAAAGCATAATGAAAGAAAACTAATTTGTTATGAAAGAAAAGTTTTTATTTGGTGCTGCAACTGCATCTATTCAAATTGAAGGTGTGGCGCCAGAAGATGGTGGACGTGATTCGATTTGGGATTTATATGCCCGCCAAGATAGAATCAAAAACCATAATACTTTAGATATTGCGTGCGATTCATATCATAGATATGAGGAAGATTTCAAACTTCTTAAAGGTATGGGAGCGAATACTTATCGTTTTTCTATTCCTTGGGCTAGAATCATTCCTAATGGATATGATGGTGTGATTAACCAAAAAGCAGTTGAACACTACAAAAAGGTGATAGACAAGTGTTTGGAATATAATCTTATTCCAATGGTGACTCTTTATCACTGGGAAATGCCTACTGAAGTTTATAAACGTGGTGGCTTATTAAATGAAAGTGTTTCTGATTGGTTTGCTGAGTTTGTTCGCGTAGTCGCGGATAATTTTGCTGGTAAAGTTAAAATGTTTATTACTATTAATGAACCATCATCTATCACTGGTGGAATGGGTGGTATGGATTATTCTGAAAAAATGTCAGACAAAGATTTTTATACCTGTGTTCATAATCTCCTTCTTTGCCATGGTAAAGCAGTGAAGATATTAAGAAAATATAAGGATGTAAAGGTTGGAATTGGGCCTTGTCAACAAGGTGGAATTCCTTTATCTAATGATGATATAGAAGCAGCTAGAAAATTCTTTTTTGAAGTTCCATATAAAGGGGATAGACTTAAAAGATTTGATTCAACTTCTTTATATATGGATCCAATCGTTTCAGGTGATTATCCGGAAGAGTTCTATAAGAAAGTTCCTAAGGAAGGACAACCAGATATTGAACCTGGTGATATGGAATTAATTAGTCAAAAGATTGATTTTGTTGGACTTAATATTTATAGTTCATTACAAATTAAGAAAGCAGATAACAAAATTGGTTATGAAATAATTCCTTATTCAAATAATAGGGACTATTGTTTTGATGGCATTTGGCCATATTCTCCAGAAGGAATTTATTGGATGATTCGTTTTATGGAAGAACGTTATCATTTGCCAATGTATATTACTGAAAATGGATGCTGTTCTAATGACGTTATTGGAAGAGATGGAAAAATCCATGATGATTATCGTATTCAAGTCCTTGATGGATATTTTAGTTATATTAAAAAAGCAAGACTTGAAGGATATGATATCCGTGGATATATCGTTTGGACTTTAATGGATAATTTTGAATGGATTCATGGTTACACGAAAAGATTTGGCTTGGTTTACACAAACTTTGATACATTGGAAAGAACACCTAAGGAATCGTATTATTTCTTTAAAGATTTAATTGAGAAGAATAAGGATTTATAAGTTTATGGATAGCATTTTTATTAATAAGTATTCAAAAGAAGAATGGATTTTTGGCAAAAAGAAAGAAACTTTAAATTTAATTCTTGATCAAGAATATGGTTTTAGAAATAAAGCCGCTGATGAGGCTAAACTTGAATACCAAGTTGTTGAAGATAAAGTAGTGGATGATATCCATATTAAAGCATGTACGATGAAGTATATGGATTTAACTATGAGATTTTATTTATATATGCCTAATGATAATAAGGTTCACAAAACATTCCTTCTTTTGTTACACGAATACGCTGAAGACAAGTCAGGGAATGATTTAGTGAACGGATATAAAAATATCTATCTTTGTCCAATCAAAGAAGCGGTTGATAGAGGATATATCATCGCAATGATGCCAACTAGAGAAATTGCTCCAGATGGAATGGATTTCCGTATCAGAAGAAAAAGAGATATTTTCACAACTATCAATGAAGTTCGTTATGAAAATGACTGGGGAACTTTGCAAGCTTGGAGCTGGGGGCTTTCTAAAGTCATGGACTATTTAGAAACTCTTCCTAATGTTGATAAAGATAATGTTGCTGTTATTGGACACTCAAGAGGTGGAAAAACCGCTCTTTTAACTGGTGCACAAGACGAAAGATTTAAATTAGTTGTTTCTTCTTGTAGTGGACAAAGTGGTGCAGCTATTTCAAGAAATAGAATCGAAGGTGGAGAAACCCTTAGAATAATTACAACTATGGCTTCTTATTGGTTTGCTCCTTATTATTTTGATTATGCTGATCACCCGGAATTACTTCCATTTGATCAACACCAATTATTAGGACTTATTGCGCCTAGATACTTATATGTATTTAGTGCTAGTGAAGATTTAAATGCAGATCCAGCAAGTGAATTATTATCATGTAGATATGCATCCCAATATTTTGAATTATTTGGTGAAAAAGGTCTTATTGCGCCTGAAAATGTTGAGTTAGATAAATCATATAATGAAGGCCATATTGCCTACCATATAAAGACTGGTAAACATTCTTTAGAAACTCGTGATTGGCGTATGGTTATGGATTATTTTGATAAAATATAAAAAGTAGGTATCAATTATGGAAAAGAAAGAAATCGATCGTTTTGCGCAAATTGCTGAATGCGAAGATGTTGTATTAGGTAAACATAAACCCCTTCCTTTAATTAAACCAATTGAATATAAACACTTTGAGTTAGATGAAAGTGATCTTTTTGATATAAAGATTCCTGCTTTTA
>JAKSVY010000089.1 GCA_024413875.1 Bacilli bacterium
CCTTCAATTTTATACATCATGTTTTCCATTTCAGCGAATGACATAACACCAGTAACAACATCGCTATGAATCATGAATGGCGGGATGCAGTAAATGAATCCTTTATTAATCATGAAATCTCTAGCATATGAGAGCATAGCGGAATGTAATCTAGCAATTGGTCCCATCAAATAATAGAAACCATTGCCAGAAGTTCTACCAGATGCATCTTTATCTAAACCATTGAATCTAGCGATGATATCAGCGTGATATGGGATTTCATAACTAGGAATAACTGGTTCACCGTATCTTGTGTTTTCGACGTTTTCAGAATCGTCTTTACCAACAGGAACACTAGCATCAACGATATTTGGAATAACCATCATCTTTTCTTTTAATGCTTGTGATAATTCTGCTTCTTCTTTTTCAATATCTACGAGTTTTGCATTGATTTCAACAACTCTTGCTTTTTTAGCATTAGCTTCTTCAATTTTCTTTTCTCTCATTAATAAGCCGATAGCAGCAGATGTAGAATTTCTTTCAGCACGAAGATCACCACCTTCGACTTTTAAAGCTCTAATCTTTGCATCTAAAGCAATAACTTCATCAACTAATGGGAGTTTTGCATCCTGGAATTTCTTTTTAATATTTTCTTTAACAACTTCAGGATTTTCTCTGACAAATTTAATATCTAACATAAATGTCTCCTTAATTCTTATAAGCATATGTTATGGGTGGAAAATTCCACCCATAAACATTTATGTTTATTATTCTTTAACTTCTTCAGAAGTTGCAACTGCTTCTACTTCAGTTTCAGTAACAATTGGATTTCCTTCTTCATCTAATTCAACAGCTTCTTCAGCGGTTTCATCTTCATGAGGAACAATTGCAATAGAAGCAACTTTTTGTCTTCCTTCAAGGTTAATAATCTTAACGCCTTGTGTATTTCTACCAGCAATTCTAATTTGATTTAATGGAGTTCTGATAACAATACCAGCTGAAGTAATAACCATTAAGTCATCTTCAGGATTAACAGCGCGAATAGCAACTAAGTTACCAACTTTATCGCTTGCTTTTAGTGTAGAAACACCTTTAGCACCACGTTTTGTTAAACGGTATGTTAATTCGCCATCATCATCAACGAATTTTGTCATCTTACCATAGCCTTTATCGGTTACACATAAGATGTAGTCGCCTTCGTATCTAGCGCATGATCCGATTGCAGAAGCACCTTCACATAATTCGATACCTTTAACGCCGGTTGCAGTTCTACCCATTGGACGAACTTCAGCAACAGGGAAGTTAACCATCTTGCCGTTATCTGCTGCAATACCAACAATCATATCTTCGTCGGAATCAGCCATCTTTTCTTGAACTTCCTTAACACCAAGTAATGTATCATCATCCTTTAATGTGATAGCAATCTTACCGCTTTGACGGATTGATTCATATTCTTGGATTGGAGTTCTCTTAACAAGACCATTCTTTGTGAAGAATAAGAGGAATCTATCTTCCTTATATTCATCAACAGAAATAATTGTTTCAACCTTTTCACCTTTTTCAATATTGATTAAGTTGATAACTGGGATACCTTTAGATCCTTTGTTATATTCAGGAATCATATAACCACGGATACGATAAACCTTGCCTAAATCTGTAAAGAATAATAAGTCTGTGTGGGTTTTTGTATAAACCATTAAATCGACAACATCGTTTTCAACTAATGATGTACCACGTACACCACGGCCACCACGGTGTTGAGCCTTGAATGAATCAGAAGTTAATCTCTTAACATATCCATTTCTAGATAATGTAACAACAATATCTTCTTCAGGGATGAGATCTTCATCATCAATAGAAGCATCACTATTTGTGATTTCTGTTCTTCTTTCATCACCGAATTTTTCTTTGATTTCATTTAATTCGTTAATGACGACTTCTTGTTCATTTTCACGAGATTCAAGGATGTGGTTGTATCCTTTGATATTTTCTTCAAGTTGATGCATTTCAGCTTCTAATTTGCCTGTTTCAATACCTGTTAAACGACGTAAGGTCATTGCCAAGATTGCTTGAACTTGTGCATCCGTGAAACCGAATTTTTCTTCTAAGACAGTTGTTGCTTCTTCAGGAGTATCGCTGTCTTTGATAATATCAACAATTTCATCAATGTTGTCATGACATTTAATTAAGCCAACAACAATGTGTAATCTTGCTGCATCTTTGTCTAATAAGAATTTAGTACGTCTAGCAATAACTTCGATTTGGAAATCAAGATAGTGTTGGAGCATACTCTTTAATGAAGCTACTTTTGGAGCCCCATCAACAAGGCAGAGGTTGATGATACCAAAACTTACTTGTAAGTTTGTTAATTTGTATAATTGATTTAATAAAACTTCTGGAATTGCATCTCTTTTAACTTCAATAACAACACGAATACCATCTTTGTTGGATTCATCTCTAATATCTGCAATGCCTTCAATGACTTTATCTCTGACTAAAGTAGCCATATTTTCAATCATTAAAGCTTTATTGATTCCATAAGGAACTTCATCAACAACAATTTGTTTTAAACCACCTGTAGATCCACGATCTTCAATATGGCATTTAGAACGGATAGCAATTGTACCAGTACCTGTTTCATATGCATCTCTAATACCACTACGACCCAAAATCATAGCGCCTGTAGGGAAGTCAGGTCCTTTAACATGTTGCATTAATTCATCTGTTGTGATTTCTGGGTTTTGTGATAAAGCAACAATGCCATCAACAACTTCATTTAGGTTATGTGGTGGAATATTTGTAGCCATACCAACAGCAATACCAGAAGAACCATTAACTAATAGGTTAGGAATTCTTGAAGGTAAAACAGTAGGTTCTTGGTCAACACCATCATAGTTATCCATGAAATCAACAACATTGCAGTTGATATCTCTAACCATTTCAAGTGCTAACTTAGCCATTCTTGCTTCTGTATAACGGTAAGCAGCAGGTTCATCACCATCAATAGAACCAAAGTTACCATGACCTTCAACAAGTGTATATCTCATTGAGAAAGGTTGAGCCAATCTAACAAGAGCACCATAAATTGCAGAGTCGCCATGAGGGTGATATTTTCCCATGACGTCACCGACGATACGAGCACACTTTTTAAATGGCTTATCTGGAGTATTGCCTGTTTCACTCATTGAGTAAACAATACGTCTATGAACTGGTTTCATACCATCTCTAACATCAGGGATAGCACGAGCAACGATAACTGACATAGCATAGTCTAAGAATGATTCTTTAACTAAACCAACAGTATCAACATCTGTTAAACCAGCAACAATGCCTGATTCAAGAGCTGCTTCTTCTTCAGCGGAAACTTCTGTTTCTTCAGATTCTTCAGTAGTTTCAGTAATTACTTTTTCTTCTTCAAATAACATAGAAATTTTCCTCCTTATTAAATATCAAGATTCTTAACGAATTTTGCATTTTCGTGAATGAACTGTTTACGTGGTTCAACATTGTCACCCATTAAATCAGTGAAGATTTGTTCTGCTTTAATGCCATCTTCAAGAGTAACACGAAGCATTTTTCTGTTTGCTGGGTCCATTGTTGTTTCCCAAAGTTGGATAGCGTCCATTTCACCAAGACCTTTATAACGTTGGAATGGATATCCAGGTTTGAGATTTAATTTCTTTTTGATCATTTCTAATTGATCATCGTTATACGCATAGTATTGTTTACCATGGTATTCAACTTTATATAGAGGAGGTTGTGCGATATATACGTAACCATTTTCAATTAATGGACGCATAAATCTATAGAAGAATGTTAATAACAAGATACGGATGTGAGAACCATCAACATCAGCATCGGTCATGATAACGACTTTGTGATATCTAATTTTAGAAATGTCGAATTCTGGATCAATACCACCACCGATAGCAGTGATCATGTTACCAATTTCAGCATTAGCGAAAATTCTCTTTGCTTGTGCTTTTTCAACGTTAAGGATTTTACCACGTAGTGGGAGAATAGCTTGAGTTTCTCTATTACGGCCATTCTTTGCGGAACCACCAGCGGAGTTACCTTCAACGATGTATAATTCACATTCTTCCGGTTTTTTACTTGAACAGTCAGCCAACTTACCTGGAAGAGTTGTAAGTTCAACACCTGTTTTTCTTACGGCTTCACGTGCTTTTCTAGCAGCTAAACGTGCATTTGCAGCCATAACAATCTTATCCATGATAACTCTTGCTAATTGAGGATTTTCTAGTAAGAAGCGATTAAGTTGTTCGCCAACAATACCAGAAACAATTTTTCTAACTTCAGAGTTACCTAATTTTGTTTTAGTTTGTCCTTC
>JAKSVY010000009.1 GCA_024413875.1 Bacilli bacterium
AGAACAACATCTACAATCATAAGAACTAAGATGACTGTTGCGTATCCAATAACTCTTTTTACACGACGTGGAGTAGCAACAAACAAACAAGAGATACCAGCGAATCCTGCGAAGACTGAGAATAAACCAGCAAAGAGGTTAATGATGAATAAAGGAACATCTTGACCACTTAAACTTGCAGTAACAACCATTTTAATGGTTGGAATTAATGAGCTGATACCTGATACAAGTAACAAGATACCTGTAACAAATAAGAAAATTTTACCAACTAATCTCATAATTTTTACCTCGTACTTATTGTTGTACTTTTCATTAAATAAAGCAAGAAAAAAGAGACTGCAAAGGAATCAAATGGAGGGTGCAGTCTCTTTAGAAACGATTTTGTTACTTACAGCAACATCTCTTTTGTTCTTTTTGTTTTTGCTTTTTGTAGTATTTCACAAGTTTCTTACCTTTATTACCACAACAAGCACATTCATCAACTGGTTTATGATTAATGAGTTTAATAACTCTTACACCGAAGATTGCTAGCACAAAGAGCACTGCAATAACAATGACTAAGATTTCATACCATTCCATATTAGTGCTCCTTTCTAAAGCTATGCCATTTCACCAGTAACTGGGTGTTTTTTATTGTAGGCATGAATAATAAATCCAATGCCAACTGCAAGAGCAAGTCCTGCAAGAATTACGATGATGCCTAACCACCATCTATATTCAAATGCTGATCCAACCCCATAGACAATTGAACCAACAGCAAATGAGGCAACAATCCAGAATAATAATGTCCACTTGAATTGTCCTTTAACAGATTCTGCTTTGGCAGTTGCAACAGCTGAGAAGCAAGGGATTGTTGTCATGTTAAAGGCAATGAATGCTAATAATCCAGGAATAGTAATGTGTGTTGCTGAGATAATTGCAACTGATGCTGCAATGCCTTCTTCATCAGCTAAAATTGCTGATGCATCACCAGTAATTGTGCCTAAAGCAATTAATGATGCAGCAAGGGTACCAAATGTTGCGATAACGTTTTCTTTTGCAATTAATCCTGTAATAGCAGCTACTGCAAATACCCATCCAACATTTGAGAGTTGTTTACCAAATCCAAGAGGTGTGAATAAAGGTTGAATTAATTGGCCAATACCAGCAAGGATTGATTCAGAGATGTTATATCCAACTACTTCACCATCTACAATGATTTCACTACACATAGTCCAATCAAATTTAAATGATGATAAGAACCATATAATAATTGTAGAAGCTAAGATTACAGTGAATGCTTTTTGGATAAAGTGTTTCATCTTATCCCATAAGTGAAGCATTGTTGATTTAAATTGTGGGAGTCTATATGTTGGAAGCTCCATAATGAATGGAGGGTTTTTACCACGCATAGTTGTGTTTCTCATTAAGATGACACATACGATCGCAGTTAATATGCCAATAACATACATAGAATATGTAATAACATCCGCATTACCAACTCCAAAGTATGAGACGATACCACCTGCGATAGCAACTAAGATTGGAAGCTTTGCTCCACAAGAGAAGAATGGAATAACACGAAGTGTTGCCTTCTTTTCTGATTCACTACCAAGTGTTCTTGTATTAACCATAGCAGGAACTGAACATCCAAATCCCATAATCATTGGGAGGAATGCTCTACCAGAAAGTCCAAACTTACGGAAGATCTTATCCAAGATAAAGGCGATACGTGCCATATATCCACTATCCTCAAGAATAGAGAAGAATAAGAAGAGTAATAAGATTTGTGGTAAGAAGCTTAGAATTGCAAATAATCCACCAAGAACTCCATCAACAAGGAATCCAGATAGCCATGCTGGTGCACTACCTAAAGCATTTCCAGCAAGTTCAGATAACAAATCTGTTGTGGAAATAACTAAATTTTGAAGAAATACACCTGGTGAGGCAATTCCATCTGCTGACCACAATAATCCTTCAAATGCTGTGCCTTCTAAGCAAGGCTTTACTCCATCAAATAATCCGCCTAAGAAGAATAAATTAGCAGAGAATGTTAAGTGGAAGATAACAAATAAGATAACAAGGAAAATTGGAATACCTGCCCATTTATTTGTTAACACTTTATCGATCTTATCTGATTTGGTAACGATAGCCTTTTTATCTTCAGTAGTTGCTTCGTTAAACTTTTTACCTTTAATAACATCAGAAAAGTTATCTCCAATATAGTTATAACGAGCATCGGCGATCAAGGCTTCAAAGTCGCATCCAAATGTTCCATCAGAGAATGTGTTTTCAAATGCTTCAACCATGCCAATTAATTGAGGATGATCTTTTAATTCAACTTCATCTCTTTCAATTAATTTAATTGCGTGGAATAAAGGGTTCACCACTTTATTACCTTCAAAGGCAATTGTGATATCCCCTATTAAATGAAGTAGATCCTTATTATTAATTACAGTTCTTGCTTCGCGTTTATTTTTTGATGCTTCATACGCTCTTTGCATAAGAACATCTAAGTTTGTTTCTTTTAATGCTGAGATTTCAACAACAGGAATACCTAATACTTTTTCGAGTTTTTCAACATCAATAGATTGTCCAAGTTTTTTGACTTCATCCATCATATTTAACGCAACAACAACTGGGACATCAATTTCTAAAGCTTGAGTTGTTAAATATAAGCTTCTTTCTAGAGCAGTCGCGTCGACAATGTTAATCACACAATCAGGATGTTCATCAAGAATAAAGTTACGAGAAATAACTTCTTCACTTGTGTATGGACTTAAAGAATAGATACCTGGTAAGTCAACAATTTCAACGTGTTCTTCAAGTTTCTTATAAGTTCCACTTCTTTTTTCAACTGTGACCCCTGGCCAGTTACCAACGTGGGCAGTTGAACCTGTAAGTGAGTTATAAAGTGTGGTTTTCCCTGAGTTAGGGTTACCGAGGAGTGCAAATGTTTTCATTAACGTTTATCCTCCACTTCTAGAGTAACTAACTCTGCTTCTGATTTACGAAGAGTTAATTCATAACCTCTAATATTGATTTCAATTGGGTCACCGAGTGGAGCCTTCTTTCTTAAATAAATTCTTGCTCCTGGAGTAACACCCATATCGAGTAAGCGTCTTCTTAGCTTACCTTCTCCATCGACTTTCTTTATTTGGCCAGTCTCGCCAATTTTAAATTCATCTAGTCTTTTAAGCATAAATTCCTTCCTTTCTATGCAAGCCAATGATGTTTTTACTTTAGTAAATGGACTAAAGATGTATGAGTTAGTCATAACTAACTATTTATAATATATAACTTTAAAACTGATTAGTCAACACAAAAGTTAGTCATGTCTAACTATCTTGCATTATTCATTATTTAAGTTATAATTTATTTATATGAAAATTTATGAATCTGCTGAAGACTATTTAGAGTCAATTCTTATCATTACTGAAAAGAATGGTTATTGCCGTTCTATTGATATTTCTAATGAATTAGGTTTTTCTAAACCTTCTGTTTCGGTCGCAATGAAAAAACTCAAAGAGAATGGGTATATTAACATTGAAGAACATGGGCATATAATGCTTACAGATGAAGGTAAATCCATTGCAGTAAAAATATACGAAAGACACCAAATATTAACTAAAGCATTAGTGTCTCTTGGCGTCCCAGAAGATATAGCTAAAGAAGATGCATGCAAGATTGAACATGATTTATCTAACGAATCTTTTGATGCTATTAAAAAACACGTTAACTAATTATGTACAAAATAATCCTCACTACTATGGTTAAAATCTACCGCGATAACGGTGATTTTTTAGTGCTTAATCGAGTTAAAAAAGATTGGCCAGGTATTACATTTCCTGGAGGGCATGTTGAACCTAACGAAACAATTGAAGAATGTGCGGTTAGAGAAATTAAAGAAGAAACTGGTTTAGATATTGGATCTCTTGAACCATGTGGATATATTGAATGGAATGTTATCGAGGAAGAAACAAGACATCTTTCAATGCTTTTTAAGACTAAAGATTTTAAAGGCGAAATTAAAGACTCAGTTGAAGGACATTTGTTCTGGACTAACGATAAGGATATTACAAGTTACCCTTTCTCCAACGATTTTGATAAGATTCTTGAATTATTAAAGTAAAAAGATAATTTTATAATTTTTTATATTTATATCTTTTGGTATAATATAACCATGAACCAAAAGAAAAATGATTTTCGTAGTAACGCTGGATTCGCGTTTAGACACTACCTCACCACTGTTGATGAGATGTCTTTTGAACGCGTCAATGTTTCACATTGCCACCCTGCTTATGAACTTTATTATCTTGTAAGCGGAGATGTTGAATATATTGTAGGTGGAACTTCATATAGACTTAAAACAGGTGATGTTTTACTTGTTAAAGCTTTTGAAAGTCATGTTATTAATGTTAAGCCAACATGTAACTATGAAAGATTTGTTTTGGAATTTGATATGGGTATTATTCCTTCAATTAAGGGGGTAAATCCAATCTCAGATATTTTTATTTCAAAATCTTCTGCAATTTATATCCCTGCTAAACTTGTTAAAGACAGCCGTATTCTTCAAATCTTTGAATCGTGCGATCAAGATTTCTTAGATAACAGTGTTTACACAAGTCACTTAATGCTTGGTGATGCGATTAAACTTATTTCTGAATTTAGATTATGTTTTGATAAGACTGTTGATCTTCCATATCAAGCTATTGAAGTTAAAGCAAAGCACCAAGAAATTATTAATGGTGTTTCTAACTACATTAAGGCTAACTTAGATAAAAAGATTACAATTGATGACATTTCTAACAGTGTTTTCTTATCAAAGAGTTATCTCCAACACTTATTTAAACAATATTATGGAATCCCTGTTTCTGAATATGTCTTTATTCAAAAAATGCATGTTGCTCAACACATGCTTGAAAATGGTGCGTCATTAGCAGAAACAGCGTCTGCTTTAGGATATAAGTATTATTCATCTTTCTGTATGAATTATAAAAAATACTTTGGCATTCCACCAAAGTCACACCATAGTTTAAATACTTAAAACTAGTCTTCCTTATACATTCCTTTATTAACTAGTTCAGGATATTGAGTGATGTTAATGAATTTATCAAAAATGTAATTAGAAAATAATTGATAAATTAAAAGAGTGAATGGAAGGATAAATAAAACAATCACTACTGCAACAATATATTTAATAGGTAAATAACTATTCATTATTCCAAGAAGTAATGGTGAATATAAGATAGCAGTAAATAGAATGACTCTTAATGCATCCTTAATATAGAAAAGGGGTGCATTTTTTAATAGCATGAAATATCCTCCACTATAAATAGCGGATTGATAAAGAGTTAATGTTAAAACTGGAACGATAATGACAAGAGATAATGCGATAGGTATAGCTTGAACAACAACATTATCAGTGAATAGATTTGTTAATTTACACGCTACTAATAAAAGACCAAAGAAGGTAAATGTAATCGCACATGATTTATAGTTATCTTTGATGCCTTTAACAAAATCTTCTTTGAAGAATAATGGTTCTAACCAAACAAGTTGACGGTATATTCTCATAAGTCCACTGAAGACAATAGAGAAAATATATAAACTTAACCACACTGCAATAGAGGCAATTAAGTGAGCGTATTTTACATAACTATTGTATGTTTCTTTTGTGACTTCCCCACTATTAACTTTAATAGCAAGGCCTAAACAATAGTTATCTCTAAAAAAGAGAATAGCAAGAGTTGGAAGGAACGCTAAAAGTAAAAGACCACCTATTCCAAAAATAAGCCTCCAATGGATTTTGAATACATCAAAAAAGACTTCCTTTCTATTTCTTGGAAGGTTAGAGAATTCAAAATCTTCTTTGCTAGTCTTTACTTTCATAATTTTAATAAGTTATTAACTATTCTAAGCGCGTTATCACTTTGGGAATTATTTAGTGATCCAATATGAATTGAATCATTTCTAAATAATAAGTAATAATCTTCGTTTTCTTCTTTTTCAGAAGTATAGGTAATTATATCCTTACCCACACCAGTATTGGTATTTTTCTCATAAATTTTAATACCAAGGTTTTTATCTTCTTCTTTATAAAAATCATATCCATCAACATTAGGAAGTAATGTTTTTATTTGTTCATCAGAAAAAGATGCTGCAATTGGTGAAATTCTTTCTACCCAAGAAGAAGGCATGATATACAAATCACAGATTGAATAATAAGATCCAAATGTTCGAATTGCTTCTTCAGTATTTGGGTCAGCGTGTTTAACGGTGATTTGTCTAATTCCGTCAGTGACTTTTAAACTTTCATCAACAAATCTAGAGACATTAAAAGAATATGTAGGAGCAAATACATAAATGCTTTCATTTTCTTTTGGACTACATTTAATTGATACGCCTGTGCACACGATAATTGATACACTAGCGACACCAATTAAATAAAGTGGCCATTTATTAATAAGAGTAGATAATCTAGTTTTCATCTTCTACCCCCACAATAAATATGTCACGGACTATAAATGTTCTACATTCAGATACACTAAACTTTGAAACAATTTCTGGATCAGAACAAAAATATGTGACTGAATCAATTTCAACTTTAATAAATAGAATACCTTTTCTAGCAGTTACAAGTTCTTTCTTAATCCTTTCAATTTTGCCCACCACTTTACTTTCTTTCGCGTTAGTTAACTCTTTTAAATATTGATTCATATATAGAGTTGGAAGAAGATAGGCAAACACAACTGATAAAGTCACTATCATTAGGATAGAAGACACAATTGAACCAACTATTTGCATGATTAATTGGATTTTATAGTTAGAGAAAACAATAAATAAAACAATGCTTAATAAGGTTAGTATTCCAAAAAGAACTGTAAGAGCGATATACAGTTTCTTTTGTTTTATGTTTTTATCTAAGTCTTTTCTAATATCCATCATAAAGCTTGTAAAAATTCTACAATAATTGGATTATCTGAGTGAATAAATTCTTCAGGAGTACCACTAAAAAGAATCTCTCCATCTTTCATAAAATGAATAATATCTCCTAAAGAAGTGGCTTCTTCCATATTATGAGTAACATAAATTGTTGTGATGTTACGACTCTTAATTGAGTTGTAAATTAAATCTTTGGATTTAGCAGCAGTTGCTTGATCGAGATTAGATAATGGTTCATCAAATAAACAAATGCTTGGGTTTTTAACAAGCGCACGAGCAAGCGCAACTCTTTGTTGTTGGCCACCTGAAATATGACGCGGTTTTCTTGAAAGACACATCATAATATTTAATTCAGTAGCGACCTCATACACTCTTTTCTTAATTTCTTCTGATGATGCTCCAAGCATCTTTAAAGGGAAAGCAATATTATCAAAGATTGTCATACTTGGATATAGTGCGTAGTTTTGCGAAACATACGCTAAATTACGCTTCTCTACTGGAGTTTTTTCAATATCTTCTCCATTAACTAAAACCTTACCTTCATAGTTAATATTACTAAACAGTGTTTTTAGTAAAGTTGTCTTACCACAACCAGAAAAACCCACAATAACGTGGGTTTTACCTGTTTCTAAATCTAAGTTTAGGCGGTTAATCGCCACTACTTCGTTTTTCTTTGAGGTATAAGTTACAGATAGATTTTGAAAAGTAATATTAGGCATACTTAGTTAATTATGCTTTATAAGGCATAATGTATTCAGCGTATCCAGCATCTAATGATGATTTGTAAACACCGTTTTCGAGTGGGTGGCAAACTTTGTTACCACGATAGTAAACTTCAACCGCATTAAATGATGGACCGAAATCAATTGAGTAATTCATAATGATATCATTATCATCAACTTTGTATTGTGGATTTAATGCATTCATTACCATGTACATGTATTGCATATTATTTCTATCTTTAAGTTCGGTGATTAACGCTGCATCGCCTTCATCACATGTGAAGTTTTTAACTAACGCTAATTTTTCATCCTTAATGTTTAAGTATCCTGTTGGATATAAACACGGTTCATGTGCATATGTTTTTGATGCTGAGTATTTAAAGTTAGAAATTACAGGAGCAAATTTTTGCATTTCTTTATGTAAACCTTGCATGATGTAATAAACGCTTGTCTTGTGACCATCTGTTGTAATGTATGATTCACCATCATTGAACCATTCACCACCAGCTTGGTTATTGTTCCAAACTTTTCTCCAGTATGTGAAGTAACCAAATGTTTGGATACCAAATCCCATATATGTATTAAGTTGCCATTGCATTGAGGCAGCATCAACAGGAGCCCATTTTCTACTGTTTGAAATTGTACCGCCAAAAGTTTGGGCAACAGCTTCAAATTTAACGTTTCTACGCTTACAAATATCAGCGATAAGTTGAATGCCTTTTAAGTGGTCGTTCTTGATTGAAGGTGCGCCACCTTCAGCAAGTATTGGATATGAGTCCATGAGGACCTTTTCAGCTTTTGATGTATCAAGATAATAATTAACGTACCATTCATAAGCTTGCTCTGGTGTTAATTCAGAATTTGGAGAATATCTAGAGATGTTTCTAATATCACTACTATATGGGTTAAGGTTACCTTCAACATAGATATCTTTATCAAGAGCTTTAACAGCGCGATATGTATAACCGTAGTTAAGTAAGTGTTGATGGAATGGTTCATCTCTTAAGAGAACACCATAGAAAACATCATGGTCATAATATGCACCAATAATTTCTGCAACATATTCATTAAGTTCTTCTTGGGTTCTAAATTGTTGAATTCCACCTTGGAATTTAGAACCATTTACGGTAAGTGTAACACCATCTTTTCCAACAACTGGTTGATCAGCATTGCAAAGGTTATAAAGTCTATTATCACAAACAATAACCTTATCTAATCCCGCTTCTTTCGCGTCATCCATTCTAATCTTTAAATCTGATTCTTCGAATGGCTTAGAGTAATCATAACCATCTTCTGATTGAAGCATTAAAACGTTAAGCCCTGCTTCTTTATATTCGCGATATCTTTCAACAGTACGGAAGTCTTCTCCTATATCGTATTCAAGACCATTTTCGTACCATTTACCATTGGTTGGAGGAGTATATGCAAATGTCATAAATTCCCCTTCACAATTTGAATAATCAGGTGCTTTAGAAAGTAAATCAATTGTAATTGCCTTTTGAGCTTCGCAACCGCTGAGGGCAATTAAACCAAATGCACAGATAGAAGTTAATAATCTTTTAACATTTTTCATTTTGTAGCCCTCCTATAAAACGAGTTCAAGAGAAATATCTTGAAGTGATGACGAATAAACCGCCATATATGTATTTTCTGGAACGTAATGGTTATCAAACCAACCACCTGGACCATCAATTTCAAATACTGGTTTGTATGTTTCGTGGTCAGTTCCGTAATTTTCGATTTCAGAAATCCACCAGCAAACATTATGTAACCAGTCATAACTTGGGTTTGCTGAGACTGCTTGTTCAAAACACCATTGAAGGTAATAGTATTTATTGTTATCTAAATCATCTAGGCCAAATTCATATTGGGATTGATATGCTCTCTTCATTTCTTGGCTATAACCATAAACTGTGTATGTATGAGTTGCTCTTTGTTCCCAAGATAAAACATAGCCTTCATCAATTGAATAAGGTGCAAATGAGCCATTTGCCTTATTTGGTTGAACAAATAAACCAATGGAAGGAATTTGTTTTCCTTTGAACTTAACTCCAGCTTTTTCTCTATTACCAAATGTTTTGTTGATAACGAAATATGAAGCATTTCTAAATGGAGCAGATGGAAGAATAAAGTTATTATCATTTGTTGGATCAACAATTGCTTTATTTGATGCATATACTCCATCAATTTGTAAAACATTTGCGTTACCATCAACAGCTTTGTTAGAGACAAAGACATTGATTTCACCTTGAGCGGATTTCTTACCATTCACCAATGAAACAGAAATACGATAACGGCCTTGCTTTGAACCATCAAAATATCTTTGAGTGAAGTTTACTGCTGAATATACAGGCTCTGAACCACCTAATGAGAAATCAAAAGGTGCTCTTTCAACATTATCAATAACAAGTTCAGCTTGTGATGGATACATATTCATCGCTACTTCGTTATAAATATCGAAGAAGTAAATCTCATCAGCAACACCTGTAAAGAATGCAGCTTTATCAATTGTTAAAAGAGGTTGTTCATCTAAGACTTCAATTTCTTTTGTTAAGACTTGTTGTTTGTATGTTAATTTAAAGATATGCTTCCCTGTAACTGTTGGATAAAAGACGTTACCAAAAACATTTTCTGTAATCTCTTTTTTGTTCTTTGTATAAGTAACTGTAATAGAGGCATTATTTCTATCTGAACAATAGAAGAACCATTCAGTATCGATTGGTTTTCCATATTCAAATTCGCCAGAGTAGCCATCTACGAGTTTGACTTCTACTGGGGCGTTGATATAACTAGTTGTGGCGGCACAACTACATAAGAAGAGCGAGATGGACAATAGTCCAACTTTTTTGAATTTGTTTCTCATCCTTTAAGACCTCCTACAGAGATGTTAGTTAAAATAAGCTTTTGGCTGCATGAATAGATAATGATAATTGGGACTGCTGAAACAAGAGTTGCTGCTGCTTGGACAGCAGTAGCATTTCTTACATAAGTAGCACCACCATTTTGGAAAGCGTATAAACCATATGAAAGAGTTGGATAATCTCTTAAATAAACCATGATTGTTGAATAGTCATTCCAAACGCCTAATGAGTTAGAAATAAATAACGCAAGTAAGATTGGTGCAACCATTGGGAAGATAATCTTAAATAAGATAATCCAGTTATTAGCGCCATCAATTCTTGCTGATTCACTATATGAATTTGAAATACCAGTAAAGGCACCATGCATAATAATGAATGTGAAATCAAAGCCAGTAATCCAGGCAATCCAGAATAATAATGGGTTATTCATCATATTAAGACCAATGAAGAGCTTAATAGATGCTGCACCAGTACCAAAGATAGGGATTGTTTGAACAAAGATAGCTAAAAGATAAATGAGTCTCTTGCCTGGGAAATTGTATTTAGCAACTGCATAAGCAAGAACTGTTGAGGCAAGTAAAGATAAAGAAACTTTAGCGACAGTAAACCAAATAGAGTTAAATAACATAGCGAGTAAGTTTTGATCACCAGCATCTGTCATAACTGAGAATGATTCAATAACCCCTGCCCAAGTTTCGCCTTGTGGCTTTCCTTTAACAATAAAGTAATCAATGAATCTTGCACCTTCACCTCTAATAGTGTTTCCAACGTCAGTAATAGAAGTTAATATTGCAGAATATATTGGATAAAGGAAAACTAAAGACATAAAGACAAAGAACATGAAATAGACAACATATGTTATCTTTTCAGACCAGGTCTTGTGGATAAATTTGAGGAATAGATTTTTAAGTTTCTTCATAATCTTATACCTCAACTGTTGGAATTACTTTATTAAGTATATTTCTACCTAATAAAACAACTGGAATACTTACAAGGGAAATAAAGACACCTAACGCAGCTGGATAATAATAGTTCGCTGTTACAGGGTTCTTTGAGATATCTAATGTAAGTGTATATAAGTAATAGCCCATAGTGGCTGTGCCATTACCACCTGTACCATTTGTGTATAAATAAACATTACCTTCAACAACAAGCATGCTGCACAAAGATACGGTAATTAATGTTTGAAGGGTTGGCCAAGAACAAGGGAGTGATACAACAACAAAACTACCCCAGAAATCAAGCCCATCAAGTTTAGCAGCTTCTAATAATTCTGGTGGTACTTTTGTGTAAGCACCGGTAACGATAACACTACCACCGACTGCACCAGAAATAAATGTAATGAAAACAATGGTCTTAAATGCTGTGTCGTTAGCAAGGAATAATCCATCGGTTAAAGCTTTTTCAGAAATATTCGCGTGGAACCAGTTAGTTAATATGTACTGTACTAAACCATCTGGGTCACAAACACTCTTAAGTAAAGATACCCAAACAACAGCACCAACAATACCAGAGATTGAGAAAATAACTCTGAATGCATAGTGACCAGTTACTCGTTTATATAATACATATGTTCCAGCAAGACCAAATGGGTAGGCAACAATATTAGTTGTAAGCCATAATAATAACGATCTTCCAACCATGGTGATAATACTTCTATTTGGATCGTTTTTATTAACGATATTAAGCATTACGTCATGGAAGTTCTTTAATGTAAATTCCCCTGTTCTTGTTTGGAAAGCAAGAGCGATTGAGGAAATGTTTACATAGAACCAGAAGATAATGAATTGGAGAACTGGAATAGCAATAAGTAAATAAACGAAAAGGAAATTTCGCTTATCACTTTGACTATAATGTTTCCATTTAAATTTTTTCATTGTTTGTTATTTTTGGATGTTTTCGAGCCATCTACTCCATTCGCCTTTAATAAAATCGTAATCTTTCTTTACGAGATCACTAGCTTGATCGTAATAAATGTGTACTTTTTCTGGATCAAGTCTACCTGTTCTATCATCATATGCTGATGTTTCTGTTAATTCCGCATTAGTGTGGAAATAACCTGTATTTGTTGTAGGAGAGAAACGGCCAAGGTTAGAACCAATTTCTTTTCTTAAGCCAGTTAATTGTGGCCAAATTGTTGATGCGTATTTGTGTGAACCAATTTGGAGTTGGCTTCTTGTGAAAGGTAATAAACCTTCAGAGTTATTAACTGCTTTTGAGTATGGTGAGAAACAGTGAGATGTTTCAAAATACATTCTTGAGAAATCATCACTTGCAATCATTCTTAAGAATTTACCAGCGATATCTTTATGTGTATCATCAATACCTTTTGCAAGATAAGCATTACCAGTTTCAACACCGCGGTTATTGTAAACACCACGTGCTTCACAAACTCTAAGAACTGATGCTTCTGTTAAAGAAACACTAAATTCAGTGTTAACTTCTGAAGTGATTTGGCTAACTTCTTTACCTGCATCAGCGCCTTTAACAACTTTAACAAGGATATCTTCAACCTTAGCTGCATCAGTGATATTAGCATCTGTTCCTGGGCCCCATAATTTTGTTCCTAATCCAGAAGCAAGAGGAACGTTGATGAATGATAATTTTGATAAATCAGCATCATCAGGATAGTTTGCTGCTGTTTCGTTAAGTGCCCAGTCACCATCAAATAAGAAGACACCACCACCATCTTCATAATCTGCCATTAATGAATCGTGAGCCTTTTCAATTGAATAGTTCTTTGCGCCTTTAACAAAGTTTTTAAAATCATATGTTTCAAAAACCATAGCGCCTGCTTGTCTAAGATTATCTGAATTATAAACTTCATAACCAGACGCTGTGTTATATGATCCATCAGGATTATTCATAGACCAGAATGTATCCCATTCATCTCTACCACCTAATTGAGTGAGCCAAGAGTTAATCATAACTGAAGCATAACCTGTGTTACCAACAGTAGTAATTGGTTTTACTCTTCTTTCATTTTCAGTGATTGTGTGAACCATATTAAAGAATTGGTTTGTTGTAACTGGGAGATAATCAAATCCACATCTAGCGAGCTTGTCTGTGTTTACAACAAGCGCACCAATAGAGTTTTGATAGAAGAAGTTATATGATTTTCCATTTGCTTGATACCAGTCAGCACCGAAAGACTTATCGAGTTTTTCTCTAACTGTTTTTTCTTCTTCATTACCATTAAAATCAATAGCCTTTTGGTCATATACAAGGTCATCTAATTCTTCAACAAGTACATCACCTTCGTTATATACACGTGTTGGTGATAAAGAACCTGTAAAGTAAAGGTCAACAGACTTTTTAGCGTAGCCTTCTAATAAATCGTTATAGACAGTTCCACCATCATTTTGTCTTGTTGGTTTAATTAAGTTAACCTTATAGCCTTCTTCTTTGTAGACTTCTTGGAATTTTGTAATTAAATTATTCATCCATTCGTAACCATAGCCACCTAATAAAAGTTTGACATTAAGTGTCTTTGGTTCGACTTTAATTTGTTTTTTACAACCTGCTACAGTAATTGTGAGAACTGAAGCAAGAGCAGTTACTAATAATGCATTACTTTTTTTCATAACTTTTCTCCTTGTTATTTACCTGGATATACTTTGATATTATCGAAATACCAATCACCTGCGGTAGAACCCATTATTTGAGCAAATCTACCATCATTAGTTATCTTTCTTCTTGGGACTGTGTATGTTACCCATGTTTCGGCTGGATGGATATATCCTTCTCCACCGAACCCTTCTGCGTGTGGATCTTTTGATTGGTCAGTTGACGCTCCATCAACAAGAACTGCAGTTGTTGGGTTTGAGTTACATCCAACAGTTGAATACACATCAAATGTAATGTAACCATTTTTGCCAATATAGTTAACTAATGCAGTTGAGATGTAAACAGCTGAATAGCCAGATACCTTATTTAATTTAATTGAACGATTGCCCTCACTCTTAAAATCGTAAGAATAATCAACGCTTCTAGTAGCTTCGCCATTAGCAAGGAACACTTGTTTACCTACTGGTGTTGCGTTTGCGTGTCCGCCATCATAGAAGATAACGTTTGAAGGATTTTGAACACGATAACCATTTTCAAATCCAAGAATTCCACCATCTTGCTTTGTCATATCAAGGTCAAGGTGACGTTTAACTGGTCTAATGTTATCAACCCATAAGGTTTCTCCATCACTTAATGCTCCATAGATGAAGTATTCAAGTCCTTGCATATATTCTCTTTTGAATGAGAATGTTTTCCATTTTGTATCAACACCGCAAGGTGTGTAGTTATTTTCGTATGTCCAGTTAGATACTTTACCTTCTGCATAGTATCTTGCACGGAAGTTACTTGCTGCTACTGATGCCTTTGCATCAAAGTTAATAGCGACAACTTCAGGATCAGCGAAGCAATCGTTTAAGAATGATTCAGCAACTTTAATTCCGTAGTCACCAACTTGACCAGTAACACCAATATCTACTCTTAAACATTGACTACCTGATGTACCTTGAGTTCTATCAATAGAGTAGTTAGTTCTATTACCGGTTTGTAAGACTGATGGGAGTGTATTCTTTTCAAAAGATAATCCCCATAAAGCATGTAATTCAACATCATGATCTAATGTCCATTTACCAGATTGTTGGAATTCAACATCATTTGCGTCCGCCCAACAAACTCCATCATAATCAGGGTTTGGTGAGACCACATCAATAAGGGTGTAATTAGAATCATAATCAACAGTTTGTTCTTGAATGATTTCTCCATTTTGAACATATTTAATTTTGTATTGTTTTGGAGTGGCTACTTTATTAAATGTGTAGTTTCCAAGTCTTCCAGTGAAATCAATTGTGTCTCCAGCATTTACTTCAACACTTCCACATACCCATTTTGTGTTATATCCAGAAGGACCTGCAGGAGCATGAACCACCGGACTAGAAATTGTATATGTTGCTGTATAAGAGACATTTTCATCAGATACGAAAATTGCTGTATATGGAGTTTCTTCTCTTGTGACATTAACAGTGAAGTCCTCGTGTCTATCTTTGTAATCAAATGTTTCTGCAACAAAGGTATATCCTCCATCATCTTCAAATCCAGGCATTTCAATGGATTCAGATTCAACGTTATATGTTGTAGTTGCAACAACTTCGTTTCCAAACATAAAAGAAATTACATAGTTATGAAGAACATAATCAGCATCCACTACATAATCGTGATCTAATTTTTCAAAATCAAATTGTTCCCATTCAACATCATAGCCAACACGTTCGTTGATTTGAATGTTGGAATCAAAGTTTAAAACGTCTTGATAAGTAGTTTTTCCAACCACTACTTCCATTTGATCAAGTTTGTCACCTTCTGCTTGGTAGAATCCTAAAGTATATTTAACTTCAGCATTCTTGTTATTTCCACAACCACATAAAACAGTAGCCGAGAAAATAGCAGCAAGTACGATTTTAGAAGCCTTCATAACTTTTCCTCCTTGAACTAGGGAACTGTTTAATAAAAAAGAATAGTCATTCTTTGTTCAGTATAATTATAAATTATCTTATAAAAATAAATCCATAGTATTAAAGGTTATTTTTTTATTAAATCGTGCTCGTAGCAAAAATAATAAAGTTACATAGTAACTTTCTTTATGTTAGTTTTTATATTTTATTAATCTATGTATATTGAATAATACAACTCTTTATAATCTTTTTTGTGTATCTACATCAAAAAGAATGAATGAATCGGAATTTAAATTTAATCCTAACTTTTCTGATTCTTTATACTTTTTATCTGATTTAAAAGTTATCTCTTGTCCAAATAAATTAGCATGAACAACATAGGATAAACCAACCAACTCGGATCTAATTACAGTAGCAGTAAATATGCCTTCATCAGTAATAGAAATGTTATCTCCTCTAAATCCAATGATGACTTTTTCTAGGTTTTGAACTTTTGCTTTTTGTTCTTCGTTTAATGTTAAAGATTCACCGCTTTGTGTGATTAATCGATTATTAGTGATTGAGCACTCAATCAAATTCATTGGAGGCACTCCAAAGAATTGCGATACAAATGTGTTATTTGGTTTTGTTAACACTTCTTCATTAGTGCCTACTTGTTCGATTTCTCCGTCTTTTAAAATAACCACTCTATCCGCTAACGTGTAAGCATCATTTTGATCATGGCTAACTAAAATTGTTATACATCCACATTTTTGATGAACTTTATAAATCAATTCTCTAGCGTTCTTTTTTAGTTTCACATCAAGGTTAGATAATGGTTCATCTAAAAGAAGAATTTTTGGTTCTTTTAACATTGCCTTAGCGAGGGCAACTCTTTGTTTTTGTCCACCTGATAATGTTGATGTTTTTTGCTTTATGAAAGATGAAATTTCTAATAATTCCACTACATCCTCAACTCTTTTGTTTATTTCGTCTTGGTTTAATCTTTGATAAGTAAACAAAGGAGTATCTTTGGTTTTCTTTAAGATTTTAAGTTCAGATTTGAGTTCTTTTTTCTTTTGTTTGTCACTTTTTGCTAGTTCTACAATTTGTGATTTTACTTCATTTATTTTGTCTTTATTTACACCTAATACTTGGTTTCCTTTTTTATCAAGAAGCGGACGATAAAAAACTTTTTGTCTTAATGGTAATTCAAGGTTTTGAATAACACTCAATTGAGGATATAAAGCATAGCTTTGGAACACCATCGCAACACTTCTATCTTTAAGTTCAATGTCTCTTGCGTTTTTATTATCAATAATTACATCACCTGAATAATTTTCTTCAAGTCCCGCAAGAATTCTTAGTAAAGTAGTTTTACCTGAACCAGAGGTACCTAAAACTACTAATAGTTCATTATCATTAGCTAAAAAAGAGACATCTTTTAATGCTTGAACGTTGTTATCAAATGTTTTAGATATATTTTTTATTTCTAGGCTCATCTTAAATGTAATTATATAAAAATCCTACGAATAGTTCATAGGATTTATATTATAAGTTATTATTCAACTGGAATTACGAAGGCCGCTTTGCCTGCTGATAATTTTAAAGATAATGTTTTTGAGTTCATATTTACATATCTTACAGTACCAGCTTCATAAACAATCGCATATGAATATGTTTTTGTGAATGTTAACTTTGCGGTTTGGATAATGTTGTTAGCGAAGTTATTGTAAACATTCTCTACTGCATACATATATGTATTTGGATTATTTTTATTTCTTAATCCTGTAACTAATACCCAGTCTTTAGATGATGTTACAGATGATAAATTACCATAGGTAGTCTCGTAATATTCATTCATAAGCTTCAAAGCTGCAGTATAGCAAGATGAAGTGCTACTACCGATATAGTATTTATACACTCTTGACCATTCATATTCGAAATCCATATAAACATTTTCGAAATTTCTAATTTGACTAATCATTCCTTGCACATAGTAGAACATTGGATTCTTATTACCATTAGTGTCTAGCATTGTTGATGATTCAATCCAGTTTTCTGCGCCGGTCACTGAACGACATTGATAGACGAAATATGAGATATGCTTAACACCAAATGCTAAAAGCATATTGTTCATCCATCCAACATCAATTGGAGTAATTTCACGTGTTCCGTAATACATTAATGATTGAGTGACAACACGTAATTCAAGGTCATATTTTTTGCAAATCTTGCTAGCGATTAAAAGGTTTTCAATCGTACATAGGTCAAGACCCTTACTTTCATATTTCCAACCTTTATCATTGGATGTGAATGGATATAAGTCATATTGGATATAATCATTTTGAGTTGCTTCAACATACTTTTCTAAATATTTTTCGTAGTTTGCAACTTGAGTAGGCATTAAGTTATTAACATAGTTAGAGTAACTTGGTGATTCATCTGAACCTTCACCAGTTAAAATTAATTCTGACGCTGCCATTGGGTTTAAGTTAGCGTTAACCACGAAGTCTTCTCTGTTGAGTTTCTTTAAAACACGATGAAGCGATCTAAAGATTTCTCTACAACCAACATCTAATTGATGATAGTTTTGTTCATCACCAACAGAAACTCCAAACATACATGGATAGTTAATATAAAGATTCAATCTAGATTCTACAATCGCATCTAAATCAGCTTCAGTATTAATCATATAGTTTCTTCCAGCAATATTAATTTGTTGACCAAAGATTGTTTCAGTTCTTCTAGAGATATCTCTAAACAAATCATCAGAAAGCATTACTTTGATGTTATGTTTTGTTGCCATATTTAATAATTCAAGAAGTCCATTTGATAATGTGTTTACACTTGCACCTACGTGAAGAGCTTGTTCATACCAAATATTTAAACCAGTACTCTTATATTGTTCCATAGTGAAATCATTAATATGTTGAGTATAGTTATTGTTATTGGTTGATGATGAAGATGAAGAATATGCGTGCATATTTAAAGTATTGTTACCGTGAACAAATTCTGGTCTTACGTTAGTTGCGCTAGTAACTGTGATATTAATTGGTTGAAGATAAGTATTTGTTAAGTTCTTTAAATATAGATTAATAACACCGCTTTGCTTTTGATTATTAACTGTTTCTAATTGTTCAATTAAAGCAGCATTTGGAATTGATAAGTTATTTCCATCATGTTCATAAGGAATTTCATTATTTCCACAAGTAATTCGGTAAATATCTGTATATCCACTTAATGAAAGGTAGTTAGCATCACCATATGCGATTGATGTTGATATAACAGGTTGAGTGATTAATTCAATAACGTTCATATATTTTGTTTCTGTATAAAGTAAACCATCAGATAGATATTTAACTGTAACAGCGTGTTCTCCTAAACCTAATTGTTCTTTTTTGATTGCGATAGCTTTGCTATCAATATAAACATATCTTGTGTTGTTTACTGGAACAAGTGAAGTTCCATCAACAGTTACTTTAACAACTGTTTGAGGTTGCTTTCTAGTTTTAAAGTTAACATAGGTATCACTGCTATTGATGTATGTATCACTTGTTTCGTATGTTTCAGGTGTTTCTTCCGCTCTATGAATTTGAATATTATCAAAACAATACTTACCGGCACTTGAACCTTGAATGATAAGGAATCTTCCATCGCTAGTCATATTCTTTCCTTTGAAGAAGTTATAAGTTTGCCATTCATTAGCTTTTTTTGTTTCAATAGTTGTATTTGTAAATCCATCAAGGAAGTTTGTTGTTTGGTTAGCATTAACAGCAACATCACTATAGATATCGATAGAAACGTAATCGTTTTCACCGAGTTGTGAATATATTGCGCTTCCAAGATATAAACCCATATATCCGCTTGTTTTTGTAAATGTGAATGATCTTAATCCTTCTGTTTTATGTTCATAATCAAAGCCATAGCTTGTGACAATTCCTGCGCTGGCATTAGTGAAAACATATTGTTGAGGAGCAACGTAATTATCAATACCTGTAGATGAGTGGCCAGGTGAATAGAACATAAATGGATTTGTTGAATTTGTTAAAAGACCACCACATTCAAAACCATTAGCAGTTAATGGAGTTGTAACTGGATGAACGTTATCAAGATAGATACTTGTGCCACTTGAAATTCCGCCATAAATAACAGCGTCAGTGGCAATATCAGTTTCATAATACGCTCTTGTATAAGAGAATTCTTTCCATTCGCTTGTAATTCCATAACCAGTGTTATTTGCTTCATAGCAAACACCACGTCCATTTGATAATCGTCTAAAGTCGATTGTTGGAGCGCTTGTCTTTGCGTAAAAATTTATAGCAACAACATTAGGATTAGCAAAAACAGCATTTAAATATTCTTGTGAGAATCTAAGTCCATAGTTCCAAGAACTATTAATCATTCTTAATGCTTTGGATCCATTAATACCTTCATTATCCACTACATCAAGAGTGCTAATGTTTCTTTCAATACTGATGAATGAATTTATTTCACCATCATCAAATGTAACGGTTTCACTATATGGGCTCATATAGCGAGTATCTACTGATGTGATTGTGCTTTTAAATCCACTTGGATGGGTAGCATTTACAATTTGCCCCACAGAAGGTGTCTTAAAAACAGGTCCATCTTGGTTGTGATTACAACAAATCCAATATTCACGAACACCAGATTCATCATATGTTGGAGTAATTTCTTCATAGTGATTCCAGTGGCATGCAGAACTATGTGATTCGTTAGTAGCGTGAATCATTTTAAATGATGTTGCTGAGATTGCTGAAAACACTGTGATAACGCTAGAAGAAAGAAGAATGACTAATGATTGTTTCTTATTCATATCTATTTAATTCTAATATAGTCATATCTTAGATACAATCTTGATTATTTTAAGGAAAAATAAAAAGGATTAGAATTCCTCTAATCCCTTATTTGTTAATTAGTCTTTTACAACGCGGTATGAAGTAACATTTTCAACGACTTCACCATCGATTTGAAGACCCATTGGTTGATCAAATTCAACTAAGATATCTTTACCTTGTCTAATATCAACCATCTTTGTGTGCTTAACGTGTTTACCTTTGAAAATGCTTGGGAAGACACATAAGACTTTGAGTTTGCTTGCATTGTAAACAACACATGATGATACTAAGTCTGAGTTACGATCTTGGTTTGGAGTAATTGCCATACCACCACCATAATAACGGCCATTCATACCAGAAGCTAAGTAAACCTTCTTGTATTCTTTTGTAACACCATCAACTGTTACTTTTGCGTTTGGTCTTGTATAACCTTTGAAGAGTAAGCCAATAACAATCTTTGCATAGTTAATTTCTGTCTTGCCTTGTCTTTTCATTTCATCAGCAACAACGCATGCCATACCATCGATACCATAGCCAATGCCGTTGAGGTAACGTGTTTCTGTGCCGTTGATGATTACCTTTGGTAATCTCTTAACATATTCATTGAGTTCAACCATGTCATCAAATACTTTATCAGCAACGTCATTCATGAAGTCGTTACCAGTACCTGATTTGTGTAAGTAAATCTTGCATGGAAGTTCTTTACCATAAACCATGTTAGCGAATTTATTAAGTGTTCCATCTCCCCCAAGAAGAACAACCATATCTTCTGCAGTAAATTTTTCTAAAACTGAAGCATCAACGCCAATGCATGAAGCTACTTCGAATTTTCCATATTTTGCTTCGAGTTTTGTTAATGTTTCATCTTTTGTTTGTTCGCACTTTCCGTTGTTTGCGAGTGGGTTGTAGTATAAATAGTTCATTGTTTATTCCCCTTCTTTCTCCCCTAAGTAATCAATGTAATATTTTCTAACAATTGAAGAAATTTCTCCTGTTGTTAAATCCTTAAAACTGTCGTAATCAAGAACATCTAAAATGTCCATATCGACATGAGTGACTTTAAATGGATAATCTTCAGCGATTTTCCATGTATTTTTAAATCCAACAATTACAATTGGAACTTCTGCTCTCTTAGCAATGTTAAATACACCGGCACGGAATGGAAGTAATTTTCTTGTTTTGCTTCTTGTTCCTTCTGGAGAAATAGCAATAGATCCATATCCTTTTTTGATGTAATCAATTGATTTTAGGATTGCTTTCATTCCTTCTGCATCATCATCTCTATTTACAGGGATAAAACCAGCTTTATGGATGAATGAGCCCGCTAATGGGATTCTCATGTTTTCAGGCTTAGTAACACAGATAATATGTTTTCTATGCATCTTATCCATAATATAGATTGGATCAAATTTTGATGTGTGGTTATAAACGATTAGACATGGTCCATTAGGAACTTGTCTTAAACCTGTTTTGTGTAATTTAGCGTTAGATAATAAATCAATTTGGTGAACCACTTCATAAACTAAGAAGTTTGCAAATTTACCAGGTTTTTTAACTTCTTTTTTCTTATTAATAAATAAAGAAGCAATAAATAAGATTAATGCGATAACAATAAGCCAGAAGAAATATCCTACTGGAATACCAAGGGCGGTTGTTACAAAGGCATACCATTTAAGGCCTAATCCATGAGCGTAAAAACCGAAGTAATAGGCTACTCCTGATGATGCTAATGCTAATAAAATGAGTGTAATTGTAAGTGTCATAACTTGAAAGATTATATCATAAAATCTTTAATGTGGTTGAATTTTTGTTTTTGCGTCTTTTTTATAATATAAAAAGTGAACCATAAATCGGCCCACTTTCTATCTTTATTAATTAATACGCACGTGCGAATAAGACAACTTTAGATGCTTTCTTACCACAGCAAGGGCAAGTATCACCAAATGGTTTTTGTTCAAATGGCATACATCTTGATGTTGCTTGGTAAAGTTCTTTAATCTTGTTTTCACAAGCTTCTTCACCACACCACATCATTTCAGCGTAGCCACCCTTTTCATCAAGAGCTTTTTGAAGTTCATCAAGTGATGTAACTTTTGTCATGTGATTTGCTAAGTATTCACTTGCTTTAGCGTACATTTCATCATGAATTGTGTTAAATAAGTCTTTAACTGTTGAAACAACATCACCTTCATTAACTGTGAGCTTTTGTCCATCATTACGTTTTGCAAGAACACAGACTCCGTTTTGGATATCTCTTGGTCCAACTTCAAGACGTACTGGAACACCTTTCATTTCCCATTCAGAATACTTCCATCCTGGTGTGTTGTTAGAATCGTCTAATTTAACACGAATACCTGCTGCTTTAAGTGCTTTATAGTATTCATTAGCCTTTTCCATAACTTCAGGCTTCTTTTGTTGAATTGGAATAATAACAACTTGAATTGGTGCTACCTTTGGAGGGAGGACTAAACCATTGTCATCACCATGGACCATGATAATAGCGCCTAAAAGTCTTGTAGATACACCCCAAGATGTTTCGTGTGGAGTGTGAGTCTTGTTATCCCTACCTAAGAATTGGATATTAAATGCTTTTGCAAATCCTGTTCCGAAGTAGTGAGTTGTACCTGATTGTAAACCCTTTCCATCTGGCATAAGAGCTTCGATAGAATATGTTTCTTCTGCACCAGCAAATTTTTCTTTATCAGTCTTTTTACCCTTAACAAATGGGATAGCCATTAAATCACGTCCACATTCATCATATGTATTTAAGATTGTGATAGCGTCGTTCCTTGCTTCTTCTTCAGTTTCATACATAGTATGACCTTCTTGCCAAAGGAATTCACTACCTCTTAAGAAAGGGCGTGTTGTCTTTTCCCAACGAACAACTGAACACCATTGGTTATATTGAAGTGGAAGGTCACGGTATGAGTTAATAACTTTTGAGAAGTGATCACAGAAAATTGTTTCTGATGTTGGTCTAATAATTAACTTTTCTTCAAGTTGAGATTTACCACCAATAGTTGCAACTAAGCATTCAGGTGCAAAACCTTCAATGTGGTCTTTTTCTTTTTGAAGTAAGCTTTCTGGGATGACCATAGGCATATATACGTTTTGAACACCTAATTCTTTGAATTTAGCGTCTAAATCCTTTTGGATTAATTCCCAAATAGCGTAGCCGTATGGACGATAGATAATAAATCCTTTTGTTGAGGAATAGTCCATTAATTCAGCTTTTTTACAGACGTCAGTGTACCATTGAGCAAAGTCGTCTTCTTGTCTTGTAATTGATTCATTCTTATTTTCCATAAATAAGTTTCTCCTTAAACATTGATTGCACTTATCTTTTTAATTGATTTAGGTGAAAGAGGTAAAACCATTTGATCGCTAGGTCCAATAATTTCTCCTGAAATATATTCAATACCTAATTTCATTACGAGCTCTACTGCTGACCAGTTAGCGATATTAATTGTAATAATTTTCTTCTTAAATGGAAGAAGTCTTTCGATTAATCCATGTAAGAGAGTAATACTCTTAGCGTCATTTTGTGATTTATCACCGATAAATGAAGCATCGATAATAAAGTAATCCGCCATAGCATACACTTCATGAGGAAGTGTTAATTGAGAGTCATTAAGTTCCATAGCAACTTCATAACCACGTGATTTTAATTGTCTTAAGTGATTGATGATTGCATCTTCTTGTCCGGTTGGAAGATCAACAAATTCTTGTTCATCAAATTTAACAACTACGTTTGCGTTTTTAATATCTTGAATATGTCCAAAGGTTCTAAAGATATACAAAGTTTCTTGGAACGATACTGGGAAGAAGATTGTATTAACCTTATTCATCTCACAGATAAATCTTGAAATAGCGTTTCTTGAGATTGTTGAGAATAATTCCTTATCATCTTCTGTTTTAGCCGCATATCTTTTTAATTCTGTAAGAGAATCAAAGAATGTATCGACTGGTTTAACAATTGATTCATAACCAAGGATTTCTTCTCCAGTTGTGTTATAGATTGGACGATATAAGTAATTGAGCTTTTTATCGCGAATGATTCTTTCAACTTCTGTACGATATTGAGAATCCGCCATATCTTCAAGCTTCATACCTTGTTGATACCAGATGATGAATTCATTATCTTCTTTACCAATTTCAGCGATAGAAACGACATTATTTATTAATGTATCAACATCGTTTTTAAATAATTTGTTTTCAATTGCACCGACATTAAAACCAAGAATGTCAGATAAAGAATAAAGGGTTAACAATTTAGAAATCTCATTTTTAAGAGTGTTTGTAAATTGAATTGATGCATATCTTGTATTGATTGGAAGATTAGATATTAAGATTTGGTGATCTGAATATTCATGCATAATTACTTCCTTAGAAATATAAGGAAGGAGTAAGTCCTTTACACGAGTAAACGCTAAGTGAGTTAACTCATGGTTGTTATAGTGGGGTCGAAGGTTATAGAAATTTAAACAGAATGTAATACCTTTATTTTGTTTTGAATCTCTAATTACTTTAGTAAAGCGATCTTTGGTCATGAATAAATGGGTGCCATTAGTAGACATATTATGCTTTGTCATGTACTTAAGCAAATATGAGTCAATGTGAATAATTTGTTTTTCAAGATCAATCTTTTCGACTAAGAGCATTGAGAAATATTTCTTCTTATTCTTGTTAACTAAGACATTGATATCAAGGTATTGGTCTTCATTAGTGTTAGGGTCAAGAAGAGAACCAATCCAAAGGATAAGTTTTTCTCTTTCTTCACTAGGAAATTCATTATAAAACTCAGTAATTGATGAACGTTTTTTACGAGATAAATTTGAACGGTTAAAAGAAAGGCATTCACCATTCTTAATATCTAAAACAAACACTCTTAAAGAGTTCTTAGTTTCTTTGAAATCAACCTTTGCGATACGAGTTTGTTTCTTATAAACCAAAAAGGTAATAAGAAAAACAATTAACGCGATTGCGATTACAGCTACTCCAACAATAAGTATAATTTCTTCGTATCCCATAAATGTCGAGTAATATTATACTCAAATAAATGAGTATTTCAAAATAAACATAAAACTTTAAAACAAAAAGAATCAGTTTGATTCATTGTTTTATCGTATGTGTAAGCCAAAAGCGCTGCAAAAAGTGATAAAATAGCACATGGAGAAATACCCAAGCTGGTTACGGGGGCAGTCTCGAAAACTGTATAGGAGATAATATTTCCTACTAGGGTTCGAATCCCTATTTCTCCGCCAGAAAGTCACTAATTTTAAGTAAAAATATATTGAAAAATTTTAAAGAAAAAACCACATATAGTGGCTTCTTTTCTTATTTGATTGGTCTAATGAAGAACCTTCCATAAACCTGTTGAAGAGTTGTGACGTTTACAAAGCTATCAGCATCTAATTCTTTAATGATTTTGATAGTTTTCTTTAATTCAGCAGATTGAATAACCATATAGACAACAACCTTATCTTCACCAGTGAATGCACCCTTACCTTGAACAATTGTTGCAGTGTGTGGAATTTGGGCTAAAAGATAATGAGGAAGATCTCTATTTTTAGTGATGATTTGAAGTTGAACTTTCTTGTTTCTAACATTGATTGTATCGACAATTAACATCGCTACCAACATATAGATAACTGAGTATAATAAACATGCTGCAGATGCTTCCCATCCAGCGCCTTTATTCGATATAAGCATTAATGCTGTATAAACAGCAATAATGACTCCGTTAATATATGTTGAGTATTTACCAACAGAAGTTGACTTCTTTAATGCTAAATAATAAGAGATAACATCAATGCCGCCAGTTGATGTTTCAACCTTGAAAGCAATTGCACTAGAAAGACCAGTACAAACACCTCCAAAAATGGCTCTTGATAAGAATCCTCCACCATTGCTTGAAATGTAGATTGCAAGCTTATTCATTTGAGTAGCAATTGCTGGAACATTCTTAAATAAATATGTAAATAGAGAGACTAATCCAACATTAAGAACTGTGAATGAAGCAAAACGAACTCCGATGCCTTTAAATCCAATGATTGCAATTGGAATATTTACCACTGCGAAAGCAATTGAATAAATGAAGGCAACCTTCTTAGATGAAGGTACAATTAAATTAATGAATAATTCAATAACTTGAGCAATACCAGATGCTCCACCTGTAACAAATGAATGCAAATTTGTCTCAGCAAGAGGAGCGACAAAAATAACAACTCCAATAGAGAAAATAAAAGCTGAAACAATTGTAGCAATTGTTGTCTTAGCATCATTAAGGAAGGTTTTTAACCAAATATGATTGTATAGAAATGATTCTATTTTACTTTGTAAAGTTCTCTTTTTGCGCATACTTTTTCTCCGTAGCGAAATTATTCTAACAAAAAATATTTATTTTTAAAGCATATTTGGTAAAATGTTAACACTCATCGATTATCTAACTTATTTTTAGTTAGATTATTTGGATGTATTAGTTTTTGCTTGTTGCTTTCTATATTTATATAGTTTACAATTACAAGCGACGCTTTCTAAGGAGGCAAGAAAAAATGATAGTATTAAACGCAATTGGTGCATTCTTCAAAAAGATTTGGACATGGATTAAAGATACAGCATGGATTCAACCATTATTAATTGTTGGTCTTATCTTCGGTGTTATCTTCTCTATTCCTTCAATCGTTAAGGGAATCACAAAATTAAATGATGAATTAAATTCTAGTGAAACTTACTACACAAAGTTCCAAAAATCACTTAAGGGTGGTAAGACAAGTGAAGCTGATGAACTCACTAACGCTATCGAAAATGAAGAATTAGGCAAATACGGTGATAAGTTCTTCCTCGCATTTGTGTCAAATGAATGTGCAAACTGTACAGAAGCTAAAGAAGGTTTCGAAGTTCTTGCTAAAGGTTGGAACGATAAGTACGTTGCAAACGATGGTAAAGATTTCAAGATGTACACAATCTTCACTGATGAAGTTACTGATGAAACAACATCATCAAAGACAGCATTCGTTCAATATCTCGATCGTCACATTAAGTTCTTTGAAGATACTGCTTCAAATGCTTATGATACAGATTACTGGAGAAATGGTCACTTATCAGAAGCTGACTTAATCGCAATGCACGATGCAGGTACAGACTTCCTTACACCAACAATTCTCTTAATTGATGGTACAGAAAATAACCCAGGTGGTTATATCGTCTCAGAAGTTATGTTCGGTGTTTCTGGTGATAAGTCTTCTAACAAGGCTGACTTACTCATTGACTGCTGGAACCACGAAGGCGAATTCGCAATCGAATAATAAAAATTCAACAAATGAAAGGGGCTGTTAAGAAATGAAAATTCTTAACGGCTTTTTTGTTTTTATCCAAAGAACAACTACGTTGTTAAGAAATGGATTCACCAAAGCGTTAGGAACGGCAGATATGAGCCGCTTTTTGCCAATTTTCACCTAAAACTGTCCGAATCCTTAGGCCGGGCAACGATTTTGCGACCAATATTAGCCAGAATCAGCAGGAACAACTACGTTGTTAAGAAATGAATCGCCGTTGCCAACGAGCCCAAAAAACAATGAGGACTTTTCCCTCGAAGAAAGTGATGAAGGAAAACATCTAAGGACATTCGCTGGTTCACTTCCCGAGCGGAAAAGAGGTTGTTTTATCTGGATTTCAGCGCAATAAATGTGTTTTTTTGGAGAAAAAAAGAGCTGTTAAGAATTTTCATTTCTTAACAGCCCCTTTTCTTTACTTATTTTTGTATGCTTCAAGCACTGCTTTTGGAACTAACGAAGATATATCAATTCCGTTTTTGTATAATTCATCAATACTTGAAGAAGAGATGAATGTTGTTTCTTTGTGAGACATGAAGAAGACAATATCAATGCTTGAATCAATATATTCATTAGCTTCACTGAATTGAAATTCGTATTCAAAGTCAGTTACTGCTCTTAAACCACGAATCATGTGAGTGGCACCATGTTCTTTCGCATACTTTATTGATAATCCTGAAGTTGAATCTACTTCAACATTACCCAATCCCTTTACTGAATCTTTAATCATCTCAATTCTATCTTTAACTAAGAAACGAGATTTTTTATTTGGGTTATCCGCTACTAATATAATAACCTTATCAAATACACGCAACGCACGTGTGACGATATCAATATGTCCAACAGTGATTGGGTCAAAACTTCCTGGATAAACTGCAATTTTCATAATTATCTCCTTAAGATGGTTACATGCGCTAAACCGTATTTGTATTCTTTAATTTTATTAAAGTATGGATTTGTAATATTGAGTGATTGTTCACTTTCAAGCACAAGTATTCCGTTTTCTTTTAATAATCCTTTATTTATAACTATATCTAATAAATCACCATACACTCCTAATTTATATGGAGGGTCGGCAAATATAATATCAAATTGATTTGCTTCTTGCCTATTTAAATAAGATAAAACATCTTCTTTAAACATATCAACTTGTCCTAGGACATTGAGTTTACCAACGTTTCTTTGAATGCAAGAGAAAGCTTTATCGTTTAATTCAACAAATGTTGATTTAGAAGCTCCTCTTGATAATGATTCGAGTCCAAAAGAGCCAGATCCTGCGAATAAATCTAATACGTTAGAATTATAGATGTCGTTAGATAACGCACTAAAAATACCAGCACGAACCCTATCCATTGTTGGCTTAGTTGTGTTTACATCTGGAGTGTCTAGTTGACGAGAACGAAACGTTCCACCAATGATTCTAAGCATTATTTACCCTCACATCTATGTGTTCTAAAGATATAGAACAACTCCTTATTTATTTCTTCATAAAGAAGTCTAACTTCCTTATATGCTAAATTATATTCTTTTACCAAAGGATGGATATCTAAATTGTATTTAGCATCTGCTAATACTTTTCTTGCTTCACTAGCCTCTTTAGAGTTTTCTCCAAAGTATCTAACAGCATCTTCATAAGAAGTTAACGCTAAATCTTTTTTATAAGATAAAACCATTACTTCTTCATCCTTTTCTATTCTAGATTCCAATGAATTAAGTAAAACTACCCTACTATCACTAGCAAGAGTTTCTTTTAATTTATTAACTTTTTCAAAAAGAATTTCATTCATAGCGTTATTATCTTATCAAATTTCAACAAACTATGATACAATTTCATCGGTATAAAAATATGTTATTTAAAATTGTAAAAGACACTCAAAAATCACTTAGAGAGAAATGTGTCCCTCTCGAAACTCCATATAAGCAAGAAGATAAAGACTTTGCCTTAGAACTTCTCGATTATCTAAAGATTTCTCAAGATGATGAATTAAGAGAAAAATACAAAATTAGAGAAGGTGTTGGACTTGCTGCTCCACAAGTCGGAAGAAACGTTCGTGCTTTAGCGGTTTATTATCCAAAATCACAAAATGAAGATGGAACATTAAACTACGTTCAATACGCTTTATTAAACCCAAAGATTATCTCTAACTCAGTTAAGAAAGTAGCTTTATCAGGTGGAGAAGGATGCCTATCAGTTGATAACGATCATCAAGGTTATGTCTACCGTTACTTCAAAATTCTTGTTAAAGCATTTGATTGTATTCAAGATAAAGAAATTGTTATTACCGCAAGAGGATACGACGCTGTTGTTCTCCAACACGAATTAGATCATTTAGATGGCATTCTCTACTACGATCATATCAATAAAAAAGACCCAATGTTCAAAGAGCCAGATGGCCAAATAATTTAAGAGGTGTGAAAAACCTCTTTTTATTTCACAATTTTTGACTTTTTTGTTAAATTTTGTTGATTTAAATTAATTATAATTTATAATGCTTGTAGATTTTTAGATAACGTAGCGCTCAAAAAAGGAGTATTTCATATGGCGATTTCTAGTGAGCCAATATACATTTACGCTTTAGGCGGTTTATGTGAAGTTGGCAAAAATACCTATTGTATCGAAAGTGAAAAATCAATCATTATCATTGATGCAGGTGTTCGTTTCCCTGATGCAGACCTTCCAGGTGTAAATTACGTAATTCCTGATTATACAAAACTTAAAAACAATCGTTCAAAGGTTAAAGCTTTATTTATTACTCACGGCCACGAAGACCATATCGGTGCCGTTCCTTTTCTTATCCAAAGTCTATATATTCCAGTAATTTACGCTCCTCGTTTAGCAGCAGCGTTAATTCAACATAAATTAGAAGATATGAGAATTAAAACTCCAGTCGACATCGTTGTATATGATGAAGATGATGTAATCCAAGCTGGAGAATTTTCTATTTCTTTCTTTAGAGTAACTCACTCAATCCCAGATTCATTTGGTATCTGTGTTGATACTCCTCAAGGAAGAATTATGCATACAGGTGACTATAAGATTGACCTTACTCCTGTTGGCGAAAACATCAATTTATCACGTATTGCCGAAATTGGTTCAAGCGGTGTTGATTTATTATTAAGTGACTCAACAAACGCAGAAATTGAAGGATATACTCCATCAGAAAAGAATGTCTATCAATCAATTTACGATATTTTTGATGCTGCAAATGGAAGAATTATGTTCTCAACTTTCTCTTCTAACATTTCTCGTATTCAACAAATTGTTCAAGCTGCTGTAGAACACAATAGATATGTCACTGTTGTTGGACGTAGCATGGAAACTGTTATTAATATTGCTAGAGATTTTGGATATATTAAGATCCCTGATAAATCAATTATTCCTGCCGATCAAATAGGTATGTATAAGGCAAATCAACTTTGTATTTTATGTACAGGTTCGCAAGGCGAACCAATGGCGGCTCTTTCAAAAATCGCAAATGGAGACAATCAATACATTAGAATTTTACCTGGAGATACAGTTGTTTTCTCAAGTTCTGCTATTCCAGGAAACGGAATTATGATTGAACGTGTTGTTAACAAGATTGCTCACCAAGGTGCAAACGTATTAACAAATACAATTCTTAAAGATGTCCACAGTTCTGGCCACCCATCAAAACAAGAATTACGTTTAATGCTTAGACTTGTTAAGCCTAAATACTTTATGCCAATCCATGGTGATTACCGTATGTTAAAAATTCATGGAGAAATCGCATCATCAGTTGGTGTAGAGCCAGAAAACATCTTTGTTATGTCTAATGGTGAAACGCTTCAAATGATCAATCATAGAATCACACAAGGCTATTCATTCCCTGCTGAACCAGTTTATATCGATGGTAAGAATATTGGTGCAGTATCTGCTCCAATTCTTGCTGAAAGAGATGAGATGAAGAATAATGGCGTTGTTAGCGTTGTTATTGGTGTTGATAACTTTAAAAAAGTTATTGAACCTGAAATTGTTGTTAAAGGTTTCGTTTATAGTGACGCGATGATTCAAAGTATTAAATCAGTTGCTAACCAAACTCTTGATTTAGCGTTATCTGCAAAAATGAATAAACTTGAAATTGAACATCATATTAAACATGAAATTAGAAAATATGTTCATAGAAAAGTAGATAGGAAACCAAGTGTGGTTGTTTCGGTACTTGAAAGATGTTAATTTTAGCTAGTCAATCTCCTCGTAGAAGAGAATTAATTAAAAAACTCACTAATGAGTTCACTGTTATTCCAAGTAACGCTGATGAAAGCGGACTTCATGTTCCTGCTCATGAACTTGCTGCCCAGCTTTCAAAATTAAAAGCATACGATGTCTCAAATAGATATCCTAACGATTCAGTTCTTGCCTGTGATACTGTTGTTGTTTATAACGGGGTAGCGCTTGGAAAACCACATTCAAAAGAAGAAGCATTTAATATGCTTAAAAGCTTAAGTGGTCATAAACACGTAGTTATTTCTGGATATACATATATTTCAAAAGAAAAAGAAGTAACCAGAAGTGTTAGAACTTATGTTTACTTCAATGAATTAAGTGATGATTTGATTAGACGTTATATTGAAACTGGTTCTCCAATGGATAAAGCTGGAGCGTACGGTATTCAAGATAAAGAATTTGATCTAGTTAATCATATCGAAGGTAGTTACGACAACGTCGTTGGCTTCCCTACCGAAGATATTAAAACTCACGTATTTAATAACTAATTAAATAATCTATTAGATAATTCTTCTAAATCACCTTCATAAACGAGGGTGATTTTATTTGACATTTTAATGACTGATGGGAATCCTAATTGATTAAGTTTTTCAATATTAACAACATCATAATCTTTAAGCTTTAAAGATAAACGAGAACCGATAACAAAGTGTTCAACAATATTATCTTTTCCACCTAACGCGACTAAGACTTCATCATTATCCATCTGGATAACTGGTTTGTTATTTTTGTTTTTCTTAGAAAGTGAGACAAATAAAATTACTAATAACACGATGACTAAAATGGCTGCAAAACCGATTGCGAACCACATGCCATAGGCTTTCATAAATTCGTTAAATGCACTTTCTGTTGTATCTGCGTAGTAAATATTCATATAAAATATGTTATCATATTTTCATAAGGATTTGTATATGGTTAATAATTTAGAATGTGAAATTAAAGCTCTCGTTACTGAAAGCGAATTCGAAACATTAATGGAAAGATATCTTTCTAAAGGTGAAATTAGAGAACAAGACAATATTTATTTTGGAGACACTAAAGGAGTTTTCAAAGCTTTAAAATACGGAATGCGTATTAGAAGCAAAGCAAATAACGATAAGCTTACTTTAAAAATCCCACAAGAAAACGGCTTATTGGAGATTAACCAAATCATTTCAAAAGAAGAAATTAACCTAATTCTTGCTGGTAATTTTCTTCCTAATGGCGATGTTAAAGATGCTTTGCTAAAAGTTAATGTATTGCCATCTGATATTGAAGTTATTGGAAGACTACACACAACCAGATTATTAGTGATGGATAAAGACTTTGAACTTTGCCTAGACAAAAATACTTATAACGACACTGTTGATTACGAAATTGAAGTTGAAGGTCCTACCCTTGAACTTGCTCATGAATATATAGAAAACTTCTTTAAAAAAGAAAAGATTCTCTTTAAAGAGAACCATTTATCTAAATACGTTAGAGCGTGTAAACATTAATCATCCCAAGATTCGCATTTGCCTTCATGGTCACATGCGATTTGAGCAATTCTTTTTGCTCTTGGAATAAATGTACGAATTTCTTCTTTGTTATAACCAACTTGCATACGTCTATCATCAATCATAATTGGACGTTTTAATACACTTGGATTTTTACGGATAAAATCAATCATTTCGGTAATAGTCATTGAATCAACATCAACTTTACCTTCTTTGATAATCTTTGATTTTTTAGAAATGATATCTTCAGTACCATTTTCTGATTTTCTTAGCATATCTTTGAGTTCGTTTGGATCTAAAGTTGCATTAAAAATATTCTTTTCTTGATAAGGAATGCCCTCTTCTTCAAAGAATTTCTTAACTTTACGACAGCTTGAACAGCTTGGTGACATGTATAATTTAATCATTTTTCACTACCGAATATATACTATCACAAATCCTTAAATTGACCGAATAAAATATTGAGATTATAATATCTTCAATATTCGAGGTATACATATGGATCGTATTTTAAGCGGAATTAAACCAACAGGACAATTAACATTAGGAAATTATATCGGCGCTATCAAGAACTTTGCTCGTGTTCAACATGATGGTGAACCATATATTTTTATTGCAGATTTACACGCATTAACTCTTCCTATTGACCCAGAAGTTTTACGTAAAAACTCTAGAGATATTGCGGCTTATTATTTAGCAGCAGGACTTGACCCAGAAAAGGTTACTATCTTCCTTCAAAGTTCAGTTCACGAACATGCTGAACTTGCTATCATTTTACAAAACTATCTTTATATGGGCGAACTTTCAAGAATGACTCAATTCAAAGATAAAACTCAAAAGATGGATAATAAGGAAATCGGTTTGGGTTTATTCACATATCCTGTTTTAATGGCAGCAGATATCGTTTTATATGATGCTCCACGTATTCCAGTTGGTGAAGACCAAGTTCAACACGTTGAATTAGCACGTGACTTAGTCCACCGTTTCAACCACAAATATGGTGAAGTCTTAGTTATGCCTAAGGCTGAAGTTACTAAAGTTGGTAAGAGAATTATGTCTTTAAGTGATCCAACAAAGAAGATGTCAAAATCAGATCCAAAAGGTGATATCTATTTAAGCGATGACTTAAAGGTTATGAGAAAGAAAATTATGTCTGCTGTTACTGACTTAGGACACGAAGTTAAGTTTGATACTGAAAATAAACCAGGTATCTCTAACTTAATGACAATCTATTCAGCATTAACTGGCAAAACAATGGAAGAAATTGAAAAAGAATTTGAAGGCCACGGTTATGGTGATTTCAAACGTAGCGTTGCAGATGCAGTATGCGCTGAAATGGAACCATTCAAAGCAAGATATGAAGAAATTCTTGTTTCTGGCTTAGTTGATAAAGTTCTTAAAGAAGGACAAGAAAGAGCGTCAGCTGCAGCTCGTGTAACTCTTAAGAGAGTACAAAAAGCAGTTGGTTTATATACTTTAGACTAATAATGGAAAAGCATTTAATTGTTTTAGATATGGATGGAACTCTCCTTAATTCAAATAAGGGGATTTCTTCTTTAACGAAGAATTATTTGCTCGAACTTGTAAATCAAGGCCACAAAATCATTTTAGCAAGTGGACGTCCAGTACGTGCTCTTATTTCTTATTACAATGAATTAGAATTAGATACTCCAATGATTTGCTACAATGGAGCCTATGTCACTAATCCTCATAACAAAGCATACGACTCCACTGCTTTTAAGTTTCCTAGCCAAGACTGTAAGGTAATTATTGAAGACTTAGGTCATCATATTTGTAAGGTAATGTGTGAAAGCGAAGACACTATCTTTATTGATAAAGAAGATTCTTATTTAAATGATTACTTCTGGTATGGAGGTATGTATCTTGTTCATGGAGAAGTTAATAAAACTCTTAATGTTGACCCATTAACATTTATTGCAAAATGTCGTGGCAATATTGATAAAGATTTCATTTGCAAAACTGTTGAAAAACATAAAAACATTAAAGCAAGATTCTGGACAGGTGCTCCATACTTTGAACTTTATAGAACAGAAGCTTCAAAGGGCGGGTGTATGTTAGACATCGCTAATATGTATGGAATCAAAAAAGAAAACATCATCGTTTATGGTGATGCTGATAACGATATCGAAATGTTTGAATACGCTGCTATTTCAGTAGCAATGTCAAACTCAAAATCCAAAGTAAAAGAAAACGCCACCATAATCACTGAATATGATAATGATCACGATGGCATTTACTATTCACTTAAAGAGATTTTAGATTCTCGAGCTTAGATAATATTGATTGTTCTTCCTTTGGAAGAGAAGATGATACAACCTTATTAGATAGATAGGATAACTTCCCGTCTATCTTTTTAAATTCAATAGTCTTTGCATGTAAGAATTGGTTTTCAAAATTGAACTTTTCTTTAAACTTTCTATTAGTAGCAAAGTCTCCATATTTTCCATCACCCACAACTGGATAACCAGCACTTGCAAGGTGAACTCTAATTTGATGGGTTCTTCCAGTAATGAGATTTACTTTTACAAGAGTATATCCATTATATTGTTTAATAGGAGTAACAATTGATAAGGCATTTTGTGCGCCTTTTTCAATTTTACCAACACGAACTAAACCAGTTTTAGAATCCTTAATTAACGGGACGTCTATCTTTAATTCTTTAGTGAGATTACCCACTACTAAAGCTTCATAATATTTTTCAAGATTTGTCTTATCTTTAATTAAGTCTTCTAAAATTTGAAGTGATTCGAGATTCTTAGCAAACATAACAAGACCAGATGTATTTCTATCAAGTCTATGCGCAGGCGCAGGTATAAATCCTTTATTTTCTCTAGGATTATATTCACCTTTAAAATAAAGGTAATTTAAAACATCGTTAGCGAGAGTGTTTCTCTTTTCGTTTTGATCACCATGCACTAAAAGACCACGTGGTTTATTAATAATAAGGATATTATCATCTTCATAAACAACATCGTGATTTAAATCCTTTTTAGTTGCTTCTTTAGGTTTATTAAATTCTTCAAGTTGAGAATCAGTAACATAGATTGTTACTACTTCTCCTGCTTGAATAATGTAGTTTTCTTTAACCCAGTGTCCGTTTACTTTAACATCTTTCTTTCTAAAGATACGGTAAATAAAACTTAATGGAGCTTCATTAAGATATTTACGGACAAACTTATCAATCCTTTGATTAGCTTCAATACTTGTTATTTCAATGCTTTTCATAACTTTGCTAATTATAATTCATTATTGAGGGTAAAACAATTTACTCATATAATTTCCATACACGGAGAATTACCCAAGTGGCTGAAGGGGCGGGCTTGGAAAGCTCGTAGGCTTCGAAAGGGGCGCTAGGGTTCAAATCCCTAATTCTCCGCCAGAACGAAATAACACCCGATTGGGTGTTTTTCTTTTCGCC
>JAKSVY010000090.1 GCA_024413875.1 Bacilli bacterium
TCTTCTCTTCTATGTTTATCTTCTTCTTTCATCATTTCCTTATGGACACGTTCTCTTTCCTTAAGGATAATCTTTTGTTCTTTTGTTAAATGTTTAATTAGGGCCATAGATACCTACTTTCTAGTTCCTTTAATGTGATATGTGCCAGAGTTAACTACTAATGTAGAATCTGCTACTTTCTCATTAACTGTTAAGTTTTTGAGGTCTAACACTAAAGTTGCTGTTGTATTTGCTGGAACAACGATTGTTGCTTCCACTTCTTCACCTTTTTTATCCCAGTTTGAGACGAATTTGCCCCTGACTGAATCAAATGAACATTCAACGTGATTTAAGCTATCTGGGAAGCATGGATGAATAACGGTTTTATCTGCTCCAACTCCTTCAATTTGAATACCACCGATATAACGGTAGAAAATTGCATCGTAGCTACCAAACATTGGGTGATCAAAACTATCCATGATGTTGAACATTTCTTGTTCCCATCTTTCCCAAACTGTGGTTGCTCCACATTTAACCATAAAGCCCCATCCTGGATATTCAGGATTTCTTAAGACTTTAAGAGCTAAATCACTATAACCATATTCACATAACATATAGAAAACATGTCTGTAACCTTGGTTACCACATGTTAAGTGATAATTATTCTTAATAATATTCTCAACGACATGTTCAATAACTTTAGCTTTATTTGCTTCTTCGCAAACGCCTAAAGAAACTGCCATTGCGTTTTCTGTTTGCCTATTTCTAGAATAGTATCCTTCTTCGTGATAATACTTTTCGTTTAAAGACTTCTTACTTGCTAATGCTAGATCATTATATTTCTTAGCATCTTCTATATGACCAGTAATTCTTGCGAGTTCTGCCATAACTTGTAAATGCCAATTTAAGAATAATGATGAGACAAAGATTGAATCTGACCATGAATCTTCTAACTTATCTGGATTGACCCAGTCTGCATAGTAGTAATAATCCATGACATAATCTTTTTGTCTTGTTAATAAGTAATCAACCCATGCTTTATGGTTATCATATTCTTTCTTAGCTAATGCAATATCGCCATAGTATTTATGAGCCATATAAGCAACTAAAAGATATGAAACTGTTGTTGTATCAGCAGGTTGACCACCTGTGTAATATGGAGCAGTATCAGCAATACAGCCATATTTATCTTGTGTTTCAGTAATGTCGTGATCAACTTTGTTGTACATCAAATCAACATCGAAGTTATATGTTTGTTGGAATACTCTTGCAGATAAATCATTTAACCAACCAAATCTTTCATCCCTTTGTGGGCAATCAGTAAAGATTGATGTTTGGTTATTGGCTTCTGTAATCTTAGCCATGTGATGTAATGTATTAATCAATTCATCATCACACTTAAAGAAACCAACTTCTCTATTATCTGTGTGAACAAGTTCGCCAGTTAATTCTAAAACTTCTGCTTCACCTTCAACTAAAACTTCGACGTATTGGAAGCCGTGATAGGTAAATCTTGGTGCCCATTCTTCAACACCTTCGCCTTTTAAGATATATTTATCGATACATCTTGCACTTCTTAAATTTAATTGATTTGCGTGGCCATCTTTTGCTAAGCCTTCAGCAAACTTGAGAACAATAGTTGTTCCTTTATTACCTTTTACTTTAATTCTGGCCCATCCAGCGATGTTTTGTTTAATATCAAAGACTAAATCGTTTTTACCAAATTCATTAACGATTTCGCCTTTATATGTGCCTAATACACGAATGTGTGGGATTTGTTGAAGAACTTTTTTGCCAACAACTGGTTGAGTGAGGATTGTGTACATCCAACCATTATCCCAAGCTGGTTCAAATTCTCTACTTGTCCAGTTAGGTAATGTTGTTTCTTCCATTCTAGCGTCATAGGTTTCTCCCCCATAAATTGAGTTTTCAATTGTTGGAGAACCAGTAACCCACCAGCCATAGCAGCATGTAGAATGATCTTCAAATACTTCACCATCTTCATATTCAACATAAAATTGAGCAAGTAATTTACGATCGCCAAGCCATCCATAACCAACTTCAATACCGATGACTGTGGATTTATGTTCTTCCATTTGAGGTAAGAAATCATAGACATCATATAATTGAGTTTGCGAATATTCAGTAACACCTGGATTTAAAACAGCATCGCCAACTTTTTTGCCATTGACATAAAATTCATGATAACCAAGACCAAGAATATAGGCTCTTGCTCTTTTAACTGGCTTATCTTTAAGTTCTAAAACTTTTCTAAAACGTAATGTGCCACCAGTGAAGTTGTCTGGAACAGATACCCATTTGCCTTTCCATTCATCTTCACTTAATGTGGTTTCAAATTTATTTGTTATTTCTGAAGTTTCACCTTTTGAAGAAACTGTCATAACTTTAACAAATACCTCTTTACGGGAAGGAATTTCCTTGCCCGCATAGAGAATATTGTTCATTTTGTCAGAAGTAATAACTCCTGTATCCCAGTAATCGCCAGTATGTTCTTCATTTGAAGAAACAATAACTCGATAACTAGCTTGAACAACTTCATCATCTTGTTCATAGGTCCAAGCAAATTGGAATGGAGCTTCAAGAACAAAAGGTTTAACTTTTTGATTTATTGATAATGTAGATAAACGAAACATAATATATACCTTCAGTTAATATTGATTATTTTTCTTCTTTCTTTTTCTTGCTAACAAGAACAAGACCTAATGTTGATACTAAAGCAAAGATTCCTGTAGTAGTGATAATAGAACCACCACAACCTTTTTTAGCAACAACTTCGACAACAATCTTTGCTGTTAATTCTTTACCTTCAACAGTAACTTTAATAGCAACATTTTGTTTACCAAGTTTTTCTGGATCATATCCACTTACTGTAGCAGAAGATAAATCAGCTGCTTCTTCTTTACCACTTGCCCAGACAACTTTAGCATCTAATTTAGATAAATCTAATTCTTTAGTTCCTTGAGTAACTTGTAAACCACCTTCAATTTTTAATGATTTGACACCATCAACAACGTTGACTGTGATTGTACCGACTTTAGATTCTCTACCTTCTTCAGAAAGAGTAACTGTGATTGTACATGTACCTTGAGATATGCCTTTGATGACACCACCAGAAGTAACTGTTGCAACACTTGGATCACTACTGACATATGAGAATGTACCAGATGTAGCGTTACTTGGAACACGAGTTGCACCAGCTGATTTAGTTTGACCGATCATGACTTCAACTGTATCACTTGCAATAGCAATGTCTTCATATTGGATATATAATCCCCAAACATTACCATCATAACGATATTGAAGTTTATCTTTAATATAGCCTTCAACGATAATTTCACCAGTTCCTGCAGCCATAGCGTGATTATCAGTTGCTGTTTCTCCAATGTCACCAGTCCATTTATATACTGGAGTCATTGCTTCAACTGTAATCATATCGCCTGGTAAATAATAATCAGTGTAGTTATTTTCATCTAACGCTCCATTACCCTCAGCATCAAATAAGAACTCAGGGAATAAAGCAATATTTGCACCTAATTGATAAATAACTTCTAATGGAACTTCAGTGCCATCTGCTCTTGTATATGAAATATTGTCATATAAACCAGGAATCATACCAGATCCACCAGTTAAGTTAGCAATGTTAGTACATGTATTTGGTAATTGTAAGAATGTAGAATAGATAAACCAGTCAACAATACCAACCTCACTAACTTTTTGGTCGTAATATTCATAAACATTAACTTTGATCGAAGAATGATATGTCGTTCCTGCATAAGATAATGCAACTGGAACATCAACTTCACCTGCAACACTTGTATCTAATTCACCAACTGAAACATTAGTCGCTGCAAATTCGAATACTGGTCCTAAAGTATTATCAACGAATAATAATTGTGCTTTAGTAATAGATGGTTTGAATTCATCCTTGTCGCTATCTTTAACAACAGAGAAATAGTTAGGTACATCAACGAATTTAACACCCTTAACTTCTTTTTGCTCACCAACTTCAATTTCAAAAGATTTGCTTAATGATCCTAATGTAGCAGTAATTGTTGCTTTACCAACAGAGACACCAACAACATTGCCTTTTGCATCAACTTTAACAATTGATTCATTGCTACTTGTAAATGTAGGAGTGCCATATGTTCCAACTGGGGAAACAGACCATGTAATCTTTACTTGTTCATTGACCGAAACAAATTGAGGGCATTCAATCATCATGCTTTCTGGTTCACCAACGTAAAT
>JAKSVY010000091.1 GCA_024413875.1 Bacilli bacterium
TTTCCCATTATGCTTTATGACCTCCGATCTGTTGATTTCTTTCTAAAGTAGTCGCGCCTTCTTGTAAATCAGTCCCTTTAATCAAAGAGTTTTTACCGTATTTATTCTTAATATTAAGAATAGTTTCTTGAAGCTTCTTTTCTTCTTTTAAGGCTTCTTCTAATTTTTCATTAGCTATTTCTTGCTCTTTAAAATCAGAGAACAAGTCTAATTGTTCATAATCTAAATACTTAATTTCATCTTCAGGAATAACATTTCCCATAGCAATATTTATACGATGTATTAGTAGCTTCTTATTTACTATACGTTCAAATATTCTAACCGCTGCATCTCTAATTAATTCTGTTGATGAAGTATATCTAAATAATTGAATGCTTCCATGAGCAGCCTTAGGAACTTCTTTGCCATACCAATCACTACTCAACTCGCCTTGATATGAACCATCTTTCACAGCATCATAACTAAAACCAAGAGAGACTACGTTTCCAACCGTTTTCTTCGCAACTAAATCTAAAGAAAGAGCTTCCGCCATTTCTTTGACAATAATTTTTGCTTTTTCGTATGTGTATCCACACGAAAGAACTTGTCCAATACCTTGGGAATGATTATCTGATTTGTATTCTTTAATGTCTTTGATTGTACAAGGTTCATATCCCCATGCATGGTTAATTAATAATTCAGCATTAATACCGAAGATTTCATATAGTTTATCTTCGTTAACTAATGACATACGAGCTACATCACCCATTGTGAACATGCCATTGCTTTCTAATCTATTAACATAACCTCTACCAACTCTCCAAAAAGATGTTAAAGGACGGTGTTCCCATAATAATTCACGATATTTAATTTCATCTAATTCAGCAATTCTAACTCCATCTTTATCAGCTGGAATATGTTTTGCAACAATATCCATGGCAACTTTTGCCAAATATAGATTAGTACCTATACCAGCAGTTGCAGTAATGCCTGTTTCTTTCAATACATCACGAATCATTTTCATTGCTAATTCGTGAGCACTCATTTTATACATATTTAAATATGTAGTGACATCCATAAATACTTCATCGATTGAATAAACATGAATATCTTCACTACTGATGTATTTAAGATAAATGCTATATATTTTACTACTAACTTCTATATATTTAGCCATCTGCGGACAAGCAATTACATAATCAAGTTCTAAAGATGGATTATTCGCCAATTCTATAGCGTTGTAGCTTTTACCAGTAAATCGATGTCCTGGAGCATTTTTCCTTCTTATTGCATTAATTTCTTTAACTTTTTGGATGACTTCAAATAGTCTAGCTCTTCCTGGTAAACCAAGCTCTTTCATAGAAGGAGAAATGGCTAAGCAAATAGTTTTTTCAGTGCGTGAAATATCTGCGACAACAAGATTAGTTGTTAAGGGATCTAAATGTCTTTCACTTGCTTCGCTAGAAGCGTAGAAACTTTTCAAGTCAATTGCGATATAGGTTCTATTTTGCATATGTTAATTATACGATATATTCAAGCCATTATCTCGGAATATAAATTTAAAAATCAAGATTCTAACAAAAAATTAAATTTTTTATACAAAGTGATTACATAATCTAATAAAATTATAAATCATACATAAAATATGAATATTTAAGAAAGGGAAATTTTTATGAAGAAAAATAAAATTATTTTATTTTCTTGCTTAGCTGTTTTATCTATGGGATTAGCTGCTGTTTCAACCGCTGGTGTGACTCATAAAGCTGTAGGCAAAACAATTCAAGCAAAAGCTGAGACCGAATTCGTAAATGTTGGCCGTATTGAAAAAGACGTTCTTAAAAGATCAGAAAATGGAAATAAGAACTTTATCTATGGTCATATTAACGGAAAAGTTGAAGGTTATCCTGCATCTTGGGCATTAAATTTAGATGCTGTTGCTGGAAGTGGCTACATCCTTAAAGATGGAGCTGATATCACAGGAACTATTGCATTTAGATATACCGACTTAGTTGCCGGAGATACAGTTTCAAGATTCTGGCTTGATGTTCCAGATGGAGATATTCCAGATGGCACAACATATGTCGTCGGAGGCAAATTTACTCGTACTGATGGAATGGCCATTAATATCACTAGATCAGCATTTAGATTTAATGCACTTTCAGGAAACTGGAGTTCCATCTATGACGATGAAGATTTAGAAGATTACGCAAAAGCAACCATCAGAGATGTAGCTAAATATGATTCATACTCATTGCGTGATGTACAAACAATCGATCATACAGGTATTAATGGTGAAACAAAGTACTATACAGACTCTAATTCAACAAATTCTGTTGCATTCTCATTTACTTATAAAGTTCAAGGCGCTAAAGATGGAACAACAACTGACATGTTCTTTAGAACACCTTCAAATAATGGTTGGTTTGGTTACAAAATTTGCATCATGAATCAATGGGGACAAAGTGGTAATGCAGTTGTTTGGTGTGGACAAAATGAGCCAGGAGATATTACGACGAAATATGGCGAATTTGAAATCCCTGCATTCAATGAAACAGTTACACTTGAAGTTGATGTAATCAATTTAAAGCATCAAGCTGGAAAGGTTTGGTATGCTGTCAGAATGAATGGTGATGTCAAATATCAAACTGTCGTTAATGATGTGGCTTCATTTGATTCCAATCACGTTACTTTCTATACACGTACAGTAGCAGCTGGTGATGGTATTGATATCGGTTCAGTAGGTGATAGCTCAAGCATTATTTCTATTGGAAAAGCAAACATTATTCCAGTTGGTTCAACATCGCATATCTATTTCAGTGCTTTAGGCGCAAACAATTCATTAGTCCCATATGAAACAGACTGGTCATTAAAGTCATATGCATTAAATGGTACATTCACAAAGAATGGCGTTCCATTTACTCCATCAGAAGTTGTTAAACACGAACAAAATTTATATTGGTTCCAAGGTTTTGGTGAACCAGTTGCAGGCGATACAATTGTTTTTGGTGGAACTTTCAAATCAAGTGCAAATAACGGGCAAAAAGTCGTATGGAAAGTTGAAGAATCAACATTTAGATTCGATGGCACAAAATGGACAAACGTTGGTTTATATGATTTAGTAGATTCAACAGAAGAAGCTGTCCCAGCAGATTCTTATTTACGAAACATTGGCACTTGGAAACCAGATCATTCAGGACATGCAGTTAAAAACTTTGACCAAACTCCAGATACTCTTGTTTACAAGAAAGATGCTAAAAATAATACAGGTTTATATTTCACAAGTTCTGCTACAGGCAAAAATAGCGAAGTAAGATTCTATATGCCTGGTAACAACTATAAAACAGAAACCAAAGGTTATGCAGTTCGTTCCGTTTCCTTTGATTACATCTTAAACGATACAAACACAGTTAAAGGAACTGAAGCAGGTTCAACTCTTGAAAATGGATACTATGGAGCTAAAGCAGAAGGAACAGAAACATCATATATGATTCAATATATGGATAAAGATTCTTCTTCATATTTCTGCTTTGATGTCGAACTTGTTAATGACGGCGACTTACACACATTAACTCTCAATGTTCCATATTGTGATGTTTCAGGTTTCAACGTTAAATTATTCAAATTTAATGGTAACTTCTTCATTTCAAATATCGTAGTCGATAGAGATGACTATAATGAAGCACTTGATACATTAGTTCACGACAGCTTAAAAATGTATGCTTATACAACTTCTTCAAGCACAGTATCATGTGAAACATATTATCCTGCAGCAAAAGCAGCATTCAACGCATTATCATTAGAAGACAAAACAACATTCACTACTTCTTCTGTTTACGCTGCTGCATTAGCTAGACTTAATGCATGGGCTGTTGCTAACAATGATGTTGTTACTTCTTCAGGCATTCATAGCGTTAATGCTCTTTCAAATGACGGCTCAGTAATTTATATTGTTGTTGCTGTTATGGGTTTAATTACTCTTGCTGGAGCAATGTTATACGCAAAAAAACGTCATAACTAATTAATTAGTTAAAACAAAATATCAAGGCATCTTATTAGGATGCCTTTTTATTATGAAAAAAAGGAGAGAATAAACTCTCCTAATTCTTATTTTCAATAATCGTTTAATAAACGTGAATAGTTAATAGTAACTCGGAAGTTAATCCTTCATATGATCCTGTAACTAATAACATGGATGTTCCACTTCCTAATGCTGTAACAGTATTATTAGAAACACTAATAACAGCCTCGTCTTCAATGG
>JAKSVY010000092.1 GCA_024413875.1 Bacilli bacterium
CAAGTGGTTAAAGTTAATTCCGACTTAACAACTGAAACAGTTTCAGCGGCAAATAGTTTAAACAATCATACTTTTACATCTGCTGATGGTGATACGATTACCGCTACAGTATCCGTTGATTCCTTCACTTATTCATATGAGATTTCTTTAAATCCTATGGGTAATTGTTCTTATATTGCTCAAATGGATAAGAGTTGGACTTCTGCTGATCAAAATGGAGCAGATAATAGTAGTAATCACGTTGATACAACTTCTAATGGGGTAACTTGGAGATTCTATTATGAAGCTACTAAAGGTATTACATCTCGTCAAATTATTGCAGATACCAAAAATAACGGATTTAAGATGGGATCAGGCACTTATGCTGTTACTAAAGTAATTATTACTACCGTCGATGAATATACAGTTGATGCAGCCTATATTAAAGCGTTTGCATCAAATACAAGTAGCTCTTTCAACTTAAAAATTATGGTTGGCACAAGTATATTACTAAATAGTGATACAGTTACTTATAACAACCAAACTCCTGCTGTCTATGGTTCAACAAGTAATACTCCATTAACTGGGCAAGTATCGTTTATCTTAACAGGCAGTAACGCAATCAGTCTTCAATCTATTGCATTTAACAAAGTTATTGCTTAAAATTAATTGTCCTAGAAGACAAGTCCTAACTAAAACTATTTATAGCTAGCCGGGGATGGTGGAAGCCTGGTAAGAAGATAGTTAGGGTATCCCTTCTTTGTATGATATCTGAACTAATAGTAAGAATCCGTGACTCTAACGATAAAGAGAAATGAAGTGCTAGACAAAGTCTAGAACTAAGGTGGTACCGCGCATCAGCGTCCTTAGATGGGCGCTTTTATATTGGAGGAAAGAGAAAATGAATTACAAAGACACTCTCTTAATGACTAAATCCAATTTTGAAATGAGAGGAAACTTAAATGTCAAAGAACCTCTTTTAGTCGAAAAATGGAAACAAGAAAACTTATACGAAGCAATGAATCTTAATCGTAAAGATGCTAAAGAATTTATTCTTCATGATGGCCCACCATACGCAAATGGTGATATGCACTGTGGTCATATGCTTAATAGAATCTTAAAAGATTTTGTTGTTCGTTATAAAAATATGCAAGGTTATAAGACACCATTTGTTTTTGGTTGGGATACACATGGTTTACCAATTGAAAACATGGTTACTAAATCTGGCGTTAACAGAAAAACAACACCAATTGATGAATTTAGACAAAAATGTGCCGATTATGCTCATACACAAGTCAATAGACAAAAAGAACAAATCAGAAGACTTGGCTTAGTTGGTGACTTCGATAATCCATATTTAACTTTAAATAAAGATTATGAAGCAAGACAAATTGAAGTATTCGCGACAATGGCAATGGAAGGCCTTATCTATAAAGGATTAAAACCTGTTTATTGGTCTCCTAGTAGTGAATCTGCTTTAGCAGAAGCTGAAATTGAATACGCAGATGTATTGTCACATTCTATCTATGTTGCTTTCGAAGTAAGAGATGGTAAAGGCGTTGTTAGTCAAGATGCTAGACTTGTTATTTGGACAACAACTCCATGGACATTACCTGCTAACTTAGCTATTTCTGCTCATCCTGATTTTGTTTATGGCGAATATCAAACATCAAAAGGTAAATTAGTATTCTTACAAGAATTTAAAGACAAACTAACAGCTGATTTAGATTTAGGTGATGTTACATTATTAAAAACAATTAGAGGTAGTGAACTCGAATATGTTGTTTGTAAGCACCCATTCTATGATAGAGATTCATTAGTTATTGTTGGTACTCACGTAACTAACGATGCTGGTACTGGTTTGGTTCATACTGCTCCAGGACACGGTGTTGAAGACTATCAAGTTTGCTTAAAATACCCAGGAAAAGGATTAGATCCATATTGCCCTGTTGATGAACATGGTTATATGATGCCTGGAACTGGCGAAGGAATTGAAGGTCTTTTCTATGAAAAGGCTAACGATGCTGTTTTAGCAATCATTGAAGCCAATGGTTCGTTATTAAAGCATGAGACATTCACTCACTCCTATCCACATGACTGGAGAACAGGTAAACCATTAATCTTTAGAGCAACTAGCCAATGGTTCTGCTCTATTGAACCAATTAGAGAAAAGCTCTTAGAACAAATTCATAAAACAACTTGGTATCCTGCATGGGGCGAAACAAGAATGGTCAATATGATTAAAGATCGTGGCGACTGGTGTATTTCTCGTCAAAGAGCTTGGGGTGTCCCAATTCCAATTTTCTATTGTGAAGATGGAACTCCAGTTATTGAAAAAGAAGTATTTGATCATGTAATCAAATTAGTCAAAGAAAATGGTAGTAATATTTGGTATCAAAAAACTGCTAAAGAATTATTACCAGAAGGATATACAAATGCTCATTCACCTAATGGTGAATTCACTAAAGAAAATGACATTATGGATGTTTGGTTTGACTCCGGCTCCTCTTGGAATGGAACTTTAGTTGATAGAGGTCTTAAATATCCAAGTGATTTATATCTTGAAGGTAGCGACCAATATCGTGGTTGGTTCAACTCATCATTAATTGTTTCTGTTGCAACTAAAGGTGTTGCACCTTATAAAAACGTCGTTTCTCATGGTTGGGTTTTAGATGAACATGGTGAACAAATGCACAAATCAAAAGGCAATGGTGTTGATCCAGTAAAGATTGCTAATGTTTATGGTGCTGATATTTTAAGACTTTGGGTTGCTAGCGTTAACTATCAACAAGATGTTCGTATTGGTGAAAACCTCATTAAACAAGTATCTGAACAATATCGTAAAGTAAGAAATACTTTAAAATTCATTTCTTGGAATTTGGTTGATTTTGATCCAACAAAACAAGCAACAACATTTGAAAAAGTTGATTTATGCATCCTTAATGAATTACAAAATTTAGTAAATAAAGTAGTTAAGAACTTCGATGAATATGATTTCGCAAGCGCAACAAGCGATATCATGACATTTATGTCCGCAGATTTATCAAGCTTCTATTTAGATATTTCTAAAGATACTTTATATTGTGATGGCAAAGATAGTGTTAGACGTAATCAAGTCCAAACAGTCTTATATAAAGTTGGAGAAGCTTTATTAAGAGTATTAACTCCAATCCTTCCATTTACAATGGATGAATTTAATAAGAATCTTCCTGGTGAAAGAAAAGATAATCCACAATTCCTTGATTATCCAACTGTAGCAGACGTAGATGCTTCTTTAACAAGCAAATATGAAACTCTTAAGGTTTTACGTGCAGACGTCTTAAAGGCTCTTGAAAACGCCAGAAATGAAAAAGTAATTGGTTCTGCTCAAGAAGCAAGTGTCGCTATTGAATTTAACGATGCAGATTCTGAATATGCTAAGTTATATCATTCTCTTCCAAATGATGAAGCAAAACGAATCTTTGTAGTTTCTTCTATAGAAGAAGGACATAATGATGGTGAAGCATTCAAGATTTCTCGTGTTAAAGCGGTTCATCACAGCGGTCATAAATGTGAACGCTGCTGGAACTATGATAGCAATTGCTTAACTGCTGAAGACGGCACTTACATCTGTCCAAGATGTCAGAAAGTGGTAGGTAAATAATCATGACAAAAGAAAAAATGCTTAAAGGATTAAAATGGTTCTTCTTTTCCTTTATTTGGTTATTTGTTCTTTTCCTTGTTGTTGATATTGTTACTAAAAACATCATCATGGCCAATTTAGAAGTAGGGGATCAAATTGTCTTAATCCCTAACTTCTTAGCAATTTCATACGTTCAAAACTTTAAAGCAGCTTTTGGAATTGGCTATAAAGGCGCTAATGCCGACACAGTAAATAGAGTCATTTATTTAGTGGTTGCAAGTGCAGCAACAATAGCAATTACATTCTTTTACATTAAGAAATTTAAGTCATTAAATAAACTTTATAGAGCATGTATCATGCTTATTCTTGTTGGGGCAGTTGGCAATATTATTGACCGTCTATTCTATGCTCAAAACGACTTTGCTGTAGTTGACTGGATTGACTTCTTTGGGATCTGGAGCTACAACTTTAATATCGCTGATAGTTGTGTTGTAGTAGGAGCATTTATCCTTATTATTTACATGATTGTAGAAGAGATTAAAGAGGTTAAAGTCAAAAGAGAACAAGAACTTGCTGAAATCAAAGCAGAAAAAGATGCTAAACAAGCTGAAAAAGTCGAAGAAAAT
>JAKSVY010000093.1 GCA_024413875.1 Bacilli bacterium
ATAAGTGAAGAACCTAGTTCAGATGAATCTACAAATGAATCCACCAGTTCTTTTAGTGATCCTTCTACAACAAGCGAAGAGAGTGTTGATGAGTCAACATCTGATTTTTCAAGTGAAGACTCAACTTCAGAAGAATCAACAAGTGAATATTCTTCTTCTGAAAGTGAATCATCAGAAGACTCTTCTATGGAAGAAGATGACGATGGAATTACTTCAATTAGAGAAGTTAAAGAATTATGTAAAACAATTACAAATCTCAATATGTCTGGTATCGCTATCGATCAAACAAGAAAAGTAACCATTAAAGGTTTGGCTATATCTAGATTCTCTTTAGTTAAAACAACTAGTAAGTTTGGATTAAATGTTTCATATGCCGATAAGATTCTTATGGGTGATGATACAGGATATATTGGAGTAGCTACTAATAACACAAAAGACGGAACATCATTCTGGGGCAAGGTAAATGACCATGCAGGCAAAAACACTTCTGTTTATACAGTTACTGGTTATTTATCAATGTATTTAAATCAACCAGAATTATATATTGAATCATTTACTTGGAATGAAGGTGAAACAATGAACCTTGATTACACAAGTTATTCAAACGGAGATATCACTTTAGATACATATTATGATAAAGCAACAGAAACCAACTATAACTGTGCTGGTCATGGATATGGAGATATTTATACAGTCAAGAATGTTTATTGCTTTGATAAAAGAGATAATGTCTATTTCTTTACTGACGGAACAAGCGTTATGAAAGCAGTTAAAGGCTTAGCTACATATTCAGTAGGCCAATCCTATGATATCACTGGATATATATCTTTAAATAATTGGATCCCATCCATATACACATTAACAAATAATAAAGTGAATGATTCATCAGTAACTTTATCAAATGAACACGCAGTAACAACTACGATAACCGACTTTAAGAAAAACAAATCATCAAAAGATGATACGTCATCTAAGATGACTAACTATATCAAATCATTTAAAACAATGTATAAAGCAACTGTATATGTTGATGCTTATACAGAAAATGGAAAATGCTATGTTACTATTGGTGATCGTTTCATTGAAGGAACACAAATGTCGTCTAGTCATTTGAAAAGTCATATAGTTGATGAGGAAATATCAATTTCAAATGATAACTATTGGGACGTAAGTGAAAATCAAATGTATACTTATTGCCCATTAAAAGATTATCTATTCGAAAAAGAAACAGTTGATGTCTATTTCTACCAATACTTACAAGAATGGGGATCTTACGGAGGTAAGAATAACCAGCCAATTTGGAAAGTAATGGTTATTAATGACTTTTTAATGTAAATATAAAAATGACGCTGATGGTCGTCATTTTTTTACAGCAATGATAATTCTAGTTTTAGCTGCGCACAATCAACTGTTGCAACACTATAAACCACTCGATAATCAGTCTCGCCATATTCATGAACAATCCTGTTTCTAAATCCAGTAATGTTTGCCCAATTAATATTTGGCATAGAAGCTTTAAATTCCATGGTTAATCTTTTTATGTTTTCAACAACTTGTATAAGTCTAAACATAGTTGCATCAACAGATGATTGATCGCTGATAAACTCTTCATAAGATTTACTTCCAACATAAGCATCGATCTTTTCAATGTGTTCGAGCACTTTTTCGGAGTAATACTTATCATCTTTGAGATTTGTCATAGATTTTAATACCATCCTTCATTATTTCTCTTAATAATGTGATATTGTTACTTAACCCTTGAACTCTAATGAGATCAACTTCCTTATGGAGAGAAACACGAAGTTTTTCAACTAAGCCATAGAACGCAAATCCATCAGTCTCTGTGTCTATGCATAAATCTACATCACTTCTTTCTGAAGCATAACCTTTCGCATAACTTCCAAATAAATAACAATATTCAACTTGGTAGGTATCTAAAACCTCTTTAACTATATCTTTTATTTGTTTAAGAGTAAGGATTCCTCTGTCTTCTGTAACTTCAAAAGCAGCAATTATGTCATTAATCGTTCTTTGATATTTATAGGAAGATTCATATTTAGGATCGTTTTCATACCTAATATATGTTCTTAAAGGCATATGTATTGTTTCACATACTTCTTTTTGAGTTAATCCAAATTTCTTTCTAACTTCTCTTAAATTCATAATTACATTATACATATATGGCACATAAATAACAATAAAATATGCCATTTGGCACTTTTTCAGTAATTTTATGTGTCATAAAATCTTGCTTTGACTTAACTAAATAAGCCATTTGGCATACTGAACAACGCCACAACCTGAAAACAACCATTTAATAGATTTTCATAGTCATATTAAAAGGAGCTGTTATTCACCTTTTGGATTTTCAACAGCCCCTTTAATTATCATTATTAGAAGTTAATTATCTAACTGATTTTTTCTTTCTAATGATTAATGCTGTGCCTAATAAAGCAACACAAGACATAGCAGCAATGATTGAAATTAATGCACCATTATTATTATTTAATGCATTAATACTGCTATTAGATGCAACAGTTACATCACCTGTTGAAGAAATTGTTAGTGATTCACCATTAGCAGTTGCCCAAGCTTGTAATCTTGAATATGCAGCAGCGAATTGTGCATCAGAAGCAAAGATTGCTCTTTGTTCAGCTGTTAAAGCATTTAATGCTTCTTTAGCTGTAGCATACCAGCCTTCTGTAACGCATTTATTTTCATTAGCTGTTTCGCTCATATGCATATTTGCGTCAACGAATGCTTGAACTACACCTATTGCAGGATTTGTTGTAACAGCGACCATATCTGAGAGAATAATTTCACCTTGGAATCTAAATAATTTAATATTGAAACCATTTACAGATGGGCATGCAACATTTAATTCAAAAGTATGTTCAAGACCATCAGCAATTAAATTAGCATCATAACAATGATATTTAGAACCAGAATTAGCAACATATTGAATCATGTAAGATGTTGTTGTTGAAGCAGGTCTAGTTCCTTCAACACCATCTTCATAAGTTGTACCAGCTTCTGTACCCACGGCAGCATTGAGATCAACTAATCTGTACTTGAATGAGAAGCCATAAATTTGTGTATCTTTTTCCTCTGCTTTGTATGCATTGCCTGGTAGATAGAATCTAAGTTCTGTAGCAGATGATTGTTCATCTAAGTGAGAGAAATATCTAGCTGCATGGCCTTCAGAATCAGTTGTATAAACTAATGAGTCGAGGGTTTGATCAACATTCTTTAATGCACTTTTTGTGCCTTGTGGATTATATCCTGCTAAGTTAGCAAGTAAAGAACCTTCTTCGATGACAGATGCATCAGCTCCTGTCATTGTTGATGCTAATGTCATTACCCAGCCACTAGGAGTAAGAACGAATTCATAGTTTTGTTTTAACTCAGCAACAGGGACATATTCACCATCACCATTAGGATTATGAGTTGCCCCATTTGATGTACCAGTGTATTGAACAATTGGCATACCTGCAGGAATAGAAATTGTATCACCTACAGAAAGAGCAGATGCAAGCCAGAATTCATAACGTCCACCACCGAGGTTTTTAATTCCAGTGATTGAATTATTAAAGCCGTTTACAAGTACCATAGAGTTAATTTTGTTATATAATTCGCCACTTAAGTTTAAATATTGGCCTCTATCTGCAATATTAGTAACAATATAGAAATTGCCCCAGCCTGAGTTGTCACCAAATTTTGAACCAGGAATATTTTCAATAGTTGCTTCAGGTAATTCAACAACTTTAATAGTAAATGTGTCAGAGAAAACGCCTGAAGTAACTGTCATATTATATTCACCTACAGTATTTGTATCATAAGTGCCAGTAATCATTTCAGAAGTAACTGTAATTCTAGAGCCTTCATCTTCTCCATACATTGAAATAACGTTTAACTTAGATAAATCAAAATCATATCCTTTGTAAACTTCAACAACTTTGTTCTTAACTTTAATGCCAGTTTGGACAGAAGTAGCTGCAGAAACTGTAACGTTATAAGTTAACTCTTCTTTACAAACACGTGCTTTAATTGTTGTACTACCTTCACTTACGCCAGTTACTGCACCAGTATCAGAAACTGTTGCGACATCTGTATTTGATGATGTCCAAGTAACAATTGGAGCGATATCACCAGCGGAATTTGAAAGATTTAATGTTTCAGATTTACCAACTTCAACAGCAATATCTTGTTTTGTTGTAGATAA
>JAKSVY010000094.1 GCA_024413875.1 Bacilli bacterium
GCAATATGAAGAAATATTGAATAATCTTTCAGATAAGTATAGAAATAAAAACAATGAATCCATGATTAGTGGTAATCAAGAATTTGATAAATCACATCGTCATTTTTCTCACGTTCTTGAATATAAGAACTTAAGAAGTATCGATCCTTTTGAAGACAATTCATTAATTAAAAAAGATATCGATCGGATTATTAGTTTTGGAAGCGATGAATGGGTTGGTTTCTCATTCACTGAAATTGCTGGACTATACGCTTTAATTAATGACGGCAACAATGCATATAAAAACTTACAGATTTTTTCAAATAACTTTGTTCATCCAAATGGTTTCCATATGAACAACGATTATAAAGAATATAAATACTCAAAAATGACCTGCTATGTGTTCACACTAGAAGCTAACTTTGGTTATCTTACTGCAGTAGAAGATATGATGCTTAAAACATATCAAAATAAATTGGAAGTGTTCCCTAGCTTACCTGATAGTTTCTTTAAGAAGAAAACATCGTTTAAAAATTTAAGAATACCAGGTGATCATAAAATAAGCGCTTCCACAAGAAAAGGCGATATATCATTTAAAATCAATATGAGTAAGGAGGATACAATTGTTATTAAAAACAATTTTGCTTCTAATCCTGTAATCAATGTTGATGGCTGTATGGTAGAATATCATAAAGATATAGGTGAATTTATTGAAATCACCGCAAAACGTTTTGTCGAATTTAAGAAGGAGAATAAATAATATGGCAAAAGTATTAAATGCAAACATTGTTAAAAATTTACCATGGGAAGATAGACCAGAAGGCTATTTCTTACCAGTTTGGAGATATTCAAAAAACCCAATCATTGATAGAAATGTAAATAAAACTATCGAAAGAGTATTCAATAGTGGTTTCGTTCCATTTAATGGTGGTTTTGCTGGTGTATTTAGAGGTGACTCTTATGCATGTAGTATGGCTCTTTATAGAGGCTTTTCTAAAGATGGCTTACATTTTGAAATTGATGAAGAAAGAATTCACTTTGTTGATAAAGATGGTAATCCATTACCAGATACACCTTATTCATATGACCCTCGTGTAATTGAATTAGAAGGCCATTATTATATTGTTTTTGCTGATCAATATAATGAAGTTACTATTGGCATTGCAAGAACTGATGATTTTAAAACATTTACTAAGTTAGATTATCCATTTATTCCTAACTGCCGTAACGGTGCTTTATTCCCTAGAAAAATTAACGATAAATATTATTTACTCTCTAGACCTAGTGATAATGCCTCCTCATATTTCGGCAACATCTTCATTAGTGAATCTAAAGATTTAGAATACTGGGGACATCATAAATTAGTTACAAAGAACTGCTGGGCTACATGGAACAATGTTAAATGTGGTGGTGGTCCTGCTCCTATCGAAACTGACGAAGGTTGGTTAGTCTTTGTTCATGGTGTTATGTATAACGTTAATAGTTATGTCTATTCTATGGGTGTTATCATGCTTGATAAGGATGATCCATCTAAGATTATTCATAAATGCGAATATCAAATTATGACTCCACAAGCCCCATATGAAATTGCTGGTCATACACCTAATGTTGTATTCCCAACAAACGTCTTAGTTGGTGAAGATGGTAAATTGGCTATCTATTATGGTGCAGCTGATTCTTATACATGCTTGGCATTTACAACAGTTGATATCATTATCGACTACATGAAAGAACACGACTGCGTTAATAAATAATTATTGAAGGAGTATTCACTATGAAAGAATACAAATTATCTAACTGGACAATCGAATATAAAGGTAAAAAGATACCTGCGAAAGTACCAGGTGATATCACAATTGATTTCTTGCATGCAAATCTTATTGCTAATCCATATTTTGCATTAAATTATCAAGAATGCGCATGGATTGGTAGAACAGACTTTACTTATGAATATGAATTAGAAGTAAGTGAAGAAATGTTAAAAGAAGAATCGATTGAATTAGTCTTCAAAGGTATCGATTTATTCTCTGATATTTATGTTAATGGAACATTATTAGGTCACACTAAAAACATGTTCTTATTATATAAATACCAAATTAAAGAATATTTAAAAGTTGGTAAAAACCTCATTGAAGTAAAAATGAAATCAACATTAAATGCCGCTGATAAAATTGACACAACTGGATATTATTCCATCTTTAACGATCCACGTATCTTCTTGAGAAAAACCCAATGCCACTTTGGTTGGGACTGGGCTCCTAAGATTTGCGGTTATGGTATTTGGGATGATGCTTATATTCAAGTTGGTTCTAAATATCAAATTGAAAACGTTAGAATCATCACTGATTTAGAAGGTGGCGTTTCTTTCCAAACAACATTAAATTACAACACTCGTGTTTTAATGAGAGCTGATGGTTCGATTGCTAAAGCTGGAGAGCCATATCTAGGTGATACATTAAAATATTATGTAAGTAAAACTCCAAATGGTAACGACTTTGAAGAAGTTGAAGTACCTGTTACTGGTATGAAAAATATCGCTGGTATTGTCATTGAAAATCCAAAGTTATGGTGGCCAATTGGTTATGGTGAACATCCTTTATATAACTATCGTATTGAACTTGTTAGAGATGGTAAGGTTACTTCAGTTAAAGAAGGCAAATTAGCATTTAGAACAGTTCAAGCAAAAGAAAAACCTGTCGATAAAGATAAGATTGGATTTACATTCTATATCAATAATGAACCAGTCTTTATTAAAGGCAGTAACTGGGTCCCAATCGAATGCTTTACAGGCGCGGTTGAAGACGAAAAATACGAAGCATTACTCAATTTAGCAAAAGAACACAACTTCAACACTATTCGTGTATGGGGTGGTGGCATGTATGAAAAAGATAAGTTCTATGACATCTGTGATGAACTCGGTTTATTGGTATGGCAAGATATGTGCTTTGCTTGTGCTGATATCCCAGAAGAAAATCAAGAATTTGTCGATAACACATTACAAGAAATTGAATATCAAATTATTAGATTACGTAATCACCCATCTATCATCTATTGGTGTGGTGGTAATGAAAAAACTGGATGTTATGGTTTAGCCATTACACACGGCGATTTCTTCGTAAATAACTTATTATATGGATTCATTATGAATCTTGATGATACACGTCCATATAGACGTCAATCACCATATTCATTAACAGATATTGGTAATGATAAGACTAGTGGTGAATCACATCATAACTGTTTTGAAATGGCGTTATTAAATAACGGCATGATGAAATATCGTGAATCACTTGCTCAAAACATCGTTCCATTCGTATCTGAATGTGCAGTTATGGGTCCATGCTCTTTAGAAGGAATGAAGAAGATTTTCCCTAAGGAAAACCTATGGCCTATGGACTATATGTGGAAAGATAGATTCATGGAAAACCCTTATGGTAGTGTTCCAATGGATTTCCCACATAGAGAAGCAGAATACGCAAAACAATTATATGGTGAAGCAACTTCATTAGAAGACTTTATTCCTAAGGGCATGATGGCTCACGCGGAAGCATTACGTGCTGAAGCTGATTACACAAGAGCGCATAAAGGTCAAACTTCTGGTTTCTTAAACTGGATGTTTGATGATATTTGGCCTAGTGGTACTTGGTCAATTGTTGACTATTTCTTAGAACCAAAACAAGCATTCTATCAATTAGGTAAATGCTATCAAAGCAAATATGTCTCATTCTATGTTGAGAAAAATGGAAAAACTAATGTGTTTGCTGTTAACGACACATTAGATGTCTTTGATTTACCTGTTAAAGTAGAACAAAAGACATACGACGGTAAAGTTATTAATACAATGAATGTTTCATTCAAAGGCCTATCAAATAAAAAAGCTCAAAAGATGGAATTAGACTTTGAAGTTAGAGAAGATTGTTACCTAGTTGCTACTTATTTAGACACTAAGACTTTATATTCTCCTAATTTCTATTCACATGTTCCATTTACTTCTGAATATGAATATAAAGTTGTTGAATCTACTGAACATAAGTTAGTTCTTGAATTCACTGCAAAAACATTTGTTAAATCATTATTTATGCATTTTGAAAATAATGGTGAATATATTTATTCAGA
>JAKSVY010000095.1 GCA_024413875.1 Bacilli bacterium
AATTTTTCATCTTTATTAGAATTTTCTCTAATTAAAATAGATGATTCTTGTGAGCTTGATGCATAAAGGATTGCGCCACCATGAATACGTTTGAGAAGTCCTCTACTCGCCATTTCAGATAAATCTCTTCTAATTGTGGCAGGACTTACAAAAAGTGTTTTAACTAAATCATTAACAGTGACTTTCTTTTCTTTTTCTAATATTTCAATAATCTTGATTTGTCTTTCGTTTTCGAGCATATTTACACTCCTATATGATTATTTATGATTATATTTTATTGTTTTAATGATTGTTTTTCAATGTTTCACTCATTATATAATCATTTAATCATTTAGGTATATAATCTTAATTATATGAAAGTACTCGCAATTGATATTGGTGCGTCAAGCGGCCGCACCATCGTAATCGATCATAGTGATAACAAACTCACTTATGAAGAAACAAGCCGTTTTTATCATGAAATCATTTATTCAGATAATGGCTTATCTTGGAACTTAGATTTCATTATTAATTCCATTCTTGATGGTGTTAAAGAATCATTCAAGAAATATCCTGATATCGCATCTATTGGTATTGATACTTGGGGTGTTGATTATGTCTATATTGATGATAATGGTGGCTTAGTCCCAGGATCATATTCATATAGAGATAATAGAACCGCTAAATCAAGCGAACAAGTTCACCAAATTATTCCATTTAAAGAACTTTACGCTAAAACAGGTATTCAATTCGCACAATTCAATACCATCTATCAACTTTATGATGACTTTGCAAATCGTAAACTTGAAAGAACAAACAAAACACTTCTTATGATTCCTGATTACATCGCATATGTATTAACAGGTAATAAGAGACATGAAATCACTAACGCATCTACAATGGGCCTTCTTGATTCAACTACAATGAAGTTATCAGAAGAATTCCTTAAGAAATTAGATATTCCAACCAATATCTTTGCACCACTTATTAACCCAGGTGAATTAATTGGTTACTTAAAAGAAGATATCGTTGGTAAAAAGGTTCCAGTTATTGCAACTTGTAGCCACGATACAGCGGATGCTGTTCTTGGTATGCCAGTAGACAATAAATCAATCTTTGTCTCAAGTGGAACTTGGTCACTTGTCGGCGCGGAGCTTCCAACTTACTTCAATTCAGAAAAGTCATTCAAGTATAACTTCGCTAATGAACTTGGTTATAACAACACTATTACATTCTTGAAGAATACAATGGGTATGTTCGCTCTTAACGAAGTATTAAAAGAATGGAAAGCGCAAGGAGAACCAGTTAAGGCAAGTGAGCTTGAAGGATTAATCAATGAAGCTCCTAAATATGAAGGTTGCATTAACTTCGATGACCCTATCTTCTTCCAACCAAAGAATATGATTGCAAAGATTGATAAGTATCTAGAAAAAACAAATCAACCTAAGCCTGTATTTAAAGGACAATATGCTGATTTAATTTATCAATCACTCGCAATTAAATACACTCAAATTAAAAAACAACTTGAAGACACTACTGGAAATACATTCGATAAGTTTGTTATCTCCGGTGGAGCTAACCAAGCCAAGATCTTAAATCAATACATCGCTAACGCTTCGGGTATTAAAGTAACAACTGGACCAGTTGAAGCAACTGTTACAGGTAACGTTATTACTCAATTAATCGCATTAAAAGATGTTAAGGATGTTAAAGAAGCAAGAGCAATTGTTTCTAACACTATTGAAAGTAAAGAATTCCTTCCAGAAGATGAAGGTGTCTGGAAAGAAAGATATAAAAAATTTGCTAAATTACTGTAAAGGAGAAAATTATGTCAAACAGAGCAGTTTACAAAGACGCAAAAGAAAAATACGCCAAGTATGGAATTGATGTTGATAAGGCTATTAAGAGATTAGCAAACATCAAAATCTCTCTTCAATGTTGGCAACTTGATGATGTTCAAGGTTTCGAAAGTGAAGGACCATTAACAGGTGGTATCCAAACAACTGGTAACTATCCAGGTAAAGCAAGAAACTTTGAAGAATTAACACAAGACTTAGATAAAGTTTTATCTTATGTTCCTGGTTCAAAGAAAGTTAACTTACACGCTATCTATCAAGTCGGTGATAAGGTTGTTGATCGTGCTGAAGTTGGCCCAGAACAATTTGTTAAATGGGTTGAATACGCTAAGTCAAGAAACATTGGTTTAGACTACAATGGAACATTCTTCTCAAGCCCAATGGTAAAGAATGGTTTAACACTTTCTTCACCAGATAAAAGTGTTAGAGATTACTGGATTAAACACGCTATTAACTCACGTAGAGTTGCTGAATATCTTGGCAAGGAACTCGGCCAAAAGTCATTATGCAACCTCTGGGTACCAGATGGATTAAAAGATATTCCAGGAGATAGAATGGGTCCAAGAGCAAGACTTAAAGATTCATTAGATCAAATCTTCGCTGTTAAGATGGATAGAAGATATATGGAAGATTCAGTTGAATCAAAGGTCTTCGGTATCGGTGTTGAAAGCTACACTACTGGAAGCCATGATTTCTACTTATCATATGCAATGAAGAACAATCTCCTTTGCTTACTTGATACAGGACACTTCCACCCAACTGAAAATGTTGCAGATAAGATTCCTTCATTACTTCTCTTCTCACCTAAGCTTGCATTCCACGTATCACGTCCAGTTAGATGGGATAGTGACCACGTACTTAGATTAAATGATGAATTACAAGATGTTGCTAATGAATTAATTAGATGCAACGCTGCTGAAAAATCATATATTGGTCTTGACTACTTCGATGCATCAATCAACAGAGTTGCTGCTCTTACATTAGGTGCACGTAATATGGAAAAAGCATTACTCAAGGCATTACTTACACCATGGGATATGTTAAAAGAATATCAAGATAAAGAAGACTTCACTTCTGCACTTGTAGTTTCTGAAGCAATTAAGACACTTCCATTTGACGCTGTTTGGGAAAGATACCTTGAAAAGCAAGGCGTTCCATCAGATGAAGAATGGTTCGAAGATTGTAAGAAATACGAACAAGAAGTCTTATCAAAACGTAACTAAGGAGATTATTTAAAATGACAGATAAAGTATTAAGTTGCCCTACTGTTGTTGAAGTTATTCGCGCAACAACAAATATGTACCGCCAAGGATGGGATGAAAGAAACGGTGGTAATATCTCAGTTATCTTAACTGATGAAGAAGTTAAAGAATACATTCCAACAAAGGCTATTAGACCTATCAATGTTGGTGGTGTTGAAGTTAAGAACTTAGCTGGTAAATACATTGTAGTTACTGGTACAGGTAAATACTTCAAAAACGTTGAAGTTGATCCAGCAGTTAACCTTGGTATCATCCGTGTTACTGAAGATGGTAAGGGTGCTGAACTTGTTTGGGGTTTAGTTGATGGAAAGAACCCAACAAGTGAACTTCCAACTCACTTAGAAAACCACTCAGTAAGACTCGCAATTGATCCAGCACATCGTGTTGTTATCCACTGCCACGCTACTCACACATTAGCATTATCATTTGTCCTTCCTGAAGATGAAGATGAAATCACAAAAGTCTTATGGAAGATGCAAACAGAATCAATTGTTGTCTTCCCAGAAGGTGTCGGCTATGTCCCTTGGATGGTCTGTGGTGGAAAAGAAATCGGTGACGCAACATGTGAAAAGATGAAACAATACCGCTGTGTTATCTGGGGTATGCATGGTGTATTCGGCGTTGGCCACGATGTTGATGAAGCATTCGGTTTAATTGAAACAGTTGAAAAAGCTGCTATCATTTACTTCCTTGTTAAGGACAATATGAAGCAATGCATTACTGATGATCAATTAAAAGAAGTCGCAGCAGCATTCAAACTTAACTACAAAAAGATTATCTAATTACAAAACAATTAAACAAGCATCTTAAATGGTGCTTGTTTTTGTTTAATTAAATTTTAGGGTGAAACTGTGCAATAAAATTTTAATAAATATCACCCTAAATAATTGCTTTACTTTTAGGGTGAAAGTTATATAATGATTACAAGGAGAAATCACCCTAAATGAATAATCAAGAACTAATCAAATCTCTTTT
>JAKSVY010000096.1 GCA_024413875.1 Bacilli bacterium
ATTAAGAATCAAGGAGGATTCAAAGAATGAAGAAAAGTAAATTATTCTTATCAGCATTAGCAGTTATAGGCTTCGCTATTACAGCTTGTAATGGTGGCGGCGGTAACGAAGGTGGTAAAGGAACAATTACAGTTGATCCATTATCTGCTGCTGAATTAGGCATCGACAGTGATTACATCCCATCAAAAGACAGCATTAAGCAAAGAAGCGGAACAATCGATGTCTGTTTAGACTTCGAAGGTCGTCACGTTGGTTGGCAAGCTGTTGCAGATGAATATACAAGATTACAAAGCAACGCTGTTAAAGTTAACATCAACTGGAGAATTGCTGGTTCTGAATACGGCACTCGTTTAAATCAAGAACTTGAAAACGCAATTAGAACAGGTGGTTCTGAATGGGATATCGTTGAAGGTAACTTAGGCTATGGAAAAACAAGAAAAGCTTGTATTGACTTCCATACATTCATCAACGATCCAAATGCTTGGTGTGGTGATAAAAACGAAAGATGGAGTGATACTCTTTCTAGACGTGCATATTATAACTACGACTCTGATAAATCTTGGGGTGACCATTACATCCTTTCAACAGAAGACATGCAATCATGTTGGTTTGTTAATACAGTTGCTTTAGAAGCTGCTGCTGCAAAAGGATATGTAAACGCTAACGGAGAAGCTGGCTATCCAATTACTTGGGATGACTTAATCAATTTATGTTCTAAAATGGAAGAAGCTGGATATACAAACCCATTAGGTATTTCATTATCTCAATCATCAATTAAATCATTACAATTCACATGGTTATTACGTATTTATGGTGACTATTACTATCGTCAATTCTATCAATATGTCCAATCAGGTGATATTAATAAAACTTGGCCATTCTATGATGAAACAGATAAGGTTGTTGAAAATAACCAAGGTTTCGGAACAAAGAACTGTAAAGTATTGAACTTATTATTTGATGAACAAACATCATTTGGTCCTGGTTATGTTGGCTTCAAGAGTGAAGTATATCAAGACTTTGTTAAACAATTAGCAAAGATGAAAGGCCACTTCATCAAGAACGTTGCTGATACAGAATTTGCTGCTGTTCGTACACAATTTAGAAATCAAAACGAAGGAAAAGCAAGTGCTCAAATCATTCTCGACTATTTAGGTCAGGGTATCCAATATAAAGGTAGTGAAACAGATACATTCAAATTAGGATATTTTGATTATCCACAAATGGTTTCTGGTACATATACAAAAGCATCTTCAACAGGTGCATATGATGTCGGTGATAAGATTGTTAAAGAAACAACAATTACACGTGATATCGGTGGTAACGGCGGTTTCGTATCTATCGTTAGCCAAGAAGATGTTGCTCAAAATGAATTAAATAAAGACTTTGTTAAATTCTTCCTTTCTCCATACGGCCAAACAATCTATTACAAAGGCTTAGCAGAAAGTGAAGATCACATTACACCTAAGGGTTTAACAACAGTTGATAACGATTTAGTTAACATTCCAGAAAGCTGGGTTAACTTCTTTGATGACGCAGAAGAAGGCGGCATTGAATTCAATGGTAACGTTGACCCTAATACATTCCTTTCTTACGGTGTTAGATATTTCAATGGTTATGATAAAACAGAAGCTAACATTGTTGGTTTATGGAACAAATTATTAAATTCTACAACTAAATATGACGTCGCATCTTTCGGTGCTGAATGGTCAGACTTCTGCTTCCAAGATTACAAATCTATGTGCAAAGATAGTGATCACGGTTGGCCTGAAGATATGTATAAAAATCCAGAAGGAAATTTATAATTCATGATTAACGAAAAACGCGCAGTAACTATAAACGATAAAAAGAAAGCAAAGTCGACTTGTGTCCTCTTTGGTGGTTTTGCTGCGTTTTTCTTATTAGGCACAGTATTGACTGGTATCTTCACTCCACGTGCTAATAAAGTAATGGGGATTAATGGTGATGATACCGATTCGATTAAAACTTTCACATCATTCAATAATGGTGATGAATTTGCTGCTGCTAATAGTGAGACTCTTCAAAGATTCTCAATGGAAGATAACGAAGTTCTTCAATCCATTCCTTATGAACAAGAAATCAGAGGAATGCTCAAAGATAATAGCGAGTACTATAATTCTAATTTTGAAGATGTTACTCTCCATTATGAAGCAACTAGTAGTGATGATGGTTATTTATTAGTTTTTGATAGCGATGGCGATATTTTTAAATACGACTTCGCTGATAACCAATTAACATTAAATGAACATTACTGGTTAACTGAAAGAATTTATATCCAAGATAAACTTTATAAATCTAAATACAGAATCTCTTGCCTTGCTGTAAGTGATAATGAATTATACGCATTATTCTCAAACGACAGTAGTTTCGTTATTAATGTTTATGATGTTAATAATTTAAATAACGGTGTTTTAAGAAGCAAAACATTAATCTCTTTAGATGCACCTAATAAAGATCAAAAAGTCGAATATGGTAAGAACTGCTATTTGATAAATAAAGTCACGACAAAAAGACATGTTTACGACTTCGCTATCGATGGTGAATATGTTTCTATTTTAACTGGTCAAGGGTTGACTAGATGGAACAAAAACTTCCTCGATTATGATGATGGTAGTGAGCAAATAAACTATTTAAACGATGCAAATAAATTTATTGATGAAGCAATGAAAGCTGAACTCATTGCTGATACTGATAAAAAAGCTGAATTGGGTGTTGATGATGAAACTATCACTGCTGCATCTGATTTTGCTATTAAACAAATGTATCAAATCGCTTATGGTGATACTGAATATGTTACTAAGCTCAAACTTGCCGCTAAAGATTTTAAAAATTCTAAAACTTGGGTAAAAGAATATGACCCAGTTAAAGAAATCTATGTTATTGAATCAGATCATTACGATGATAGATATAACTTAGATGTTAATGTTGGCTCTAACCAAACAATGGGTGGTGGAGCATATTCTACTAAAGATAAAGTCGTATATTATCTTGATTTAAAGAGCAATACACTTTTCACATATTCAATTGATAAGATTGCTGCATTACATGCGAATGAAAACAAAACACTTTTAGATATTGCAACAGAAACAAATGTTAAATATAAAGGCGTTTCTTTCTACGATATTAAAGGCAATATTAGGTACGAAAAAGTAACTAATACTATCCAAGTATATTTCTATTCTAGCCAAAAGATTTCTATCGTTGATATCAATGGCGAAGAACCGGTTGAAAAGATTAGATTTGCATTAGAATACGATGTTAGATCATTTGTCTCTAATAAAGATGGTTCTCGTATTGCTGGTATGTATCAAATTGAAAAACGTACAATCAAAAACGTTGCAAGTTTCCCACTTGTCATCAGTGTTGTTAATCCATCAACTTATCAATACCGTATATTCTTTGTTATTTTATTCGTTGCTTGTATTGCTTTATTTGCGGTTTCAATTATTGTCTTATTAATCTCTCTTAAGGCTTATAAAAGAACATTAACAATGCTCAAACTCAAAGTAATTCAAAGAGATTTAAAACGTAATAAATGGACTTATGTTGCTTTGATTCCATTCATCGCAGCACTTATTATGTTTTGTTATATTGAAGCAGTTGGTTCTATTTCCTTCTCCTTCTTTAGCTATACTCAACAAAAACCTTCCTATATTTGGAATACTTTTGGTAATTATATTGAAATTTTTAATGATAGTAAGTTCTGGCTCATGTTTGGTAACACAGCCTTCTTCCTTGTCTTTGACTTATTCTTAGGCATTGTTCCGCCTATCATTTTCGCTTTCTTCTTATCTATTATTAAGAATCATAAATTATCAGGTGTATTAAGAGCATTGATGTTCATCCCTGCTGTTGTCCCTGGTATTGCTACATTGCTTATTTGGAAAGTCGGTATCTTTGGAGATACAGGTGTTTTAAATCAATTAATCTTATTCTTTAAAACAGGTACTACAGTTGCTAAACCTGGATATCAACCAATTAACTTCTTGCACGATGAATCATTATCTAGATGGTCACTTTTATTAATGGGCTTCCCATATGTTGGTG
>JAKSVY010000097.1 GCA_024413875.1 Bacilli bacterium
TTATCTGTACAGAAAGGAGTTAATGGAGTAGAACCACTGTAAATGGAAGAACAACCAGTTGCGTTAGCAACAAGCATATCTTTACCAAATAATTGAGATACTAATCTATAATATGGAGTTTCACCACATCCAGCACAAGCGCCAGAGATTTCCATGTAAGGCATTAAGAAACCAACACCTTTAACTGTTGCTTGAAGTGCTGCTGGAAGTCTATCTGCTTTGTATGTAACTTTCTTGTATAAGTAAGCTGCAGCTTCTTCTTGTGGGAATTGAGATTTTGCTTCGACCATTTCAAGAGCAACTTTACCCATCTTGTTTGCTTGACATTCAGAAACACATAAACCACAACCGACACAGTTTCTTGGAGAAACTTGTAAACGGTATTTAAGGCCTGCTAAGCCTGGGCCCATAGCGTTAAGGACATCACCTTTAACGAGTTCTGGAGCAGCTTCGTATTCAGCTTCATCTAAGAGGATTGGTCTTAATGTAGCGTGAGGACATACGAATGCACATTGGTTACATTGGATACATGCGTCTTTATGCCATAATGGTACTCTGTCAGCGATACTACGTTGTTCTTTGAATGTAATATCATTTCTCATTGTGCCATCGAGTAATTCGTATTCCATGAATTTACTAACTGGGAGGTCATCACCACCTAAGTTACCCATAACAGCAACATAGCTATCGAAGTAATCATCACCAGTTAATTTTGTTTCAACCTTTGGTTCGAGTTTAGCCCATTCTGGGTCAACTGCGATTTCTCTTAAGCCTTGTGTACCTGCGTCAATAGCTTTCCAGTTCATTTCAACAATGTCTTGGCCTTTCTTAGCGTAGGATTTTTCAGCAAATTTCTTCATCCATTTATTTGCTTCATCATATGGCATGATGTCTTGGTTAAGATAGAAGAATGAAGCTTGGAGAATTGTATTTGTACGTCTACCCATACCAATTTCTGCTGCAATTTTGTTTGCGTCGACAACATAGAATTTAGCATTCTTTGTTGCTAATTGGTATTTAACACGGTTTGGCATAGATGCGATTAAGTCAGCATCATTTAAATCTGTGTTAAGTAAGAATGTACCACCCTTCTTTAAATTCTTGATCATATCGAATTTGTATAAGTATGAATCGAGTGAGCAAGAAACGAAGTCAGCGTTTTGTACGTAATATGTTGATCTAATTGGTGATTTACCGAATCTTAAGTGAGAACGTGTAACACCACCAGCTTTTCTTGAGTCATATGCGAAGTAAGCTTGAGCATATTGACCAGTTGCATCACCAATGATCTTAATGGAGGATTTGTTAGCGGAAACTGTACCATCTGAACCTAAACCATAGAATAAGCAAGATGTGTAGTCACCAGCTACGTGATAATTGTCATCCACTGGGATGCTTAAGTGTGTAACATCATCGTTAATAGAAACTGTGAAGTGATTCCATTTATCTTCGCGAGCCATGAAATCATATACAGCTTTCATATCTTTTGGTTGAGTATCTTTTGAAGATAAACCATATCTACCACCGATAATTTCAGCTTTAACGCCTTCTTCAGCTAATGCAGCAACAACATCTTCGTATAAAGGTTCGCCAGTAGCACCTGGTTCTTTAGTTCTGTCTAAGACTGCAATTGTTTTAACTGTTGAAGGTAAAACTTTTACTAAGTGTTTTGCAGAGAATGGACGGTATAAGTGAACTTTTACTAAACCGACTTTTTCTCCTTTTGCTAATAAGTCATCGATAACTTCTTGAATAGTTTCTGTAACAGAACCCATTGCAACGATAACTCTTTCAGCATCATTAGCACCATAATATGTAAATGGAGCGTAATTTCTGCCTGTTAATCTTGTTGCTTCAGCGAAGTATTTTTCAGCAACTGCTAAAACTTCGTCTAATTTTTTGTTTTGTGCTTCTCTACCTTGGAAGTAAACGTCGTCGTTTTCAGCACCACCACGTGTGACTGGGTGAGTGTGTGGGTTTAAAGCTCTAGCTCTAAATTCTTCGACCTTTTCCATGTTGAGAAGTTTCTTCCATTCATTATCATCAACGAATTCAACGTTTTGAATTTCGTGTGATGTACGGAAGCCATCAAAGAAATGACATACTGGGTAACTTGCGTCAATAGCAACTAAGTGAGAGACGTTTGTTAAATCAGCAATTTCTTGAACGGAATGGGAACAGATCATTGCGATACCTGTTTGTCTAATAGCGTAAATATCTTGGTGGTCACCAAAGATTGAAAGAGCTCTTGTTGCTAATGAACGAGCAGATACGTGTAAGACTGCAGGGAGAAGTTCACCAACCCATTTATAAATGTTTGGGATCATTAATAATAAGCCTTGTGAAGCTGTGTATGTAGCAGCTAAGCTACCAGCTTGTAAGACACCGTGAACTGTACCAGAAGCACCAGCTTCAGATTGCATTTCACTAACTTTAACTACAGATCCAAAAAAGTTCTTTTTGTTTTGTGAAGCATAGACATCAATATTTTCCGCCATTGGAGATGATGGAGTAATAGGATAGATGCCAGCTACTTCGATAAAATTGTAAGATCCTAATGCTGCAGCAGTGTTTCCGTCGACTGAGAGCATTGTTTTCTTAATTTCAGGCATATTGTTTCCTCCTTAAAATACCAAATTAAATATAAACTTGTTTATATGTAAATACAAGCAACAATGTTATTTTATAAAAAATAAAAACTCTAATGACCTTTTCACTAGAGTTTTACTTCTTTTTCTTTCTACTTGCTTGTTCTTCAATAACAAGTTTTTTAAGAATTTTTAAATCAGAATCTGTTAAGGTTATGTATTTATCAAGCATGCCACCAATTGTCATCTTTTGATAAATAAAATCTCCAACACTTTCATATTTAGAAACATCATTTTTTCTAACAACATTCCTTTGAATAGCAGGTTTACTAGCCTTTGCTTTTGCTTTTTCTTCCTCAATGCCTTCAATATAATCTTTTATCTGAGGAACTAGTTCCATTAGGTTATATTCATAATCCATATTTACCATTGGATCAAAATAAGAAAATGTCTCATTAATGACTTCAGGATAAACACCCACTACTTTAGAAAGTCTATCAGAAGTAACGTACTTCTTTTTGATTTTCATCATAGCGGCAAGATATTTTTTAAGAGTAGCAATTGTTGGTTGTTTCATATTTTTCTTAATTTATTATAAATTAACATAATCCATTAAACAACATAAATATGAATGGAAAAAGGGTAAAATAAAAGCCCTGAATTAACAAGGCTAATAATCAAATGGTACCCCCTTAGGGACTCGAACCCTAGACCCACTGATTAAGAGTCAGTTGCTCTACCAACTGAGCTAAGGGGATATCTTGCTTGATTATTCTAATATAATTAACTTTTAATCACAAGTTAAAAATATAAATAAAAGAGGCTACTAAGTAGCCCCTTATATGATTTTGTAATATTGATTAAGCAGCAGGTGCATCAACGATTGCGATAGTAATGTTGATATCTGCAGTAATCTTTGTAATTTTCCAAGATCCTGCAATTTCAGCATTTGCAGCTTCTGATTTGTTAACAGCCTCTTTTGGGTCAATAGTTACAGTGAATGTTTTTCCAGCAGGAACTAAAACTTTGAAATAAATAGCAGCTTTAGCACCAGTTGAGTATGGAAGACCACCATCGGCTTCAGGAGTACCATCAGAATCTCTTGTTAAATAATAATCAGCAGTTGGATCAACAACAGTAAAGTTCTTGTCTTTATAAACTGTTAATTGAGCACCTGTTGGAACATTAAATGTAACTTTACGTCCAGGTAATAATTCAGAAGCACTAACGACATTAACTTTTACTTGAATATCAGTATAGACCCAAGTAATTTTATAGCCGTTTTCAACTTTTGTATTTTCTGGAGTTTTAATGTTTTTGTATGTCTTTTGAGAATCAACAGTTGCTGGAGTAACTTCGATATTTTTAACGCCATATCCTGCGTCACAAATAACTTTGAATGGAAGACCTGCACCTACATCTTCATCTAAATCATATACTTTAGAGTATTGACCTTCAGCAGTTGTGTA
>JAKSVY010000098.1 GCA_024413875.1 Bacilli bacterium
ACTAACGCTGCCATAATGGTCATCTTTTGTTTCATACCATGTGAGTATGTTTGCATTCTGTTATCGAATGCTTGTGTTAACTCGAATAGGTCAACATACTTAGCGATTCTCATATCTCTATCTTCTTTAGAGACACCATAAAGATCTGCAATATAGTTAATATATTCACGACCTGTTAATTTTTCATATAAAGCGTAGTGGTCAGGAACATAACCAATTAAACGTTTTGTAATAACTGGTTCTTCAGTAACATCAAAACCACATACCTTGATTTCGCCATCAGTAACTGGTTGAATACCAATGATAGTCTTAATACATGTTGATTTACCTGCTCCGTTAGGACCAAGGTAGCCAAATATTTCTCCAGCATTTACTGTGAGGTTAACATCATCTGCACTTAAAACATCGGAATTTCCGTAACGTTTTGAGAAATGAATAAGTTCAAGCTTGGCTTCAGTTTCTTTAAGATCCATGTTTCTTCCCTCCAGTAATTTTTGTTTTTGTTTGAATGATATTTTTTCTTTTCTTGCGATATATAACTTAACTCTTAAGTCATTGTGAGCATCAGCAATCCTGAAGAACAATGAATATAAGAACCACATTGCAAATGCGATAGCGACATATCCTAAATAGAAGAGTACTTGATATAAAGGATAAATAACAAATGTACAACTGCCCCAAGTCCAGACCAACTTAGTATTAAGTAATACTTTTGAATCATCACCTAATTTACCCAAGATAAAGTCACCGTTAATAAATAAGTAGTCAGTACCTGTACCAATCTTATTTGGGTTGAATCCTGATACATAGTTAGATAACCATGCATTAGCGAATACGATTAAGACAAAGTAGGCTAAGAAGAATAATAATGACCATAACATTTGTTTGAATTTAGGTTTTTCAAATAAACGTAACGCAACACAAAGTAGTGGTGAATAGAACGCTATCATATGGTTAGCCCAGAAGTGTGAAATAGTTGGGTGAAGCACACTATAATATTCATTATAGTTAGGCATCAACATTGCCATTAACGCACCAAATACGTTAATAAAGTATGTGAAATAGAATAATCTTTTGTTCTTAGTAATAATACAGAACGGAGTGACATATAAAGCTGTATGGCAAAGATGAATAGGCAAGTCTTTAGCACTAACATGTCTAATTCCGTCTCCACCCATTGGGAACATTCCTTCGAGGTTTTCGGTTGAAGAGAATAAGATTAATGCGCCAAGAGTAACAAATAATATAGCAAATTCTCTTGCGCTCTTTTCTTTATTTCTAAACAAGAAATAGATGATTACTGGAACACCTAGTGTTAAATATAAAGCAATACGATGGACGAGTGAGAAATCTAGAACATGCCAGTTCATAATTGCTCTTCCAAAGAACTTGAAGTCATTTGGAATCAATGCTGCCATTGTATAAATTGGGGTAACAAATAAATGGAGAACAAAAGTAAAGATAACTAAGTGTGCAATGCTTAACTTTTTATTTTGTTCATTTTTAAATGAAATATCCTCATCTTTAAAAATGCTCCATGAATAGATTACTGATGAACCTAAGAAAGCGCCCATTTGCAAAGATGAAAGTATTTGCTTGAAGTTAATAGCTATAGAACCATAAATGGCATTTAAGTGATTGAATAAAAATGCTGATTGAACAAAAGCAATGACAGGAATGAAGTATTTAGCAATTCTTTTTCCGGTCTTGAAAGGGTAGAACGGAATTAAACATAATGCTAAAACAGAAGGGTATAGTAATATTACTTGGAAAAGAGCAAAGAAGTTAGCGGCTTTGTTATCCCCATAAGGAACTCCAACAAGAGCAACTAAACCTCCTTCAAGATAAGCGCTATCATGTCCTTTCATGTGAGAAATCATCGCGTTGTCTTGGCAATAATATGAAACAACAAACATTGAAATAAAGAAGATGATAGAACCAAGAACGTACCATTTCTTGATTGTTTCGTATTTATCTTTTTTCTTTAAGCCAACACGCACAAAAGAGTATCCGCCAACAAGGAGGATAGCAGTTATGAATGTTATTAAGTATAAAATTGCTATATTCATAATTTTCGTGTGCGTATATTATATACACATTTTTGCTTTATTGAAAGCAAAGGAATGGCCAAGACCATTCCAATGCTTTATAAATTAATATAATTAAGCGTTATAACCAAGGACAACACCAATGTATTGTAATCTTGGGTCAGCTTGTAATGAGATGGCCATATAGTCACCAGATGTGAGAGCTGTTAAGTTGTTATCGAGTTCTTCTGCGACTGGTGTAACACCGTTTGATCTTAGAGCTGGTGAAATCATATTCTTTGTATATGATGCTGGGAATAAGTTAGCGCTTGCTAATTGTCCAAGTTGAGGGCTTTGTGCTGCAAATGCATTAACTAATGCGTTTTTATTTGCAGAAGGTAATGCTGCGAATGTTCTTGAGTATGCGAGCATTTCGTTACCCTTTGTATCGCCTGCAGCAGCCATACCACCAGCAGATGATTTAAAGAGCATACCTTGTTGTCCCATAGCAGACATTGTTGCAGCTAATGGATATAAAGCACCTGTTGTAGATGTGAGATCAGAGTAATCAAGAATGCTTTGTTCATCAATTGTTAAGTGACCAGTTAATGCATCACCTGCAGCAATTGTGTTTCCGAATGGATCATCACCATCAACAGAGATAGCAATCATATTAACATATCCAACATTGTTTTGGACTTTAACAAAGCTACTTGAAGTATCGTATTGTCCCTTTAATGTGTTAAGGATGCCGTTTTGATATAAAGCAAGCATTGGAACATATGCACTAGCATTCTTATCGACGAACCATGATTCTGTACCATTACAGTAAGATTCGAGATATGAGTTTGTAACATCAGCAGATGCGCCGCTGTGGTTTGTTTTATTGTGAGCACCTGATTCAGACATAAGCATTAATGCGCCACCAGCACCAATCATAATTGAGTTAGAGATTTGGTTATCAATTGTGCCGTGGAAGTAAAGCATTGATGAATATGAGTCGTACCATCTAGAACGATCAATCTTTGTGTGTGATTGAGTTACATCGTCATCAGCAGGTCTTGAGAAGAATGTGATGAATGTGTCTGATGAGTTAATGTTAGTTGCCTTAAGATCTAATGAAGTAGACTTGATAGCAATTAATCCACCAAGGTTTTCTGAAGAGTTATCTCTTGTACCATTACCCTTAACATTGAAGTTGTTCATGATGATTTCACCATCTTGTGAACGGAATTGGAATGGAACGAAACATTCACTATAGTAAACACCGATACCGCCATCACCTGGGAAACCAAATAATTGTGAGTGTGAACCATTTGATGTATTAGCCTTAACTAATGTTCTATCACGGAACTTAACAATTTTCTTAATTCCAGAGACATCGAGGTTGAAGTAGTTACCTTCGATTCTGAATGTTTCATCTTCATCTGTGATACGTGAAAAGATGTTGATGTAGTCTTTTAACGAACCGACCATTTTTGCTTTTGCTAATGCGTAGCATTCTTCATCAGTTCTTGATGATCCATCTTCAGCAGTCTTGAATAAGTTCTTTGCCCATGTAGTGAAGTCTTCTGAGTTTGCTGCTCTATATGCTTCAACTTCTTCTTCAGACCAAATTAAGATTTCTGGTAAATCAGCACTGGTTAAAGTGATGTCTTTTTGTAAAACGATACCGTGGATATCATCAGCGATTTCGAATGAACGCTTATCAGCCCAAACGTCACAAATGTGTTCGCCTTGAGCCTCTCTATCTTCAGCATCAATCTTGTCACTATTAACATCATAGTTATCAAGATAAGCTAAATCGTTAGCAGTGTAGACGTTCCAAGCATCAATAACTTCGAATTCAAGAACATCTTGGAAGTTACCTGTGTATTTAGCGTCATCTGGTGAAACTGTTAATTTGAATTGGTGTCCAACAGCAGATTCCTTGAAGTCAAAGTCTAAACCTAAGACTTCAACATAGGTTGATTCTTCACTTGTAACATCAACATATTCACCTGTTTCATTTCTGATTTCTA
>JAKSVY010000099.1 GCA_024413875.1 Bacilli bacterium
TATTCTCTTTTCCATACATATATTATACTATCATTTCTAATGAAATGATAGTGTTATTTTACTGGAAATTCATCCCGTCGCTTAGCAAGCTTGAAGCGGGGGCCTTCTTACTAAATTAAATAAAAGCTCACAAATAAATGTGAGCTTTTTTAATACTTTGTATTAACTTATTTAACTAAGCTATAAGCTTCTTCATCACAATAGATTGTGCAATCCTTATGATCTTGAAGAATTGAGCATGGAACTGCTTCGGTTTTTGGACCCTTAAGCAAGTTGTAAATTGCTTGAGCTTTATTCTTCCCTGTAGCAATTAAAACAATCTTTTTAGCGTTCATAATGCTTCTTAATCCCATTGTAACTGCTTTAGTAGGAACTTCACTGATATCATTGAATAATCTTGAGTTATCTTTGATAGTTTGTTCAGTGAGTTCTGCAATATGGGTTAATGAATCAAATGATGTACCTGGTTCATTAAATGCGATGTGACCATCACTTCCAATTCCAAGGATTTGAATATCAATTCCCCCGAATTTAGCGATTTCATCATCGTAGGCATGCATATAAGCCTCATAGTCTCCAACGCCTTTTAAGACGTGGGTTCTGGCTTTATCAATATCAATGTGATTGAAGAGATTTTCATTCATGAAATATCTGTATGATTGATTGTGTGTTCCTTCAAGCCCGATATATTCATCAAGATTAAATGTAGCGCATTCTTTGAATGAAACTCTTCCTTCTTTATTTGCTTTTGCAAGTTCAGCATACACGATTAATGGTGATGTGCCTGTTGCAAGGCCTAAAGTTGCATTTGGTTTTGCATTTACAACTTTAATGAATTCCTCTGCGATTAATTTTGAGATTTCTTTCTCGTTTCCTACAACTACTTTCATATTTATCTCCTTTTTTATTACCAATATGATGGTTCGGAAAATTGAACCAATAACGATTCATTTATTTTTTGAACGTAAAGTTCAAGCGAATTAGATGAATCTTTTAAAGTGATAGATTTTGATTTTGAATCTGTTTGAGTCCATCCTTTTGCTTTGAATGCATTAATAATCGCTGTATAGGCATTACTAGCTTGAGTGGAAGTAGAAAATGTTAGATATGTTGTTAAATCAATGGAGTAGCCAATGTAATAACTATCAATTTCAAGATAATACTCATCAGCAATATTTAATGATTCTGGTAATATTATAGTTTCTTCAGGTTCTAAATCATTAATGAATGTATTCATTACTGTGAGTAAATCTCTTTTTGGAATTGGTGCACAAACATCAATTGCAAGATATCCATTAAACTCATATGCAGTCATAAATAAAGTGTCTTTGTGATAAAACTCATCTTCAATGGAATAAACCCATCCATCAGCAACAAACTGATTAATCACTTCTACTGCAGCGTCATTAATATTTGCATCACCTAAATCAACAAGAAGTTCAAATAATTCATATCCAGAATAGGTTTCACCTTCATCACCGTAAAGACTGTAATCAACTATATCTGCTGTTATGTTAATGCCAGGTAAAATGATGTTGGATTCAATTTCATTATCGAATTTCCATTTATTAAATGCGTCTCTAGCGTCTATATTGTAAACAACAATATCGCCGAACGAAATATCGATAAAGATTTTTCCTTCACCAATATATTCAGTATATGGATAAAGTGCGATTGTATAACCAGGATGTACATAAACTGTTGCTTCACCATCTTGGACAGCAACCCATCCGTTATTAGTAAGTTTATTAATATATTGACTAATCAATTCTTCTTCTTTATTTGTTTTTACAAAACAAACAACATCATAATAGCCTCTAATATTGAGCTCATAGTCAAATCCATAAGCTCCTTCAAATTCTGGAACTGTTCCAGTTAAATCAAGAGCTTCTAAAATTTCTGCGATGCCATCAACTGGCCAACTAGAATATTTATCTTCGTATTTACTAAATGAAAGTTGAATTCTTCCATCAGCGAGCGATGTCTCTAAAATAACGTCTCTATTTGGAGAAACTGCTTCATAACTACATAATGTTTCACTTATTGTTTTCACATTCCAATCAGTTTGATCAAGTGTGTTCAAATATGTTTGGAGCGAAGCACGTGTGCAAGATTGAATCACAATGTTTAAATGCTTGTTCGTGTCAGAAAGCGAAACTTCTTCACCATATCCAGGATACTCAGGAATAACTGTTTCTGTTCCTGGGACTACTAATTGTAGTTTTTCGGCAATATAAGCTCCATCATGTGGATAATAAGGTTCAAATAATACATCAATGTGTTTATAAGGATTGCCGCCTGATATCGACTCAACTACAATATATTCATATTGAACAAGTAAATCTTCATCCCTAGAAATGGCAAAATAGTTACCTGCAGCATTAACTGAGTCATCAAAAACAGTATATCCCGCTCCATTCAAAGCTTCTTTGTATGCTGATTCTAAATTATTGTTTGTCTCACAAAGTATGAAGAAATATCCGTATCTATCCCATGAAGAATCAATAAATTCATAAAAATCTGCACCTGCAAGTTCTGGAAGGATGGTTGAACTTCCTTTTGGTAAGATTTGTGACAAATAGTAATTAATTGCTCCACTAGGCCATCCACTAGCGTATGGCTGCATTATAAATGTAAATACTTTTGAGGTTGCATCGTAGGCAAAATCAATTTCGACAATCTTTTCTGGATCCACTGCAACAAAATAATCATATTCATTCTTTTGCGCACTAATTGTAAAACCATTTGTGGTCAATGCTTCAGCATAACTTGCTTCGCAATTTGTTTGATTTTCAGCATAAATGATTAACAAACTTTGATATTCTAATTTGTTTGTATCATAAATGTATCTATCTCCTGGAACATCAGGAACTTGAGCTTTAGGAGCTTTAAAATAGAAAGTTTGAAATACATATGGAATAAATCCTTCAATAAATTCATATTGATATGGATCATAACAAACTGCACCTAGTGCACCTTCTTGAAGGAAAATATCAATTTCAATTGTTCTTAATTTTCCACCATAAGTAAATTCTTTTAAAAGTGTGTAAGTATTTTGGTCTGGACCGTTTTCTTTTGTAAAACCTAATGCAACAATGGAAGCGACATATGCATCAAAATCAGTCTGTGTCATTGATTCTTTTGTAACAACAACACAATCTTGTTTATTATCATATGTTGCGGTTAAGCCATCAACAAATGGAAGTTTGAATTCGTATAAGTGACTATTAAATATTGCTTTTTCAGTTTCAGACCAATCTGGTTGAATAATTTCATTAACATGTACTGAACAGGTGGCCGTTTTATCATTTGAGCTTTTTGCTGTAATAACAGCATCTCCAGGAGATAATGCAGTAACAACACCATTATTAACTGTGGCAACTGATGAATTGTTTGAAGTCCAAGTTAAAGTTTTGTTTGACGCATCATCTGGATTTATTGTAGCAAGAATTGTAGCTTCATCTCCCACATTTAGTGTTAATTCTGTCTGATCTAATGAAATTGATAAAACATTAACGTTAATCTCATTAACATGCACAGAACATGTAGCTGTTTTGTCATTTGAGGTTTTTGCTGTTATAACAGCATCTCCAGAAGATAATGCAGTAACAACACCATTATTAACTGTGGCAACTGATAAATTATTTGAAGTCCAAGTTATCGTTTTATTTGTCGCATTTTCAGGTGAAATTGTGGCTATAATCGTACTTGTCTCATTTACATCTAAAGTTAAGGATGTTAAAGATAAAGAAATATTTTCTACATCAACTGTATCATCAGTAACATCTCCACCAGGATTATCACTAGGTTTAGAATTGCTTAAAAATGAGCATCCACTTATGAATGGAATCGTAAGTAACACAGTTAATAAACCAAGACGTTTTCTCATATCTCAAATATTTTACTCATTAATATAATTAATTACAACTTTAACATAGTTAGATTACGCGAAACGCATGAAATTCATTCGATAGTTACCCTAACCCACAGGATTTTA